>NZ_CP084265.1:2400000-2748468 GCF_022879595.1 Caballeronia sp. Lep1P3 | reverse complement strand
ACGAGCCGCAATCCGGCCTGCTTTGCGATCGCGATGGCAAGCGATGTCGGCGCGGAAATCGTCGCGACCATCGGCACGCCGACGCGCGCCGACTTGCGCACGAGCTCATAGCTCGCGCGGCTCGACAGAAACACGAAGCCCTGCGTCGTGTCCACGCGTTGCAGCACGAGCTGTCCGATGAGCTTGTCGAGCGCGTTGTGCCGGCCCACGTCCTCGAACGCGTAGCGGATCGCGCCGTGTTCGTCGCACCATGCGGCGGCGTGCAGTCCGCCGGTGAGCTTCGTCAACCGCTGATGCGCCGGCAATTCACGCGCCGCCCGCGCGATCGCGTCGGGCGCGAGGCGCGTCAGAAAGCCCGTATTCGGCACGCGCTCGGGTTGCAGATCCAGCAAGTCGATGCTTTCGATCCCGCACACGCCGCAGCCGGTCCGCCCGGCAAGCGCGCGCCGCTTGTCCTTGAGCGACGCAAATGCCTGCTGCACCACCTGCAGATGCACTTCGGCGTGCGGCAGGGCGATTCCATCGTCGCGGTGATAGACCTCGATGTCGTGAATGTCGCTGCCTCGCGCGACGATGCCCTCGGTCAACGAGAAGCCCACCGCGAAGGCTTCGAGATCGCGCGGGGTGCACATCATCACCGCGTGAGAGATGCCGTTGTACACCAGCGCGACCGGCCATTCCTGGCCGACGTTGTCAGCCGCGACGGCGCTTTCGCCCAGCCGATGCCTTCGCACCTGCCGCTCGACGTAGCCCGGCTGGTCTTCGGTTTCGAGTTGATCCACTTCTGATGCTCCGTTGCTCCGTTGCTCCGTTGTTGCGCCACTGCGGACGTGCGCAAACTTCCGGGTACATGGCTTGCTAAATGCGCTTGCTGTCGGGACGCTGCAAGATGGTGCGCTGCGTCTCTCACTGCACGGTTCCAGCCCAATACCAAGCCCTACAATAACTGAAGCGGGCGATGCGCGCCGCGCGCGCCCCAATCCAACGAGGCTATCGCCATGGGACTTTACGACGCCGCGCGTCTTTTCGGGTTCGAGGTCGAATCCTCGGACAATCTGCGCTTCATTCCGCTTGCGGTGCGCTTCAATCTCGATCGCTTCGGCATGCGAATCACGCTCGATCAATGGCAGATGCTGCCGTATGACGACCGCGCGCTGCTCGCGCGCTTCCCCGTCGAGGACGAAGTGGAAGTGGAGAAAAACTTCGACCTCGCGCTCGAAGAGATGATGAAAACGCACGCGAACGCCGCGCCGGAGAAGATCGAGCGCGACGCCGATCCGGTCTGGAATCACGCCGACGCGGTGCCGGAAACCGTCATTCGTCAGAGCAGTCTTGCGGGCGTGAGTCCGCCGAGCCTGTCGCACTGGGCCGCGCTCGACCGTTTCCAGCGCTATGCGCTCGCGAAGCTGTCGCGCAATACCGACAAGCAGAATCACGACTTCGCGCCCGCGATGCGGGAGTTCGGCCTCGCCGAGTAGCCGCGCCCGAGTCCCGAGCGCGAAATTTGCGCCGCGCCGCTAAAGCCGGCGCAAAACCTGCCGTTATCCACGTTATCCATTAATCGCGGTGTGAGCTTCGCGCTCGCGCCGCGCTTTTGCGTGGGCGCGCGCACTTGACGCGCGAGCGCCCGCGCTCAAAGGAACAAAGGGACCGGCTTGCCGCTCATGACTCGTTTCTTTTCCAGGCGTTTGCTCGTCAATATCGCCGTCGTGCTGGCCGCGCTCGGCGCGAACGCCTTCGTCGCTTGCGAGCGGATCGCCGACCTGCGCGAGAGCGATGCGCGCACGGTCCGCTCGATGGGCCTCCTGCGCGACCTTGCGGCGTATCGCGGCGAGATCGGCGAGGCGCTGACTCGATTGAGCCGCTTCGAGGCGACGGGCATCGCCGAACCGGCTGCCGAGCGCGACGCGCGCGAAAAGCATCTCGACGCGCTCGAAAGCGGCCTGCGCGCGCAGACGGCGATGGAGCCGGGCATGGCCGACGCCTTCGATGCGCTCGCCGCGCGCGCCGCCGCCATGCGCAGCGACGCCGGTCTCGCGGACGAGCGCGCGCGCCGCGCAAGCGCCGACGAATCGCGCGCCTGGGCCGACACCGCGTTCGTGCTGCTGAGCGGAGACCTCCAGGCGGTCGACGAACAGCTCGGCGATGTACGCGCGCGCATCGATACCGCGACGATCGCCGCGCTCGAGCGTTCCGCGCGCGGCTCGGGCGGCGCGATGCTGCTGCTCGCGATCACGATGCTTCTCGGCAGCGGCGCGCTCATCACGCTCTTCGTGACCCACGAGCGCGCGGCGCGCGAAAAGCTCGGCGTCGTGCGTGCGAAGCAGCGCAGCAACGAGCGCTTTCGCAGCATGTTCGAGGCGCATCCGGTGCCGATGTGGATCGTCGATCGCGACACCATGCGTTTCATCGCCGTCAATCCGGCCGCCACCGCCCACTACGGCTATTCGCAAGACGAGTTCATGCAGATGACGCTGCGCGAGCTCCACGTCGCCGACGACTTCGACCGCTTCGCCGCGCGGCTTGCGCGCAGCGCGGCCGAAACCGGGAACAACGGCGGCAACGGTGATAGCGGCGAGCGCGCCGCGCGCGGGCAGAGTTCGAGCGGCGTATGGCGTTACCGGCATCGCGACGGCTCGACGAGCAGCGCCGACGTCTCGCATCACACGCTCGGGTATTCGGGCCGTCCGGGGCTTTTCATGCTCGCTCACGACGTGACCGACCGCATCAACGCGGAAGCCGAGGCGCGCCGCTCCAACGAGATGCTGGAGACGGTCATCGACAACATTCCGCAGCGCGTGTTCTGGAAGGACCGCGAATCGCGCTATCTCGGCTGCAACAACGCGTTCGCCCGCGACGCCGGCCTCGCGTACAACGAGCAGATCGTCGGCAAGACGGACTTCGACCTGCCGTGGAGCGCCGCCGCCGACGTAGTGCGCGCCGACGACCGCGAAGTGATCGACACGACGGTGCCGAAAATGCACTTCGAACGTGACGTGCTCGTGGGCGACACGCTGCATACGGTGGTGACGAGCATGCTGCCGCTCATGGACGGCGAAGGGCAGACCATCGGCGTGCTGGGTTCGTATCAGGACGTGACCGCGCGCAAGCGCGCCGAACTCGCGCTGCGTCTGCAAAGCCGCGCGCTCGACGCGAGCGTGAACGCGATTCTGATCACCGGCGCGGTCAACGGCGCGAACGTGATCGAGTACGCGAACCCGGCGTTCAAGCGCATCACGGGCTACGAGCCGAAGGAAGTCATCGGCCGTGACTGCCGTTTCCTGCACGGTCCTGACGGCGATCAGGAAGGACTCACGTCGATTCGCCGCGCGCTCGCCGGGAACGCCGAGGCGAGCGTCGTGCTGCGCAACTATCGCAAGGACGGGGCGCTTTTCTGGAACCAGTTGTTCGTCGCGCCGGTGCCGAACGCGCAGGGCCATACGACGCATCACATCGGCATCATCAACGACGTGACCGACCTGATGAACTATCAGGAACAGCTCGAATACCAGGCGAATTACGACACGCTCACGCAATTGCCGAACCGCAATCTGCTGCGCGACCGTCTTCAGCATGCGATCGAGCAGGCGCGCCGGCGCGAGAGCCGCATCGCGGTCGTGTTCATGGACCTCGACGGTTTCAAGAACGTCAACGACAGTCTCGGCCACAGCGTCGGCGACAGGCTGCTCGCGGTAATCGGCGAGCGGCTCGCGCGCTCGGCGCGAACGAGCGATACGGTGGCGCGTCACGGCGGCGACGAGTTCGTGTTCGTGCTGCCCGATCTCGAAGACGAGGCGGCGCTCATCGCGTGGATGGAGCGCACGCGCGCGGCGATCTCCGAACCCGTATGGCTCGACGAAACAGAGCTGTATGTGGGCTGCAGCATGGGCGCGAGTCTCTATCCGCAAGACGGCGACGACGCCGAGACCGTGCTGAAGAAAGCCGACCTCGCGATGTATCGCGCGAAGGACATGGGGCGCAACACGTACCAGCTCTATCAGCCGGAAATGAACGCGAGCGTCGGGGCGCGCATGGATCTGGAGCGGCGTCTGCGGCGCGGGCTGCGCGAGGGCGAGTTCCTGCTCCATTACCAGCCGCAAGTGGACATGGCGACGGGCGCGATCGTCGGCATCGAGGCGCTCGTGCGATGGCGCGATCCCGAGCAGGGACTCGTGTCGCCGGCCGCGTTCATTCCCGTCGCGGAGGAAAGCGGGCTGATCGGGCCGCTTTCGGAATGGGTGCTGCGCGAGGCGTGCCGTCAGAACAAGGCATGGCAGGACGCGGGGCTGCCGCCCGCGCGCGTGTCCGTGAACCTGTCGGCGCGGCATTTCCAGCAGCGCGATATCGCCACGCTCGTGACTTCCGTGCTGGAGGAAACCGGGCTGGAACCGCGTTATCTGGAATTGGAACTGACCGAAAGCGCGATCATGCGCAACGCGGACAACGCGGCGATGATGCTCTCCGAGCTATCGGCGCTCGGCATCGGCATTGCCATCGACGACTTCGGCACCGGCTATTCGAGCCTGTCGTATCTGAAGCGCTTTCCGGTGCATCGGCTGAAGATCGACCGCTCGTTCGTCGCGGATATCGGCTCGTCCGGCGACGACGAAACCATCACCTCCGCGATCATCGCGCTCGCGCATTCGCTGGAATTGCAGGTGATCGCGGAAGGCGTCGAGACGTCCGCGCAGCACGACTTCCTGCGCGAGCGCGACTGCGACGAAATGCAGGGCTATCTCTTCTCGCGCCCGATGCCGCACGACGAGATTCCCGGCTTGCTGCGGCAGGGCGTGCTCGCCAACTGAGCGAACGCGCGCGCTCAGTCGAGCGACGGCAGCGCGCGCGGGCGGCGGTCGTGATCGGTGGCGACGTAGGTAAGCGTCGCCTCCGTCACCTTGACGACTTCCTCCGCGAGACTCATGCGCTGCGCGAACACTTCGACATAGACGGTGATCGACGTATTGCCCGTCTTCACGATGTCCGTATAGAAACTCAGCAAGTCGCCGACGAACACCGGGTTCTTGAACAGGAACGAATTGACCGCGACGGTCGCGACGCGTCCGTTCGCGCGGCGGCTCGCCGGAATGGAGCCGGCGATATCCACCTGCGCCATGATCCAGCCGCCGAAGACGTCGCCATGCATGTTGGCGTCGGCGGGCTGCGGCACGACACGCAGGGCAACGGGTTTCTGCGGGAGCTTGGATTCTTGCGGCATGGGAGGCGTCCGGTTGATGTCGTCGTTCGTTGAGGAAGGCGGCTGCGAGCGCAGCCCTGAACCTTCTGCGACAATGCTTATGTAGAGGGTAAGCCCCTTCGCGCAATCGCGCCGCGGCTTGCGGCAAATTGTACGGGAAGCACGCGCCGGCGTGCGCCCGCCCCACACGAGCACAAGGCGTCCCCACGCCGCGCAAAAGGGCACGTCCGCGCGAGGCGCCTCACTCATTCGAACTCATGCGCCGCTATTCAAACACCGAGCCGGGCCCCGTCGCCCAGGGCCCGCGCAACGACTGGCAGACGATCCGCTCGCTGCTGCCTTACCTCACTACATACAAATGGCGCGTCGCGTTCGCGCTCACTTGCCTGATCGGCGCGAAGGTCGCGAATCTCGGCGTGCCGATCGTGATGAAGCGCATCGTCGATGGTCTCGCTTCCGTGCAGCATCTCACCGCGCTCGGGCGCGCGCAGGGAGCGCCGGGCATCGTGCTGATCGGCGGAATCGGGCTGCTCGTGATGGCTTATGCGGGCGTGAGGCTTTCCACTTCGCTTTTCACCGAACTGCGCGAGCTGCTGTTCGCGAAGGTGACGGAAAGCGCCGTGCGGCAACTCGCGCTGAAGGTGTTTCGCCATCTGCATTCGCTGTCGCTGCGGTTTCATCTCGACCGGCAAACGGGCGGCATGTCGCGCGACATCGAACGCGGCACGCGCGGCATCCAGCAACTCGTTTCCTATTCGCTCTACAGCATCTTGCCGACGCTCGTCGAAGTCGGGCTCGTGCTCGCGTTCTTCGTGACGAAGTACGAGGCGTATTACGCGATCGTCACGTTCGTCGCGCTGTGCACGTACATCGTGTTCACGGTGAAGGTGACGGAGTGGCGCACGCACTATCGCCGCACGATGAACGAACTCGATTCGAAGGCGAACTCGCGCGCCATCGATTCGCTGCTCAACTACGAGACCGTGAAGTACTTCGGCAACGAGGAATGGGAAACGCGCCGTTACGACGAAAACCTGCAACGTTATCGCGCAGCTGCGATCAAGTCGCAGCGTTCGCTTTCGATGCTCAACTTCGGGCAGCAGACGATCATCGGCGTGGGACTCGTCTTCATTCTCTGGCGCGCGACGCAGGGCGTGATGGCGGGGCGGCTCACGCTCGGCGATCTCGTTCTCATCAACACGTTCATGCTCCAGCTCTACATTCCGCTCAACTTTCTCGGCGTGGTGTATCGCGAGCTGAAGCAGGCGCTGACCGACATGGACCGCATGTTCACGCTGCTCGGCGCGGGCCGCGAAGTGCCCGATGCGCCGAATGCGCAGCCGCTCGCCGTGACAGGCGGCGAAGTGCGCTTCGAGAACGTGAGCTTCTCGTATGAAGCGGCGCGGCAAATTCTGCATGGCGTCGATTTCACGATCGCCGCCGGGACGACGACAGCGGTCGTCGGGCATAGCGGCTCGGGCAAGTCCACGCTCGGACGGCTGCTCTTTCGCTTCTACGATCTGGACCGCGCGACAGGCGGGCGCATCGTCATCGACGGGCAGGATATTCGCGGCGTGACGCAGGATTCGCTGCGCGCGTCCATCGGCATCGTGCCGCAGGACACGGTGCTCTTCAACGATTCGATCTACTACAACATCGCGTATGGAAGGCCGTCCGCGAGCCGCGACGAAGTGATCGCGGCGGCGCGCGCGGCGCACATCCACGATTTCATCGAGGCGCTGCCGGCCGGTTACGACACGGCCGTCGGCGAACGCGGGCTGAAGCTGTCGGGCGGCGAGAAACAGCGCGTGGCGATCGCGCGCACGTTGCTCAAGAACCCGCCCATTCTCATCTTCGACGAAGCCACATCCGCGCTCGATTCGAAATCCGAACGCGCGATTCAGCGCGAACTCGATTCCATCGCACGCGATCGAACGACGCTCATCATCGCGCACCGGCTCTCGACCGTCGTGCATGCGCAGCAGATCATCGTGATGGATCATGGCCGCGTGGTCGAGCGCGGAACGCATGCGCAACTGCTGCAGGCCGGCGGGCTATTTGCGCAGATGTGGGCGTTGCAGCAGCAGCGCGCCGTCGAGCCGGATGCGGGCCGAGCACAGGAAGTCGATCGGCGCGATGCGGCGCGCGTCTGAGGCGCGGCTGGTCCACGAAACGCGCGGCGCGATCGTCGATTTGCGCCGCTTCATGGATTCGTCGCCGGGCGTGAGCGTCACTGACGCCGCGCCGCATCACATCATCGCGTGCGCGCCGTTGATCGCAATGTCATCGCGCTCCTGAGCCGCCGTGGCCGACCACGGCAGCCACTGCGCACGCAGTGCGAACAGCGCGCCGAACGCGCACGTCGCGAGCACGCCGAAGGTCGCGAAACCCATCTGGTAACTGCCGGTGCTTTCCTTGGCGATCCCCATGATGACCGGCAGATAGAAGCCGCCGATACCGCCCGCCGCACCGACGACGCCCGATAGCAGCCCCGTCTTGCCTTTCCAGCGATGCGGATCGAGCTGGAACGTCTCATGCCAATCGCATCCAGGTTTACGCCGACGCGACGCGCGCCAACAGCCACGCGACTTCGGGCGCCAGCAACCGCGTGCAAGCGCCGTGAAGGCATCGCACCGTACGCGTGCGGCGTGCTTGCGCATGGTGCGCTGCGCCTTGGCGCGGACCATCGAGCCTTTAAAATGCGGCTTCACGTATCCGCACGGCCGAGGCGCGCATTCAGCATGGAACTCAAATGGCTCGAAGACTTCGTCTCGCTCGCGGAAACGCGCAGCTTCAGCCGCTCGGCGGAGCTTCGGCATATCACGCAGCCGGCGTTTTCGCGACGCATCCAGGCGCTCGAAGCGTGGCTCGGCACCGAGCTTATCGATCGTTCCGTGTATCCGACGCGGCTCACGCAAGCGGGGCAGGTGTTCTACGAGCAGGCGCTTGCGATGCTCTCGCAGTTCCACGAAGCGCGCACGCTGTTGCGCGGGCAGGGCGGCGCGCCGGCCGCGACCATCGAGTTCGCCGTCCCGCACACGCTTTCGCTCACGTACTTTCCGCGCTGGCTCGAACATATCGAGGCGCGGCTCGGGCGCATCCGCACGCGCCTGCGCGCGCTCAACGTGCATGACGCGGTGCTCTCGCTCGTCGAAGGCGGCTGCGATCTCGTGATGGGCTATCACCATCCGAGTCATCCGGTGGCGCTCGATCCGGCGCGCTACGACATGCTCACGCTCGGCGTCGAGCCGATCAGCCCGTTCTCCGCGCCGAACAAGGCGGGCCGCGCGCGCTACACGCTGCCCGCCACCGCCGATGCGCCCGTGCCGTATCTGTCGTACACGCCGAACGCGTATCTCGGCCGCATGACGGAAGTCATCATCGCGACCGCGCCCGCGCGCCCGTATCTCGACAAGGTCTATGAGACGGACATGGCCGAAGGTCTCAAGGCGATGGCGCTCGCGGGGCACGGCGTCGCCTTTCTGCCGCATAGCGCGGTGGAAGACGCCGTCGACGAAGGACGGCTCGTGCGGCTGGATCGCGGAACGCGCGGCACGCCCGCCGGTCAGTTCACGCTGACGATGGAAATACGGCTGTATCGCGACAAGCTCGCGTCCCAAGGCGACGACCCGCGCCAGGCGCTCGTTCGCGCGCTGTGGGATGCAGTCGGTGAAGAACTGTTGCGCGCGATGCCGCAAACGCCCGCCCCGTAAGGCGTTGCAACGTTATGCACGAAACGCATGATCGGATAAGGAAACGGCATTGGATTTGAAAACGCCGTTTTTCGACAATTGACGCATTCCACAAACCGCTGGAGCATCAATGTCCTCTCCGAAGCTTGACCATGCCATTCCCTCGTATCTGCACGCCGATGATCTCGGCCCGTGGGGCAACTATCTCCGGCAGGTCGATCGCGTCGCGCCTTATCTCGGCCCGCTCTCCCGCTGGCTCGAAACGCTCAAGCGTCCGAAGCGCATTCTGATCGTCGATTGCCCGATCGAACTGGACAACGGCACGGTCGCGCACTTCGAAGGCTATCGTGTGCAGCACAACACGTCCCGCGGTCCCGGCAAAGGCGGCGTGCGGTATCACCAGGACGTGACGCTCTCCGAAGTCATGGCGCTTTCCGCGTGGATGTCGGTGAAGAACGCGGCGGTGAACGTGCCTTACGGCGGCGCAAAAGGCGGCATTCGCGTCGATCCGCGCACGCTGTCGCGCGGCGAACTGGAGCGCCTGACACGCCGTTATACGAGCGAGATCGGCATCATCATCGGGCCGAACACCGACATTCCCGCGCCGGACGTGAACACGAACGAGCAGATCATGGCGTGGATGATGGACACCTACTCCATGAATCAGGGGCAGACGGCGACCGGCGTCGTGACCGGCAAGCCTATCTCGCTCGGCGGATCGCTCGGGCGCAAGGAAGCGACCGGGCGCGGCGTGTTCGTCGTCGGCACGGAAGCGGCGCGGCGCGTCGGGCTGGAGATCGAAGGCGCGCGCATCGCGGTGCAGGGCTTCGGCAATGTCGGCGGCATCGCGGCGCGGCTCTTCCAGGAAGCGGGCGCGCGCGTGATCGCCGTGCAGGATCACACGGGCACGCTGTATAACTCGAAGGGCATCGATACGCTCGCGCTCGCCGAGCACGTCGCGCAGAACGGCGGCGTCGGCGGCTTCGCGGGCGCGGACCCGGTCTCGAAGGACGAGTTCTGGACCATCGAAAGCGACATCCTGATTCCGGCGGCGCTCGAAGGCCAGATCACCGAGCAGAATGCGCCGAAGATCAAGACGAAGATCGTCGTGGAAGGCGCGAACGGTCCGACCACCACGGCGGCGGACGACATCCTTCACGACAAGGGCATCCTCGTGATTCCGGACGTCGTGGCGAACGCGGGCGGCGTGACCGTCTCGTACTTCGAATGGGTGCAGGACTTCTCCAGCTTCTTCTGGACCGAAGACGAGATCAACCAGCGCCTCGAGCGCGTGATGCGCGAAGCGTTCACCGCCGTGTGGCAAGTCGCGAGCGAGCAACAGGTATCGGTGCGCACCGCCGCGTTCATCGTGGCGTGCACGCGCATTCTCATGGCGCGCGAAATGCGCGGCCTGTATCCCTGATTCGCGCGAAGGCGCGAAGGTGCAACCGGCGCGCGGCGCGGCTTTCGGGCCGCGTCATCGGCGTTGAACGAAGCGGGCGACATTCGAGGAATGTCGCCCGCTTTTTGTCAAAAATCGCGTAATATGCGCGCCTGCGCGGAGTTGCACTCGGTTGCACCGAAGCGTCTCGAAAATAAGACGCCCTGCGGTTAACAATCATTCTTTCAGAATAATTACCCTGCTAAACTTGGCCCGTTTTCGCCACAGGAGATCGAACACATGAAGGTTAAAAAGGCTGCGCTGCTCGTCGCCGCGCTCGGAGTTTTCGCCACCGGCGCCTACGCTCAGGACGCAGGCACGCTCAAGAAGATCAAGGACACGGGTGTCATCTCGCTGGGGCATCGCGAATCGTCCATTCCGTTTTCGTACTATGACGACAAGCAGAACGTCGTCGGCTATTCGCACGAATTCGCGCTGAAGGTCGTGGACGCGGTCAAGCAGAAGCTCAACATGCCGGACCTGAAGGTGAAGCTCACGCCGATCACCTCGCAGAACCGCATTCCGCTCGTGCAGAACGGCACGGTGGACATCGAGTGCGGCTCGACCACGAACAACGCCGAGCGCCAGCAGCAAGCCGCCTTCTCGGACACGATTTTCGTGATCGGCACGCGCCTCATGACCAAGAAGGATTCGGGCGTGAAGGACTGGGCGGACCTGAAGGGCAAGACGGTCGTGACCACGGCCGGCACCACGTCCGAGCGCCTGCTTCGCAAGATGAATCAGGACAAGAACATGGGCATGAACATCATCAGCGCGAAGGACCACGGCGAGTCGTTCCTGACGCTGTCGACCGGCCGCGCCGTCGCGTTCATGATGGACGATGCGCTGCTCGCCGGCGAGCGCGCGAAGTCGAACAATCCGGGCGATTTCGTGATCGTCGGCACGCCGCAGTCGCATGAAGCCTACGGCTGCATGATTCGCAAGAACGATCCGGAATTCAAGAAGGTCGTCGACGACGCGATCGCCAAGGTCGAAACGTCGGGCGAAGCGGACAAGATCTACAAGAAGTGGTTCGAAAGCCCGATCCCGCCGAAGGGCCTCAACCTCAACTTCCCGGAAAGTGACGACATGAAGGCTCTCTTCAAGAGCCCGAATGACAAGGCAATCGACTAACCGGTTCGGCAACGAACGAACGAGACGGAAGGAGCCTTGCTTCTTCCGTTTCTTTTTGGAGTGAGTCCATGTCTTATCACTGGAACTGGGGCATTCTGCTAAGTCCGGTTTCCACCGGCGAGCCCACGACTTATCTCGGCTGGCTGATCTCCGGCTTCTGGGTGACGATCACCGTGTCGCTCGCAGCCTGGGTGATCGCGCTCGTCGTCGGTTCGCTGTTCGGCATCATGCGAACGGTCCCGAATCGCTGGCTCTCGGGCGCGGGCACCGTCTATGTCGCGATCTTCCGCAACATTCCGCTGATCGTGCAGTTCTTCATCTGGTATCTCGTGATTCCGGAACTGCTGCCGCCTTCCATCGGCAACTGGTTCAAGCAACTGCCGCCGTCGGCGCAGTTCTTTTCGTCGTCGATCATCTGTCTCGGGCTTTTCACCGGCGCGCGCGTGTGCGAACAGGTGCGCTCGGGCATCAACGCGCTGCCGCGCGGACAGCGCAATGCGGGCCTCGCGATGGGCTTCACGCAATGGCAGACGTATCGCTATGTGCTGATGCCGGTGGCTTACCGCATCATCGTGCCGCCGCTCACGTCCGAGTTCCTCAACGTGTTCAAGAACTCGGCGGTGGCATCGACTATCGGTCTGCTCGACCTGTCCGCGCAGGCGCGGCAGCTCGTCGACTACACCGCGCAGACGTATGAATCGTTCATCGCGGTGACGCTCGCGTACATGCTCATCAACCTGGTCGTGATGCTCCTGATGCGCTGGGTCGAAGCGAAGACGCGGCTGCCTGGCTACATCGGAGGCAAGTAATGCATCAGTTCAACTGGAGTGGCGTCATCGGCTCGCTGCCTACGCTGTGGACGGGCGCCATCATCACGCTGCAGATCACGGTGCTCGCCATCGTGGTCGGCATCATCTGGGGAACGGTGCTCGCACTGTTCCGGCTGTCCGGCATCAAGCCGCTGCAGTGGTTCGCGGGCGCCTACGTCACGCTCTTTCGCTCGATTCCGCTCGTGATGGTGCTGCTGTGGTTCTTCCTGATCGTGCCGCAGCTCTTGCAGAACGTGCTCGGGCTTTCGGCGGATATCGACATTCGCCTTGCATCGGCGATGGTCGCGTTCTCGCTTTTCGAAGCCGCGTACTATTCGGAAATCATTCGCGCGGGCATTCAGGCGGTGCCGCGCGGGCAGGTCAACGCGGCGTTCGCGCTCGGCATGAACTACGCTCAGGCGATGAAACTCGTCGTGCTGCCGCAGGCGTTCCGCGCGATGGTGCCGCTGCTCCTTACGCAGGCCATCGTCCTCTTTCAGGACACGTCGCTCGTCTACGTCATCAGTCTCGCGGACTTCTTCCGCACGGCGGCGAACATCGGCGACCGCGACGGCACCATCGTCGAAATGGTCCTCTTCGCCGGAGCGTGCTATTTCGTGGTTTGCGTGGTGGCGTCGGCCCTCGTCAAAAGTCTTCAGAAAAAGGTCGCAAGATGATCTCTATCAAGAATGTATCGAAGTGGTACGGGCAGTTTCAGGTGCTCACCGACTGCACGACCGAAGTGAAGAAGGGCGAAGTCGTCGTGGTATGCGGGCCGTCGGGTTCGGGCAAGTCGACGCTCATCAAGACGGTCAACGGCCTCGAACCGTTCCAGAAGGGCGAGATCGCGATCAACGGCCAGTCGCTGACGGACAAGAAGACGAACCTCTCGAAGCTGCGCTCGAAGGTCGGCATGGTGTTCCAGCATTTCGAACTGTTCCCGCATCTGTCGATCGTGCAGAACCTCACGCTCGCGCAGATCAAGGTGCTTGGCCGCTCGAAGGACGAGGCGACGCAGAAGGGCCTGAAGCTGCTCGATCGCGTGGGCTTGCGCGCGCACGCCGACAAGTATCCGGGCCAGTTGTCGGGCGGTCAGCAGCAGCGCGTGGCGATTGCGCGCGCGCTGTCGATGGACCCGATCGCGATGCTCTTCGACGAGCCGACTTCCGCGCTCGATCCCGAGATGATCAACGAAGTGCTGGACGTGATGGTCGAACTGGCGCAGGAAGGCATGACCATGATGTGCGTGACGCACGAGATGGGCTTCGCGAAGAAGGTGGCGAACCGCGTGATCTTCATGGACCGCGGGATCATCGTCGAGGACGATCAGAAAGAAGCGTTCTTCGCGAATCCGAAGTCGGACCGCGCGAAGGATTTTCTAGCGAAGATCCTGCACTGAGTTCGCGGGCAGGGAAGCGGCGCTTTCGAGAGAAAGCGCCGCTTTTTTATTCGATGCCCAGTTCCGATTCCACTGCCGCCGTCGTGCGGATCTCGTCGACCTTCAACGCCGATCCGACGCACGCCTTGGCGAGCGGCTCCGCCGCCTTCCTCGCGACTTCTTCCGGCACGGGAATGTTGACCGTGCGCGCGAGCGCGCCCTGCTGGAACATCGCGAGGTCGCCGGGGGCGAAGCGCGTCCAGACTTCGTTGTCCGTGAGCGGCGACGTGGCGATTACCGCGACGCGATCTTCCGGCGTCGTGTACTTGGCGAAGTCGATCGACATGTCCGCGTCGATCAGATGCGCGGTCGAGAACGGCCAGCTTCGCACCAGATAGTACAAATGCGTCGAACAGTGCGAGAAGAGCGCCTGGCCGTTCGACATCAGAAAGTTGAAGACGCCGTACTGCGTGATGTCGCGCGTGAGCGTGGCGAGGGTGTCGAAGAGTTCGTCGAGCGGCGGCTGGGAGCCGGGAAAGGCGCGCCGCAAGCCGTGCAGCAACGCGCAAAACGCGAGTTCGCTATCCGTGGTGCCAACCGGCTGATAAACGCCCGTCAACTCGGGCGCGTGGCCGTTGAGATCGCCGTTGTGCGCGAAGATCCAGTGCCGTCCCCACAATTCGCGCATGAACGGATGGCAGTTCTCAAGCAGAATGTGCCCCTGCGTCGCCTTGCGAATATGCGCGATGGTGTTCTTCGACTTGATCGGATAGCGCTTCACCATCTCGGCGAGCGGCGAACTCGCCGAAGACTGATGATCGATGAAAAGCCTGCACGCCTTGTCTTCGAAGAACGCGATACCCCAGCCGTCCGCGTGATGATCCGTCATTCCGCCGCGCGCGGCGAACCCGGTGAACGAGAAGGTCACGTCGGTCGGTTCGGCGCAATTCATTCCGAGAAGTTGGCACATGGTGCTGAAGCAGACGGGCTAAGGCTCTAGGCCGGGTTGTTACAATACGTCCGACAAGCATATCACCGGCACCCGCCCGAAAAAATCGAAGGGCGCGCACCGCGAGCGCGCGTTGTGCATTTTCCACGGCGGTTTTTTCCGGTCTGAAGCCCGAAGCGCCCGCGCCTTGCTTGCAGTCCGCTTTCTCGTTCAACGTCCTCGCCGTCATCACGCCATGTCCGCTACCACCGCATCGACTCATTCGCCCACGACGCCCGCCACGCTCACCCTAGCGCGCCCAGACGACTGGCATCTGCATGTGCGCGACGGCGCGACGCTCACCGCCGTCCTGCCGCACACGGCGCGTCAGTTCGGGCGCGCGATCATCATGCCGAACCTGAAGCCGCCCGTCACGACGACGGACATGGCCGCGGCCTACCGCGAGCGGATTCTGGCCGCGCGCCCGAAGGACGGTCCCGGCGCGCGCTTCGAACCGCTGATGACGCTCTATCTCACCGACAACACGCCGCCGGACGAAATTCGCCGCGCGCGGGAGAGCGGCTTCGTGCATGGCGTGAAGCTGTATCCGGCGGGCGCGACGACCAATTCCGACGCGGGCGTGACGGATCTGCTCGGCAAGTGCGCGAAAACGCTGGAAGCGATGCAGGAAGTCGGCATGCCCTTGCTGACGCACGGCGAAGTGACGGACAGCGACATCGACGTGTTCGACCGCGAAAAGGTGTTCATCGACCGTGTGATGACACCGCTGCGCCGCGATTTCCTTGAACTCAAGATCGTGTTCGAGCACATCACGACGAAGGACGCCGCCGAGTACGTGCGCGACGCGCAAGGCGCGATCGGCGCGACGATCACCGCGCATCACCTGCTGTACAACCGCAACGCGATTCTCGTCGGCGGCATCCGGCCGCATTGCTACTGCTTGCCGGTGCTCAAGCGCGAGACGCATCGCGTGGCGCTCGTCGAGGCGGCGACGTCGGGCAATTCGCGCTTCTTCCTCGGCACCGACAGTGCGCCGCATCCGAAGGGTTTGAAGGAGCACGCGTGCGGCTGCGCCGGCTGCTATACCGCGCTGCACGCGCTGGAGTTGTACGCCGAAGCCTTCGACAAGGCCGGCGCGCTCGACAAGCTGGAAGGTTTCGCGAGCTTTCACGGCGCGGACTTCTACGGCCTGCCGCGCAGCGAGGAAAAGGTGACGCTCGAGCGCGCATCGTGGACGCTGCCCGCCGAGTTCAGCGCCGGCGATACCGGCATCGTCCCGCTGCGAGGCGGTGAGACGATCGGCTGGCGGTTCGTCGACGCGGCGTGAGTCGAGTGCGGCAACCGGCGCTTTGCAACTTGCATGATGAATTCGGCGAAATTGACTGGACGCAGCCGTGGCTTCGGCCGATCGCGTCGCGCGGCGCGCGTTGGCAAGCGGCGGCGCTCGACGGCTCCGCGCGCTATCTGACGCGACTGAACGCCGACGCGAGCGAAGCGGCGCTCGTCACCGGACGCGGGGAGCGGCTCGCGTTCATCGCGCAGGAAGCGCTGCCGGAAGGCGAATCCTACGAAGCGCATATCGCGCGCACGGGCCGCGTGCCGACGCGCCACAATCTGCACGATTTCTTCAACGGGCTGATGTGGTTCGCGTATCCGCGCATCAAGGCGGCACTGAACGCGCGTCAGGCCGATCAGATCGATGCGCTCGGCATCGGTCCGACGCGCGGCGGCGTGCGCGACGCGCTCACGCTCTTCGACGAAAACGCGGTGCTGTTCGCCTGCGCGGATGCGTCGCTCGCGGATGCCCTGCGCCGCTTCGACTGGCGCGCGCTGTTCGTCGACGGCCGGGCGTCGTGGGGCACGCGCTGCGAGGCGCGCATCTTCGGCCATGCGCTGCTGGAAAAGCTCGTCGCGCCGTACAAGGCGTGCACCGGGCACGCATGGATCGTGGAGGTGCCCGCCGCCTATTTTTCGCTCGACGACGAAGCTCGCCGCGCGACGCTCGACGATCTCGTCTGCCAAAGCGTCATCGCGACGCCGCTCGCGAGCCGCGCGTTCGCGCCGCTGCCCGTGCTCGGCGTGCCCGGCTGGTGCGATGCGAACGCCGACGCCGCGTTCTACGACGACACGTCCGTGTTCCGCGCGGGGCGGCGCGTCGCGGGGAGCGCGGAAGGCGCGTGCTAGAATCGTCGCCGCAAAGCGGGCCAGGCAGTCGCGGCTCTGGCGCTTCAGGGCGCCGGGGGCGAGGAAAGTCCGGACTCCACAGGGCAGGGTGATGGCTAACGGCCATCCGTGGCAACACGCGGAACAGGGCAACAGAAAGCAAACCGCCGATGGCTTCGGGCGCGAGTCTGAAGATCAGGTAAGGGTGAAACGGTGCGGTAAGAGCGCACCGCGGCCGTCGCGAGACGTGCCGGCACGGTAACCTCCACCCGGAGCAATTCCAAATAGGCAGGCGCGCATCTTCGGATGCAGGACGGGGCCCCCGTTCGCCTGCGGGTAGGAAGCTCGAGCGCGTCAGCAATGGCGCGCCTAGAGGAATGGCTGCCACGCGCGTTCGCCTTTGGGCGGCGCGTGCACAGAATCCGGCTTATCGGCCCGCTTTGTCATCGATCAAAAGAAAAGCCGGCGTCATGCGTGACGCCGGCTTTTTTCATTGCGATGCGCTCAGCGCTCGACGATATCGAACGAATGCGTGAGTTCGGCCGTCTTCGCAAGCATGATCGACGCCGAGCAGTACTTGTCGTGCGACAGGTTGATCGCGCGCTCGACCGTTGCCGGGTTCAGGTTCTTGCCGGTGACGGTGAAGTGAAAGTGGATCTTCGTGAACACTTTCGGGTCTTCGCTCGCGCGTTCGGCCTTGAGCGTGACCGAGCAGTCTTCGATGTCCTGGCGGCTCTTCTTCAGGATCATCACGACGTCGTAGGCGGTGCAGCCGCCCGTGCCGAGCAGGACCATTTCCATCGGACGCGGCGCCAAATTGCGGCCGCCGCCTTCCGGCGCGCCGTCCATGGCGACGATGTGACCGCTGCCCGTTTCGGCGGCGAAGGCCATGCCGTCCTGTCCCATCCAGCTAACTTTGCATTCCATGCTCATGCTCCAGCCGATCGGCACTTATACGAACTATCGATTGTAGCCGGTTGGGTCTTCGCAAGCTGCGCGCGGTCCGCGCATTTACGGGTTGACGGACGGCTGGGGAACGTCGGCGCGCAGCTCGCGCTGCATTCGATCTAGCTTTGACGAAGCATCTCGACTCGCCGATATGTTCGTCGCGCAAGTCCGACGCGCCTTAAACGATTGATTCGAAAGAAAAGTCTCCCCGACGTCGCGCCACAGGCTCATTGCGCGATGCGAAACGACTTCCCACGATGCAAATCTTCTTGCTTCGCAGCATGGCCGTGCCTATACTCGGCCCATTGGTTGTCGTAGTTCGACGAATCTACCGTGTCTCCTCCACCTCCTCCTATGGTGGATTGAACCCGAGCCTAGAAGCGCTCGGGTTTTTTTTCGCCTTTGCCGCCCGGTACGCGGCAACCCTGCGCGAAGTGATGCAACCCTTTGACGCATCGGGCAATTTCCCGTTATACTTTGCAGTTCTCTTTGCCACAAGCCCGCGAAGAGAAGCCTGTGAGAGCCTGCACGCGCCGTCGAGCGCACTTATAAGCAGGGCCGAACAAGGTCAAAGCACAAGGGCATTTCATTTTTGGATCGATCATGAAGACGTTTTCCGCAAAAGCCGAAGAGGTGACGCGCGAATGGTACGTGATTGACGCGACGGATAAGGTTCTCGGCCGTGTCGCCAGCGAAGTGGCACGCCGTCTTCGCGGCAAGCACAAGCCTGAATTTACTCCGCACGTCGACACCGGTGATTACATCATCATCGTCAATGCCGGCAAGCTGAAGGTCACGGGCAACAAGACCACGGACAAGAAGTACTATCGTCACTCGGGCTATCCGGGCGGCATCTATGAAACGACGTTCGGCAAGATGCAAGAGCGCTTCCCGGGCCGCGCGCTCGAGAAGGCTGTCAAGGGCATGCTGCCGAAGGGCCCGCTCGGCTACGCGATGATCAAGAAGCTGAAGGTCTACGCTGAAGCCACGCATCCGCACACGGCACAGCAGCCGAAGTCGCTCGAGATCTAAGGGGAGCCCACATGATCGGTAACTGGAACTACGGTACGGGCCGCCGCAAGAGCGCCGTCGCTCGTGTCTTCATCAAGTCGGGCAAGGGCGAGATCATCGTCAATGGCAAGCCCATCGCCGACTATTTCTCGCGCGAAACGTCGCTGATGATCGTGCGTCAACCGCTGGAACTCACGAACCACGGCACCACGTTCGACATCAAGGTCAACGTGAATGGCGGCGGCGAAACGGGTCAGGCAGGCGCGGTTCGCCACGGCATCACCCGCGCGCTGATGGACTACGACGCAACGCTCAAGTCGCAGCTGTCGAACGCGGGCTTCGTCACCCGCGACGCGCGTGAAGTGGAACGTAAGAAGGTCGGCTTCCACAAGGCACGCCGCAGGAAGCAATTCTCGAAGCGTTAATCGCTTTCGCGTTTCGCCGGGGGAAGTCCTGGCGAAGCTGCTTCGAAAGCCGCCCGCACTGCAAGGTGCCGGCGGCTTTTTCTATTGCCGCCTATTCGTCCGAATCAGTCGAATTTGCATATAGCCTCTTGATTTCATGGGCATTCGGCACGATTTTGAGATCAGCCCTACAATAGCGGCTAGAAGCTAAATTGGAGAGTTCAATGAGCGCTGTCAGCGACACCCCCACGACCGAAATGCCGATGCCGTTCGTCTTCACCGACGCCGCCGCGGAGAAGGTCAAGCAATTGATCGACGAAGAGGGCAATCCGGATCTGAAGCTGCGCGTGTTCGTGCAAGGCGGCGGATGCTCGGGTTTCCAGTACGGTTTCACGTTCGACGAAGAGGTCAACGAAGACGACACCGTGATGGACAAGAGCGGCGTGCAACTGCTGATCGACTCGATGAGCTACCAGTATCTCGTCGGCGCGGAGATCGACTACAAGGACGATATCAACGGCGCGCAGTTCGTGATCAAGAATCCGAACGCCACGACGACTTGCGGTTGCGGTTCCTCGTTCTCGGTCTGAGTACGGCGCAACGCCAAGCGACAGCGGAGCCTTCGGGCTCCGTTTTGCTTTCTAGCGCGGATAAATCGCGCCCAGTACGCGTTCGCCCGCCGCGCCCGTCACCGCGGCGAGATTGCCCGGCTCCCGCGCGACGCAGCGCATCGCGAGCCACGCGAACGCGAACGCCTCCACTTGCTGCGGCGGCACGCCGAGCGCATCCGTCGTCGTCACGGGCACACGGGAGACGCCGGTTTCGTCGAGTGCCTGCTGCAGCATCTTCATCAGCACCGGATTGCGCGCGCCGCCGCCGCAGACATAGACCGCGCGCGCGTCCGATGCGTGGCGCGCGATTTCGCGCGCGACCGTCGTTGCGGTGAGCGCGGTCAGCGTCGCCTGGACGTCGGCGGGGGCGAGGGCGGCGAAAGGCGCGAGCTTCGCGTCGAGCCAGGCGGGATTGAAGAGATCGCGGCCGGTGCTCTTGGGCGGCGGCTCGGCGAAGAACGGCTCGTCGAGGAGCGCGTTCAGCAGCGGCCGATTCACCTGACCTTGCGCCGCGAACTGGCCGCCATCGTCGTAAGCACGCTGCAGATGCCGATGCGCCCACTCGTCGATGAGCGCGTTCGCCGGACCGCAATCGAAGCCGCGCACCGCGCCGGTCGCCGCGAGGATCGTGATATTGCTGATGCCGCCCAGATTGCAGACGACGCGCGTCTCGTTCTTCGCGCCGAAAATCGTCGCATGAAAGGCCGGCACGAGCGGCGCGCCTTGGCCGCCCGCCGCGACGTCGCGGCTGCGAAAATCGGCGATCACGTCGATATTCGTCATTTCGGCGAGCAGCGCCGGATTGTTGATCTGCCGCGTGTAGCCCTTTTCCGGCCGATGCCGCACCGTCTGCCCATGCACGCCGATCGCGCGCACCTTCGTCGACGAGTAGCCGCTCATGCTCTGCAGTTCGTGACAGCACACGGCGTAGCGCGTGGCGAGCGCATTGCCGGCCAGCGCCTCGCGCTCGAGTTCGTTGTCGCCGGGGGCTTGCAGCGCGAAGAGCGCGTCGCGAAGTCCTTGCGAGAAGGAAACGTGCGCCTCGCCGAGCACGACGGGCGGCTTGCCTGTCGTGAACTGCACCGCCACGCCATCCACGCCGTCCATGCTCGTGCCCGACATCAGGCCGAAGTAGACGCCGTCCGCCTTGCCGGTTTCGATTGCTTCGGCTTTTTTCCCCACGCGCTTCTCCTCGTCGATGCTCCTGCGTCAAGCCGCGATTATCCGCGCATCCGGTTGAATCGTTAAGATGCGTTACCGCGCCGAAGTTCGCCCGAATGCCGCCAAACGGCACCGAAGCGGCCTTCCTCGCGTAAAATCCTGAGCCTGAACAGGCCATTGCGCGCGTTTTTCTCCACGCGTTCGCCGCCGGGCTTCGTCCGCGATGGCACTCATCTCACCTCAAAAGCCGCAAGCATGACGACAGACTCCAACGCCTCTTCCGCGCCCTCGACCCAGGCCCTGCCGATCACCGACGACGTGCGCGCCGCGCTCGCCGTCGCCAAGCGCGGCTGCGACGAACTGCTGATCGAAGACGAGTTCGCGCAGAAGCTCGCGAGGAGCGCCGCCACCGGCAAGCCGCTGCGCATCAAGCTCGGGCTCGATCCGACCGCGCCGGACATTCACATCGGCCATACGGTCGTGCTGAACAAGATGCGCCAGTTGCAGGACCTCGGGCATCAGGTCATCTTCCTGATCGGCGATTTCACATCGCTCATCGGCGATCCGTCCGGCCGCAACGCCACGCGCCCGCCGCTCACGCGCGAGCAGATCGAGAACAACGCGAGGACGTACTTCGAGCAGGCTGCGCTCGTGCTCGACCGCGAAAAGACCGAAATTCGCTACAACAGCGAATGGTCGATGCCGCTCGGCGCGGACGGCATGATCAAGCTCGCGTCCCGCTATACGGTCGCGCGCATTCTCGAACGCGAGGATTTCACCAAGCGCTTCCAGGGCGGCGTGCCGATCTCGATTCATGAATTCCTGTACCCGTTGATGCAGGGCTACGACTCCGTCGCGCTCAACGCTGATCTCGAACTCGGCGGCACGGACCAGAAGTTCAACCTGCTCGTCGGCCGCGAATTGCAGAAGCAGTACGGGCAGGAACAGCAGTGCATTCTCACGATGCCGCTGCTCGAAGGGCTCGACGGCGTCGACAAGATGTCGAAGTCGAAGAACAACTACGTCGGCATCAGCGAGAAGCCGACCGACATGTTCGGCAAGCTGATGAGCATTTCCGACACGCTGATGTGGCGTTACTTCGAGCTGCTGTCGTTCCGCAGCATCGAGGAGATCGCGCGTTTCAGGCAGGAAGCGGAGGGCGGGCGCAATCCGCGCGACTTCAAGGTGATGCTCGCGCAGGAAATCGTCGCGCGCTTTCATTCGCCGGCGGATGCCCAGCGCGCGCTCGAGGACTTCAACCATCGCGCGAAGGGCGGCGTGCCCGACGACATTCCGACGGTCACGCTCGCGGGCGCGCCGCTCGCGATCGGTCAGATGCTCAAGCAGGCGGGCCTCGTGCCGTCGACGAGCGAAGCGCTGCGCAATATCGAGCAGGGCGGCGTGAAGATCGACGGCGCCACCGTTTCCGACAAGGCGCTCAAGGTCGAGCCGGGCGAGTTCGTCGTGCAGGTCGGCAAGCGCCGCTTCGCGCGCGTGACGCTGACGGCATGATCGCGCTGATCCAGCGCGTGCGGCGCGCGGACGTGCGCGTCGGCGAGCGCGTGACCGGCGCGATCGATGCCGGCCTGCTCGCGCTCGTCTGCGCCGAACGCGGCGACACCGAGGCCGCCGCCGACAAGCTGCTCGCGAAGATGCTCGCGTATCGGGTGTTCAGCGACCCCGCCGGCAAGATGAACCTGTCGGTGCAGAACATCGACGGCGCCGGACGCGCGGGCGGCGTGCTGCTGGTGTCGCAATTCACGCTCGCCGCCGATACGTCGAGCGGCTTGCGTCCGAGTTTCACGCCCGCCGCGCCGCCCGACGAAGGCAAGCGGCTTTTCGATTACTTCGTGCGCGAGGCGCGGGCGAAGCATTCGGTCGTCGAGACAGGCGAATTCGGCGCCGACATGCAGGTGTCGCTCGTCAACGACGGCCCCGTCACCTTCTGGCTGCAAATACGGCCCTGAACACACTTCTCCTATGACGACGCAAGTCCTGTTCATCCGGCACGGCGAAACCGACTGGAACCGCATCAAGCGCATTCAGGGGCATGTCGATATTCCGCTCTCGGAACATGGCATGTTGCAGGCGGAACAACTCGGCGCGCGTGTCGCGCGGGAAGGGCGGCTCGACGCCGCCTATTCGAGCGACCTTTTACGCGCCCAGCAGACGGCGCAGCCTTTCGCCGACGCACTCGGGCTTGACCTGCGCTTGTCCGAAGGCTTGCGCGAGCGTCAGTACGGCGCGTTTCAGGGCCACGACAGCGACGAGATCAGCGAGAAATTTCCCGCCGAATATGTCGAATGGCAGACGCGCGACCCCGGTTTCGCGCCGCCCGGCGGCGAATCGCAGCGCGTCTTTTATCACCGCGTGGTGCACGCGATGGAGCCGATCGTCGCGGCGCATCCGGGTGGACGCATTGCGTGCGTGGCGCACGGCGGCGTGCTGGACTGCATTTACCGGTTCGCGATGAAGCTGTCGCTTCACGAGCCGCGCAACTGGCCGCTGCTCAACTGCAGCATCAATGTGGTCGATTACGATGGCGCGGCGGCGAGCGTCGTGTCCTGGGGCGACGTCTCGCATCTCGCGACCGATACCAGCGACGACGGCTTGCGCAAGCCGGCCTAGTCTTTCTTTGCCGCGACGCGCAGCCGCGCGCGTTTCGCGATGCCGTTGACGAGCGCCCAGCGAATCACAGGCGCCATCGCGCGCACGCCGGGGCGCGCAATCGTCCGTCGCAGAGGCGCAAGCGCGGACAACCCGAGCATCTCTTGAGCCCAGTCGGGAAGCAGATCGACGCCTGCGCTGAACACCAGCTTGCTCGCCGGCTTCATCGCGACGCTTGGCGTCGGCGCGTTCTTCAGCACGCGAATGACTTCCTGCGTGCGCTCGCTCGCGTGCAGCAGCGGACGCATGGCATCCAGATACGTTTGGATCTGCGCGCGCGTGGCGGGCACGTCGCGCGCGCCGAGCAAGCGGGCGATGGTCTCGGTTTCTTCGAAATAGCGGTCCTGATCCGCCTCCGACAGCGCCGGATTCACGTAGCGCAAGTAGCCCTGCAGGAAGCTCGTCACTTCCGCCACGTGCACCCAGGTCAGCAGGTCGGGATCGTCCGCGCGATACGGGCGGCCATCGGGCGCGGTCCCCGTCACGTTCAGATGGATGCGCTTCACGCGCTCGATCAGCGCGAGCGCATCGTGTCGATTGCCGAACGTCGTGCCCGCAACGAAAGTCGCCGTGCGACGCAGACGGCCGAGAATATCGGAGCGAAAACTCGAATGATCCCAGACGCCGGCGAGCGCCAGCGGATGCAGCGTTTGCAGCAGGAGCGCGCTAATGCCGCCCGTCATCATCGACGTGAAATCGGCGTGGACTTTCCAGCAGACGGTCTGCGGGCCGAAGAGACCGGGATCGCCCGGCGGCGACGAATAGTCGAGCGTCGGGCCGCTGCCGGTCGTGAGACTCGTAATCCCGCGCGCAATCGACGACCGCATCCGCGTAACCAACGTTGCCTGATCCGACATGCGCTAGCCGTTGTTCGCGTCCCAGAGATCGCGGATCGGGCCACCGTCCGGCGCGGCGATGCCGAAATGCCGGTACGTGAGGAGCGTTGCGACGCGGCCGCGCGGCGTGCGCTGCAAATAGCCTTGCTGGATGAGATACGGTTCGAGCACGTCCTCGATGGTGTCGCGCTCCTCGCCGATTGCCGCCGCGAGATTGTCCACGCCGACGGGCCCGCCGTCGAACTTGTTGAGGATGGCTTCGAGCAGCTTGCGGTCCATGAGATCGAAGCCGACCGGATCGACGTCGAGCATCTTGAGCGCAGCATCCGCGACTTCGGCGGTGATGCTGCCGTTCGCCTTCACTTCGGCGTAATCGCGCACGCGTCGCAGCAGCCGGTTCGCGATACGCGGCGTGCCGCGCGAGCGCCGCGCGATTTCCAGCGCGCCTTCGGGCACGATGTCCGCCTTCAGCAGCGAGGCCGACCGCGACACGATGCGCGCGAGTTCGTTCGCGTTGTAGAACTCGAGCCGCGACACGATGCCGAAGCGGTCGCGCAGCGGATTGGTCAGCATGCCCGCGCGCGTGGTCGCGCCGACGAGCGTGAACGGCTGAAGGTCCAGCTTGACGCTGCGCGCGGCCGGCCCTTCGCCGATCATGATGTCGATCTGATAATCCTCGAGCGCCGGATACAGAATTTCCTCGACGACCGGCGAGAGCCGATGAATCTCGTCGATGAAGAGCACGTCGTTCGCTTCGAGATTAGTGAGGAGCGCGGCGAGGTCGCCCGCGCGCTCCAGCACCGGCCCCGACGTCTGCCGCAGATTGACGCCCATTTCACGCGCGATGATATGCGCGAGCGTCGTCTTGCCGAGACCGGGCGGACCGAAGAGCAAGACGTGATCGAGCGCTTCGGAGCGGCGCTTGGCCGCTTCGATGAAGATTTCGAGCTGGCCGCGCACCTTTTCCTGGCCGACGTATTCGTCGAGCTGGCGCGGGCGCAGCGCGCGCTCGAACGCTTCTTCGTTCGGCGAGACGGGCGTGGCCGAAATGATGCGTTCGGCGGCGAGTTTGTCGGTTTCGATCATGGGTCGATTGTACAGCGTGCCTTCCCGCAACGAACCTGGCCGAACGGCCTAGTGGCGGGCCGCTCGAAGCGTCTGCGAAGATCGCGCTTCAGGCCTTCGAAAGCGCCTTCAACGCGAGCTTGATGCCCTCGGACACGCCGCTTCCGGCCGGCACGTTCTTGATGGCGGCGAGCGCTTCCTTCTCGGAATAGCCGAGCGCGAGCAGCGCGTTGAGAATGTCGGATGCGTGGTCGGACTGGGAAGCCGCGCTCGCCATCGCGCCGAGATCGGCGCCGAGCTTGCCTTTCAGTTCGAGCAGAAGCCGCTCGGCCGTTTTCTTGCCGATGCCCGGCACGCGCGTGAGCCGCGCGCTGTCCTGCGTCGTCACGGTCTGCGCGAGTTCCTGCACGCTCATGCCGGAGAGCACGGCCAACGCCATGCGCGCGCCGATGCCGCTGATCTTTAACAACTCGCGAAACGTCGCGCGTTCCTGCGACGTGAGAAAGCCGTAGAGCAGATGCGCGTCCTCGCGCACGATCATCTGCGTGAGCAGCACGACCTTTTCGCCGGCATTCGGCAGGTTGTAGAACGTGCTCATCGGCACGTCGATTTCATAGCCGACGCCATTGCAATCGACGAGCAAGTGCGGCGGATTTTTTTCCAGCAGAACGCCGGCGATGCGACCAATCATGTTTGCTTTGTGTGGGTGAAAGAATTAGCCGATCAGACGCCCGCGCCTTACACGCAAGCCTTTCTTCGCGAGCGACGGCGCGATGCCGCCCAGAGTCGCGAGGCCGGTGCCGCCATGCGCGTGACAGATCGCCATGCCGAGCGCGTCGGCGGCGTCGGTGCCGGGAACGCCCGAGAGATTGAGCAGGCGCACGACCATCTGCTGCATCTGCTCTTTCGTCGCGCGTCCGTAGCCGACGACCGCCTGCTTCAGTTGCAGCGCGGTGTATTCGGCAACCGGCACGCCGCTCGCGACGAGTCCGCAAATGGCCGCGCCGCGCGCCTGGCCGAGCAGAAGCGTGGACTGCGGATTGACGTTGACGAAGACTTTCTCGATCGCCGCCTGATCGGGGTTGTGCTGGCGAATCAGCGTGGAGATGCCGTCGAAGATGGTGTTCAGACGCGAAGGCAAATCGGCGTCGGCCGTCTTGATGACGCCGCTCGTCACGTAATTGAGCGAGTGCCCCGCCATGTCGATGATGCCGAAGCCGGTCACGCGCAGGCCGGGGTCGATGCCTAGGATTCTCATTCGTTCGCGATGCGGCTCGTGAAATCAAAATGGCCTGTCTGCGCCAGTCCCGGCGCAAACAGGCCAATAGTAAATGAAGCGGGCGATGTTAATGGCGGAAGTGGCGCGTGCCGGTGAGAATCATCGCGACGTTATGCTCGTCCGCGGCGGCGACCACTTCGTCGTCGCGCATGGAGCCGCCCGGCTGAATGACGCACGTTGCCCCCGCGTTCACGACGACATCGAGGCCGTCGCGGAACGGGAAGAACGCGTCCGATGCCACCGCCGAGCCGTTCAGCGACAGCCCCGCGTTTTGCGCCTTGATGCCCGCGATGCGCGCCGAATCCACGCGGCTCATCTGGCCCGCGCCGACGCCGAGCGTCATGCCGCCGCCGCAGAACACGATCGCGTTCGACTTCACGTACTTCGCCACGCGCCACGCGAACATCAGATCGTCCATTTCCTTCGGCGTCGGATGGCGCTTCGTCACGACGCGAAGTTCATGCGGCTGCACGTTCTTCGAATCGAGCGATTGAACCAGCAGCCCGCCGCCGACGCGCTTCAGGTCGAACGCGTTGTGGCCATCCCCGAGCGCAATCTGCAAAAGACGCACGTTCTGCTTCGCCGCGAAGACCGCGCGCGCCGCTTCGCTGAACGAAGGCGCGATCAGCACTTCGACGAACTGCTTCGCCACGGCCTGCGCCGCCGCTTCGTCCACTTCGCGATTGAACGCGATGATGCCGCCGAACGCGGAAGTCGGGTCGGTCTGAAATGCCTTCGAATACGCTTCGTGCGCATTCGCGCCGATCGCCACGCCGCACGGATTCGCGTGCTTGATGATGACGCAGGCCGGCGCGTCGAAGGTCTTCACGCATTCCCAGGCGGCGTCCGAATCCGCGATGTTGTTGTACGAGAGTTCCTTGCCCTGCAACTGCTCGTAATTGGCGAGCGCGCCGGCGGGCACGGAAAGATCGCGGTAGAACGCCGCGCTCTGATGCGGATTCTCGCCGTAGCGCAGGTCCTGCACCTTCTCGAACGCGAGATTGAAGGTTGCCGGATAGGTGTTGCGCTCGCTGTGCTGAAGTTGTTCGGTGAGGCTCGTCAGATAGTTCGTGATCGCGCCGTCATATTGCGCGGTGTGCGCGAAAACCTTCGTGGCGAGGCGGAAGCTCGTCTTGTAGCCGACGCTGTTGCCGTTCGCGCGCATTTCGTCGAGCACGGCGGCGTAGTCGGCGGGATCGACAATCACCGTCACGTCGCGATGATTCTTCGCAGCCGAGCGCAGCATCGTGGGACCGCCGATGTCGATGTTCTCGATGGCGTCTTCGAGCGAGCATTCTTCCTTCGACACCGTCTGAACGAACGGATACAGATTGACGACCAGCAAATCGATGGTCGGAATGCCGTGCTGTTCAAGCGCCGCCATGTGCTCGGGCACGTCGCGGCGCGCGAGAATGCCGCCGTGAACCTTCGGGTGCAGCGTCTTCACGCGCCCATCGAGCATTTCCGGAAAGCCGGTGTAGTCGGCCACCTCGGTAACGGGCAGGCCCGCGTCGGCGAGCAGTTTCGCCGTGCCGCCGGTCGAGAGAATCCTGACGCCGAGATCCGACAGCGATTTCGCGAAATCGACGATGCCGGATTTGTCGGAAACGGAGATGAGCGCTTGCTTGATCATGATGAACACTGAACCAGAAAGGATAACCAGGCCGGACCAAGGCGCGCGCCTTGCGTCCGATGAATCAAATCAATCCGTGCTGCTGGAGTTTCTTGCGAAGCGTGTTGCGGTTGATGCCCAGATATTCCGCCGCGAGCGACTGGTTGCCGCCGGCCTGTTCCAGCACCACTTCGAGCATCGGTTTTTCGACGCACGAGATCACCATGTCGTACACGTCGTGCGGGTTGGAGCCGTCCAGGTCCTGGAAATAGTTATCCAGGCTCTGGCGGACGCATTGTTCGATGTTATGTCTGCTCATGCGGCAATTAGTCGGTCTGTGTTGTGTTGTCCGCCGCACGATTCTTCCTCGACCGCTTCGCCGGCGTCCGCGGCTTCGTCGACATAGACGAGGCGGTCTGACAGCGCCTTTTGCGCGTCGAAGAATTCATTGACAGCGAACAATTGTTCTTTGGTCGTGTCGAGCGTATTCATCCGGTGCCGGAAGGCGTTGGCCCCGGAAAGGCCGCGAGTGTACCAGCCGATGTGCTTGCGCGCAGTCCGAACGCCGGTGAATTCCCCGTAGAACGCGTAGTGGTCTTCGAGGTGCTCGTTCATCACCTGTTGAATCTCGTCGATGCGCGGCGGCGGCATGCGCTCGCCCGTCGCGAGGAAGTGCTCGATCTCGCGGAAGAGCCACGGACGGCCCTGCGCCGCGCGGCCGATCATGATGGCGTCGGCGAGCGTGGCGGCGAGCACGTCGCGCGCCTTTTCGGGCGTCGCGATGTCGCCGTTCGCCACGACCGGAATCTTCACCGACGCCTTGACGGCCGCGATGGTCTCGTATTCGGCGTCGCCCTTGTAGAGATCGGCGCGCGTGCGGCCATGAACGGTGAGCATGGCGATGCCGGCGTCTTGCGCGATGCGGGCGATGGTCAGCGCGTTCTTGTTCTCGCGATTCCACCCGGTGCGGATCTTGAGCGTGACGGGCACCGCGTCCGGTCCGACGCCGACCGCCTGCACCACGGCCTCGACGATGCGCGCGACGAGCGGTTCGTTCTGCAGAAGCGCCGAACCCGCCGCGACGTTGCACACTTTCTTCGCCGGGCAGCCCATGTTGATGTCGATGATCTGCGCGCCGTTCGCGACGTTGTGGCGCGCGGCTTCCGCGAGCATCTGCGGATCGGCGCCGGCAATCTGCACGGCAATCGGTTCGACCTCGCCCGCGTGGTTCGCTCGGCGCATCGTCTTCTCGCTTTTCCACAACTGCGCGTTCGACGCCACCATCTCCGACACCGCGTAGCCCGCGCCCATGCGTTTGCAAAGCTGGCGGAACGGCCGGTCGGTGACACCTGCCATCGGAGCGACGAACAGGTTATTGCGCAGAACGTGAGAACCGATGGTGGGCATGAGGCTTGGGCACCGTGCTGGCGAACGATGGCGGACCGATGCCGCACGTGCGCGTTCGCGTCAGACAGATGCAAGGATGCAGAAGGGAAACGCGTATTTTAACGCTAAGCGCGTGCTGAAATTAAGAGCAATCGCGTGCAAGTGTTTAAATCTTCTATGAAAGCCGGGGCCTTCATAGAGGATAAGTGCCTTCAGCGACGCTGCCCGAACATCATCTGCCGCGCGAGCGCGGTCTTGACGGGCGGAAGGAATTCGAGCGCGGTCAGCGCGAGACCGCGCATCGCGGCGAGCGGGCCTGCATCGACCGTGAAGATGCGCGCGAGCGTGTCGGTCGCGCCGATGGTGAGCCGCCGGTCCAGCGCGCGGCGCTCGGCGAAGTGCGCGAGCGCGAGCGGCCGCGCGCCGTCGGCGGAAAGCGCGTCGCAAAGCGCCTGTGCGTCGCGCAGCCCGAGGTTCAGACCCTGGCCCGCAACCGGATGCAGCGTCTGCGCCGCATTGCCGATGGCGACCGTGCGCCGGTCCACCAGCGCGTTCAGCGCGGTGAGGCCGAGCGGAAACGCCGCGCGCCCCGCGATGCGCGTGAAGCGTCCCATGCGCGTGCCGAACGCGACGCCCAGCTCCGCGAGGAACGCGTCGTCGGCGAGCTGCATGCGCCGCGCGGCTTCTTCCGGCGAGCCGCACCAGACGAGCGAATAGTCCGCGTGACGCTGGCCGCCGCACGGCAAAAGCGCAATCGGGCCTTCGCTCGTGAAACGCTCCCACGCGACATGCGCTTGCGGATCGGACACGCTCACGGTCCCGACGATCGCCGTTTGCCCGTAATCGCGCGCGCGCCGCTCGCTGGAAACGACCGCTTCGCGCGCGCCTTGCTGATACAGCCCGCCTTCCGCGTTCACGAGCACGCGCGCGCGGATCGTGCGCTCGCCGCTCGCGGATTGCAGCGGCAGGCTCACGCCTTCGTTGTCCTGGAGCGGCGGCAGCGCCGATGTGTCCGTGAGCCAGTCGACCTTGGTCGTGCGCACCGCATTCGCGAGCGCGGCGACGAGCGACCCATAGCGCACGACATAGCCCAGTTCCGGCACATCGTGCTCGTCGTGCTCGATCAACGTGCGGCCGAAATGCCCGCGCTGCGAAACGTGGATGCGGCGGATCGGCGTGGCATCGGCGGGAAAGCCGAGCGGCTGAAGCATGACGCGGCTGCCGTGCGAGAGGGCGAGCGAACGCGGATCGTTGGCGGCGGCTTCGGGCGTGCGCGCGTCGATGAGCGCGATGGACAGCCGCGAGGTCGCGCTGCGCCGCGCGAGCCAACCCGCGAGCGCGAGCCCGACCGGGCCGGCGCCGACGATGGCGATGTCGTAGTCGAAATGCGGTTGTGTGATCGCGTCGCTCATGTCGTGGTCATTCAGTTGCTGGCGGATTCGCGCATCAGCGCTTCGATTTCGTCGGCGGCAACCGGCACTTCGCGCGTGAGCAGTTCGCAGCCGGTTGCGGTGACGAGCGCATCGTCCTCGATGCGAATGCCGATGTTCCAATAGCGCTCGGGCACGTCTTCGGCGGCGCGCACGTACAGACCCGGCTCCACGGTGAGCATGTTGCCCGCCGCGAGCCTACGCCACGGCCGCGCGCCTTCTTCGTCGCGCGGGCCGTCCGCCTCGCGGTATTCGCCGGCATCGTGCACGTCCATGCCGATCCAGTGGCCTGTGCGGTGCATGTAAAAGCGCATGTACGCGCGCTCGGCGATGACGTCGTCGACGCTGCCGACCTTCGTCTTGTCGATGATGCCGGTGTCGAGCAAGCCTTGCGACAGCACCTTGACCGCTGCCTGATGCGGCGCGTCGAAGCTCGCGCCGGCGCGCGTGGCGCCGATGGCGGCGGCCTGCGCCGCGAGGACGATGTCGTACAGCTCGCGCTGCGCCGGCGTGAAGCGGCCGCTTGCGGGGAAGGTGCGCGTGATGTCGGACGCGTAGCCGTCGAGTTCGCACGCGGCGTCGATCAGGATGAGGTCGCCGTCGCGCGCAATCGCGTTGCCGGCCGGGTAATGCAGCACGCACGCATTCGCGCCCGCCGCGACGATCGAGCCGTACGCGGGCGCTTGCGCGCCGTGGCGGCGAAACGTGTACAGCAGCTCGGCTTCGATCTCGTACTCGCGCATGCCGGGGCGGCACGCGCGCATCGCCCGCAGATGCGCCTCCGCCGAGATAGACGCGGCGCGCCGCATGATTGCGACTTCGTGTGCATCTTTCACGAGCCGCATCTCGTCGATGATCGGCAGCAGATGCAGCGCCTTCGACGGCGCGCGCACGCCGCTGCGCCCCTGCGCGCGCACGGCGGCGAGCCAGCCGCGCACCTGCGCGTCGATTTCGGCCGACGTTCCGAGCGAGTAGAAGAGCGCAGGCTGATCCGCGATCAGGCGGGGCACCTGCTCGTCGAGCGCGGCAATCGGATGCGCGGCGTCGAGACCGAACGCGTCGCGCGCGGCTTCGGGGCCGAAGCGAAAGCCTTCCCACGTCTCCCGCTCCGCGTTCTTCTCACGGCAGAACAGGATGGACGCGGGCTCGCCGTCACGCGCGTTCGCGTTCAGCACGAGCGTCGCCTCGGGTTCGGTGAAGCCTGTCAGGTAATAGAAGTAGCTGTCGTGGCGAAACGGATAGTCCGTGTCGCGGTTGCGCATGACTTCGGGCGCCGTCGAGACAATGGCGACGCCGCCGCCTTGCGCGCGCAACGCCGCGAGCACGCGCTCACGGCGGTTGCGATAGACATCGACGGCGATGGGGCTGGCGAGTTCGGAGAGGAAGTTCATGCGCCCGATTGTAGCGCCGGCCCGCGAGCGGCGCGTATAGGCCATTCGGCCTACTCCTTTCGCGTCAGCGCACCGTGCATACTGGGGTCACGACTGTTCCGGGCGGTTGCGCACGCTGCCCGAAATCAGGTCGAAGCGAAACAAGCGGCATTCGAGCGCGCCGTTGAAAAGCGGCGTTTTCGTCGATTCGCGCAGCCGCAGCATGCCGGGCAGCTTGCGGTCGGAAGTGAGGACGTAGGCGCGCCAGCCGGGGAAGCGCTGCTTGAGCGCATTGCCGAACGAGACGAAGAACTCGATATCGGCGGGATCGGGCTGCGCGCGGGCGAAGGCGTCTTCTTCTTCGTCGCGACGCGAGCGGGGCGTGTCGCGAATTTCACCGCGCGGGCCGCGTCCGCGCACTTCGATGCGCTCGCCATACGGAGGATTCGCCACGAGAATGCCGGGCGCGTCGGTGGGCGGCGTCATGTTGCGGGCGTCGACCTGCTTGAGCGCGAGGTCCGGAACCCCGGCGCGGCTCAGATTGGCGCGGGCCTTGTCCAGCATGTCGCCGGAGATGTCGCTGCCGAAGATGTCGAGCGACGCGGCGCTTGCGCGTGCGGCGCGGCGCGCTTCGGTCGCCGCCGTCTTGAGCTTTTGCCACATGCCCGGATGAAACGGCTTCAGCTTCTCGAAGCCGAAGCGCCGCTCGCTGCCCGGCGCGATGCCGAGCGCGGTCTGCGCGGCTTCGGCGAGGAACGTGCCGCTGCCGCACATCGGATCGAAAAGCGGCGTGCCGGGCGTCCAGCCGGTAAGACGCAGAATGCCCGCCGCGAGATTCTCGCGCAGTGGAGCGGCGCCCTTGTCGAGCCGCCAGCCGCGCTTGAAAAGCGGTTCGCCGGAGGTATCGAGGTAGAGCGTGCACTCGTTCATCGTGAGGAACGCGAAGATGCGCACGTCCGGTTGCGCGGTGTCGATGCTCGGACGCGCGCCGCTCAGATCGCGCAGGCGGTCGCAGACGGCGTCTTTGATGCGCAGCGTCGTGAATTCGAGGCTCTTGACCGGCGACTTGATCGCGGTGAGGTCGACGCGCATCGTCTGGCTCGGCGTGAACCACTGTTCCCAGCGCTGCCGATGCGTCAGTTCGTAGATGTCGTGCTCGTTGCGATATTGCCCCTGCGCGACTTTCAGCAGCACGCGGCTCGCGATGCGCGAATGCAGGTTCGCGGCCATGCCCGCCACCCAGCCGCCGCGAAAGTGCACGCCGCCTGGCACTTGCGCGCCGACGGCGAGCGGTCCGCTGCCCGACAGCGGCGCGGTGCTGACGTGACGTTCTCCGATCTCGGCAAGTTCGGCGGCGAGCGGCGCTTCGAGACCGCGCGGGCAGGGGGCAAACCAGTCGAAGAGGGGCGAGGACATGAGGGATTCTGCGGGGTTCAAAGGCGGTATTGTACGCGGGGCGGCTCGCCGGCGACGCCGCATGACGGAGAACGGTCCGCCGGCCCGCGAACGGTTTCCGCAAAAGCATCAGGAAGCAGCGCGACCCCACTCCGTCACGCCGCAACCAGCCGCTACTCCACCGCCTTCATCATCTCCTCGACGACCTTCTTCGCATCCCCAAAAACCATCATCGTCTTGTCCATATAGAACAGTTCGTTATCGAGGCCGGCATAACCCGCCGCCATCGACCGCTTGTTCACGATGATCGTCCGCGCCTTGTACGCCTCCAGAATCGGCATGCCCGCGATCGGCGATTTCGGGTCCGTCTTCGCGGCGGGATTCACGACATCGTTCGCGCCGAGCACGAGCACCACGTCCGTCTGGCCGAACTCGCTGTTGATGTCCTCCATCTCCTGCACCATCTCATAAGGCACTTCCGCTTCGGCCAGAAGGACGTTCATGTGCCCCGGCATGCGTCCGGCGACCGGGTGAATCGCGTATCGCACGTCGATGCCTTTTTCCACCAGCTTGTCCGTCAGCTCCTTCAGCGCATGCTGCGCGCGCGCCACGGCAAGCCCGTAACCCGGCACGATCACCACGCTCTCCGCGTTGCCGAGCATGAAGGCGGCATCGTCGGCGGAACCGGATTTCACCGGGCGCTGCTCCTGCGCGCCGCCCGCCGTCGCGCCGCCCGCCTCGCCGCCGAAGCCGCCGAGAATCACGTTGAAGAACGAGCGATTCATCGCGCGGCACATGATGTACGACAGAATCGCGCCGGACGAACCGACGAGCGATCCCGCGATGATCAGCATCGGATTGTTGAGCGAAAAGCCGATGCCCGCCGCCGCCCAGCCCGAATACGAGTTGAGCATCGAGACCACCACCGGCATGTCCGCGCCGCCGATCGGAATGATGATGAGCACGCCGAGCGCGAACGCGATCAGCGTCATCACGACGAACGGCAGCCACGACTGCGTCATCATGAAGATGACGCCGAAGCCGATCATCGCGACGGCGAGCAGCAGGTTGATCAGATGCTGCCCCGAGTACACGACCGGCGCGCCCTGAAAGAGCCGGAACTTGTACTTGCCCGAGAGCTTGCCGAACGCGATGACCGATCCCGAGAACGTAATCGCGCCGACGAACGTGCCGATGAACAACTCCACGCGATTGCCGTAGGGAATCGGGTCGCCCGGCGCGGCGAGCCCGAACGCGGACGGCTCGGACACCACGCCATACGCGATGCACACCGCCGCGAGACCGATCAGCGAGTGCATCGCGGCGACGAGTTCCGGCATCTTCGTCATCTCGACTTTCGCCGCGATATACGCGCCCGCGCCGCCGCCGATCACGAGCGCCGCGAACAGCAGCGTCAAGCCGAGCGAAAGGTTCGAGCCGAGATAAGCCGCCTGCTTCGCGATGAGGGCGAGCGTCGTGAGAATGGCGATGGCCATACCGGCCATGCCGAACGTATTGCCGATGCGCGCGGTTTTCGGATTCGACAGGCCCTTCAGCGCCTGTATGAAGCAGACCGACGCAATCAGGTACAGAAGCGTGACGACGTTCATGCTCATTACGCGACCTCCTTGCTGGCGAGCTTCTTCGGCTCTTTTTTCTTGAACATTTCGAGCATGCGCCGCGTGACGAGAAAGCCGCCGAACACGTTCACCGCGGCGAGCAGGACGGCGAGCGTGCCGAAGAACTTGCCCGCGCCGCCGACCGTCAGGCCCACCGCGAGCATCGCGCCGACGATCACGATCGCGGAGATCGCGTTCGTGACGGCCATGAGCGGCGTGTGCAGCGCGGGCGTCACGTTCCAGACGACGTGATAGCCGACGTAGATCGCCAGCACGAAGATGATGAGGTTGATCACCGTATGGTTGATGACGTCCATGTTTCTCTCCGTAATCAGGCGGTCGCGCGGGCGAGCTGTCCGTCGCGGCACTGGAGCGTGGCCGCGACGATGTCGTCCGCAAGGTCGATGTTGAGCGTGCCTTCCTTCGTCAGGATGAGCTTGAGGAAGTCGAGCAGATTGCGCGCGTAGAGCGCGGAGGCATCGGCGGCGACCATCGACGCGAGGTTCGTGTGACCGACGATATGCACGCCATGTTTCATCACGACCTGATCGACTTCGGTGAGCGGGCAATTGCCGCCTTTCTTCCCCTCGAACTCGGGGCCGCGACCGGCCGCTAGATCGACGATCACCGAGCCGGGCTTCATGTGCTTCACCGTTTCCACGGAAAGGAGCGTCGGCGCCGGACGGCCCGGGATCAGCGCCGTCGAGATGACGATATCCGCCGCCTTCGCACGTTCGTGCACCTGAGCCGATTGCCGCGCGAGCCAGCTTGCGGGCATCGGCCGCGCGTAGCCGCCGACGCCTTGCGCGGCTTCCCGCTCCTCGTCCGTTTCGAACGGCACATCGACGAACTTCGCGCCGAGCGATTCGATCTGCTCCTTCACGGCGGGCCGCACATCCGACGCTTCGACGACCGCGCCGAGGCGCTTCGCGGTCGCGATCGCTTGTAGTCCCGCGACGCCCGCGCCCAGCACGAGCACGCGCGCCGCCTTCACGGTGCCAGCGGCGGTCATGAGCATCGGCATGAAGCGCTGGTAGTACTGGCAGGCCATCAGCACCGCCTTGTACCCGGCGATGTTCGCCTGCGACGAGAGCACGTCGAGGCTCTGCGCGCGCGTCGTGCGCGGCGCGGCTTCGAGCGCGAAGGCCGTGACGCCCGCGCTCGCGAGCCGCGCGGTGTTGTCGGCGTTGAAGGGATCGAGCATGCCGATGAGCACGGCGCCCGGCGTCAGCATCGACAACTCGCCTTCGCCCGGCGACTGCACCTTGAGCACGATGTCGGCGGAAAAGGCGGTCGCTGCATCGACGATATCGGCGCCCGCTTGCGCGAACGCATCGTCGATATAGCTCGCCCGCGCGCCCGCGCCGCTTTGCACCGACAGGCGGTGCCCCTGCGCGACGAGCTTCTTGACCGTCTCCGGCGTGGCGGCGACGCGCGCCTCGTTCGCCCGCGTCTCAGCAGGCACTCCGATGTGCATGTTGAATCCTCCGTTCTTTTATTCTCCTGCCCGTGCGCGCGGCCACGCGCCGGGACAAGAAGGCAACTTTTTTCTAGTTTCAAACGCTGATCAACGGCTAAGTGAACTGTAACCGAAGAATGCGCGCGAAAAATCGCGATCCGGCGCCTCGCCGCACCCCGGCTAACCCTTAGGCCGCGCGCGCGTGATCGGACGCGGGACGGTAAAATGTCGGCCATGAAATCAGACACTTGGGCTCCTCACGTCACCGTGGCGGCTGTCGTCGAGCGCGACGGGCGCTTCCTCGTCATCGAGGAACACACATCCGCAGGTCTGCAAATCAACCAGCCGGCCGGTCATCTGGAAGCGGGCGAAACGCTCGTCGAGGCGGTCATTCGCGAGACGCTGGAGGAAACGGCGCATCGCTTCCAGCCGGAAGCGCTCGTCGGCGCGTATATGACGCACTTTCAGCGGCCGGGGCGCGACGTCACGTATCTGCGCTTCACGTTCTGCGGGAAATCAGCGGGGGGAATCGCCGGGCGCGCGCTCGACAAAGGCATCGTCCGCGCGATGTGGCTCACCGCCGACGAACTGCGTGCGTGCCCGGAGCGGCACAGAACGCCGCTCGTGATGAAGTGCGTCGACGATTATCTGGCCGGGCGGCGCGTGCCGCTCGATTTCATCCATACGCATTCGGTCGCGCCGGTGGTGCGTTCCTGACCGCGCTCGCGCGCGAACAAGCGGTATTTCCATGAGCAAGCGAAGAGTGGTGGTGGGCATGTCGGGCGGCGTCGATTCGTCGGTGACGGCATGGCTTTTGAAAGAGCAGGGTTACGACGTCGTCGGCCTGTTCATGAAGAACTGGGAAGACGACGACGACGGCGAATACTGCTCGACGCGGCAGGACTGGATCGACGTGGTCTCGGTGGCGGACCTGATCGGCATCGACGTGGAAGCGGTGAACTTCGCCGCCGAATACAAGGACCGCGTGTTCGCCGAATTCCTGCGCGAATACTCGGCCGGGCGCACGCCGAACCCGGACGTGCTGTGCAACGCCGAGATCAAATTCAAGGCGTTTCTCGACCACGCGATGTCGCTCGGCGCGGAAACGATCGCGACCGGGCACTATGCGCGCGTGCGCGAGCGCGACGGGCTTTTCCAATTGATGAAGGCCACCGATTCGACCAAGGATCAGTCGTACTTCCTGCATCGGCTGAATCAGCAGCAGTTGTCGAAGACGCTCTTTCCGCTCGGCGAAATGCCCAAGACGAAGGTGCGCGAGATCGCCGCGCAGATCGGCCTGCCGAACGCGAAGAAGAAGGATTCGACCGGCATCTGCTTCATCGGCGAGCGGCCGTTTCGCGAATTCCTGAACCGCTATCTGCCGACCAAACCCGGCCCGATGAAGACGGCCGAAGGGAAGATCGTCGGCGAGCATATCGGGCTTGCGTTCTACACGTTCGGGCAGCGAAAGGGCATCGGCATCGGCGGAGCGAAGGGCGGCAGCGGCGAGCCGTGGTTCGTCGCGGGCAAGGACATGGCGAGCAACACGCTCTACGTCGTGCAGGGGCACGACCATCCTTGGCTGCTGTCGCACACCTTGTCGGCGGGAAACACGAGTTGGGTCGCGGGCTTCGCGCCGGAGGACGGCACGGCGTGCGCGGCCAAGACGCGCTATCGGCAGCAGGACGCCGCATGCCGCTTCGCCGCCGCCGACGACGGCCACTTCGCGCTGCGATTCGACGACGCTCAATGGGCGGTCACGCCGGGACAATCGGCGGTGCTCTATCAGGGCGATGTCTGTCTCGGCGGCGGCATCATCGAGCGCGCGAACGTCGGCGAGACTGCCGCCGCGTCGGGCGCGGTGGCCGTGAGCGCGAACTGATGCGGCAAGCCCCGGCTGGCACGCCGGGGCCATCGATTTCATAAAAGTCATTCGATACAAGTGCTTGACGCTCTACCTATCAGTAGATAAGGTTTTTGCTTCAGCACAGGGTCGCGAGAAATGGACAAGAACACGGTGCGCGAAGCGCTGCTCGATCACGCGCAGACCATCATGATGAAGCGCGGCTACAACGGTTTCAGCTATCGCGACTTGTCGGACTTGGTCGGCGTCAAGACGTCCAGCATTCACTATTACTTTCCGACCAAGGAAGACCTGGCGCTCGAGGCGGTGAACGCGTACAGCGCGGATGTGATGGCGTCGATCTACGCCATCGACAGTTCCGCCCCCGCCGACAAAAAGCTCGACCGCTACGCGCGGCTTTTCGGCCGGATCATCGGCGATGGAAGCCAGGTTTGCTTGTGCGGGATGATGGCGGCCGACATCGAGTCGTTGCCGGAGAAGGTTCGCCACGCGATTCAGGCGTTCTTCAAAGCCAACGAAAACTGGCTCGCAAAGGTGCTTGCCGAAGGCGAGGCGCAAGACACGCTCGACGCTGGCGGCAAACCGGAGGCGGCTGCGCGTACTCTGTACGCGGCGTTTCAGGGTAGCTTGCTTGGCTGCCGATTGTTTCAGACTCGCGCGCGGCTGGAAGAGGTCGCGCAGAGCGTGCGCCGGTAGATAACCCTGTGGATAACTCTGTGAGGAACCTCGTTTCCCGCGTGGATTTATCTACCTTTGAGTAGATAGATTTTGACGCGGCCGGGACCGCAAGTTCAGAGCCGCCAACGCGAGCGTTACGGACAGCGCTTCGGAGCGCGTCGCTCAGCGACGACGGAGACGTGAACGGCACGGCGTCCACGGTATGAACGGTGTTATCTATCTAGCGATAGATGCAATTTGCAGCACATATGACGAGCCCGCCAGCCAGCGCCGACGAGCCCATCGCGCATCGCGCTTCAACGCGGCGCCGTATCGATGAACGACTGCCGCTGCGCGAGACGCGCGTGGAACTTGTCGAGCGACGGATGGGCCTCGCGCCAGTTCAGTTCCGGCATGCGGAAGTCGAGATAACTGAGCGCGCAGCCGCACGCGATATCCGCGAGCGTGAAGCGGTTCGCCGAACACCACGGTTTGTCGCCGATGCCGCGCGCCATCGCGCGCAGGCTGTCTTCGATCTTGTGCCGCTGCCGCGCAATCCACGTTTCGCTGCGATGCGCTTCCTCGCGCAGCACCCCTTCGAGGCGAATCATCACGGCGGCGTCGAGCACGCCGTCGGCGAGCGCTTCCCAGCAACGCACTTCGGTGCGCTCGCGGCGTTCCTGCGGCAGCAGCTTGCCCACCGGCGTCAACGTATCGACGTATTCGCAGATCACGCGCGAATCGAACACCGCTTCGCCGCCGTCGAGAATCAGGCAAGGCACCTTGCCGAGCGGGTTGTAGTCGTGGATCTTCGAATCCGAGGCCCAAACGTCTTCGAGCACGAGTTCGCAGTCGATTTTCTTTTCCGCCATTACGATCCGCACCTTGCGGACGAACGGACTAGTGTGCGAACCGATCAGTTTCATCATCTATTCTTCGGGTTTGTTTCACATACGGCCGACGTCGATCTTAACCGTGCGCGCGTGCGCCTTCCGCAATTTCGAGACACGCCGCACGCGCGTGTCGTCTGCCGACAACATGACGGTCTCCTGACAGTCGGGCGCGCGCGTTCGGATCACATGCTCGCGGTCGTACCGCTGCTCGACGCCGGGCATGGCAGAGTCGGCGCGGGGCGCGCGCGGGCGTCGGACTTGCCTTTAGGCGACGCGGGCGACGCTGCGGGCGGCAGTGACCCGAGACTTCGCACACCTGCGGAAATGGCCGCGGCAAGCTCGCCGACGGCCTTGCGATGACCGTCGACGAGCGCGGCGTAGCCGTCGCCGACGCGTTCGTTCTCGACCGTGCGGCATGTCAGAACGGTATCCGAGCCTGCGGCGCGCACGCTCCACACCGCATCGACGACGGCCTGCGCACCCGGCCACGATTCGAAGCGCTGCACCTTCACCGTCACGCGGTACACCCTCGCCGATTCGGGATACGGCGTGCCGTAGACATCGATTGCGTTGAGCTGCCGCGAGAGATCGTCGGAGAGCGCGCGCCGGACTTCGTCGGCGGGGAGCGAGGCCCAGCGCTCCTGTTCGAGCACGGTCACTTGCGCGGGGCTCGTCTGCACGACGAGCTGATTGCGCGACACCTGCTGCGGCATGTCGACCGGCGCCAGCTCGAAATAGAACGCAGGCGCCGACGAAGCGGACGATACGGCCGATACGGCCGTTGAAGCCGGCTCCGCGCCGCCGAGCGTGTAGAACCGGCTCGACGGCGACGACGCGCACGCCGCCAGCACGCACGCCGCGCCCAGAGTCGATAACGATGCGCCGAACTTCATGGCTTGTCTCCCGGTTTGCCGCGCAACAGCGATTCCGGATGGCGCTCCAGATAATCGGCCAGCGCATTGAGCGATTGAAGCGTGCGCGTCAGTTCCTGCATGGCCTGATGCACGTCGGACTGAAGCGGAGAATCCTGCTGGAGCGTGGACTGCGCCGCGCCGAAGGTCTTCTTCGCCTGCGTGAGCGTGTCGCGCATTTCCGGCATGACTTCCTTGTTGAGCTGATCGAAGAGCGTGTTCGCGTTCTTGAGCGAGCCGTTGAGATTCGTGCCGATCTCGTCGAACGGAATCTTGTCGAGCTTGCGCGCGATGTCGGCGATCTGAAGCTGCAGTTCGTCGAGCGTGTTCGGCACCGTCGGCAACTCGATCGCGTCGCCGGCCACCGTGACCTTCGACACCGGCGCCTTCGGGAAGAAGTCGAGCGCGACATAAAGCTGGCTCGTCAGCAGGTTGCCGGTGCGCAGTTGCCCGCGCAGGCCGCGCTTCACGAGCAGTTCGAGCATGTCGTGGCTCGCTTCCGTTCCCTGTTCCGGCAGCGCGGCCTTCGCCTGGCGGCTGAGACGGTCCGGATACAGGTCGATGGTCACGGGCATCAGGAACGCGTGCGTCCGCTGGTCGTATCGCACGCCGATGCCCGTCACCTGCCCGAGCACGATGCCGCGGAAATCGACCGGCGCACCCACCGACAAGCCGCGCAACGACTGATTGAAGTTCATCACGACGTGGACCGGATCGCCGTCCGGGTCTTTCATCGCGTCGGCCTGATCGGAGGCGAGGCGGAACGTGGCGTTTTCCTTCGCCTGCGCGCCGGGCTGCTGATTCGGCGGCGTCTGGAACGCAATGCCGCCGAGCACCACCGTCGCGAGCGACTGCGTATTGAGCGTGAAGCCGCTCGAATCGAGGCGCAGGTCCACGCCGCTCGCATGCCACCAGCGCGAATTCGCGCCGACATATTGATCGTAGGGCGCGTTGACGAAGACCTGCATCGTCACGCCCGTGCCGTCCTTGTCGAGCGAAAAAGCCGTTACTTGTCCCACCTGCACGCGCCGGTAATAGACCGGCGAGCCGATATCCAGCGAGCCGAGCGATTCGCCGTGCAGCGTGAACGTGTGGCCTTTCTGGTCGCCAGTGACTGCGGGCGGCGTCTCGAGGCCGACGAAGTAGCTCTGGTCGTCGGTCGACTTGCCCGCGTCCGCGCCGATATAGGCGCCCGAAAGCAGCGTCGAGAGCCCCGTCACGCCGCTTGCCGCCACGCGCGGGCGCACGACCCAGAAGCGCGTGTCCTTCACCGCGAAATCGGTGGCTTCCTTGGTGAGCTGGACATCGACGAGCACGCGCGAATGGTCCTTCGAAAGCGTGATGGTCTTGACCGTGCCGATGTCCACGTCCTTGAACTTGACCTTGGTCTTGCCCGGCTCGAGCCCTTCCGCGCTGACGAAGCTGATCGTCACCGTCGGGCCGCGGCTCGATACCGTCTTCACGACGAGGAACACGCCGATCAGCGCGGCGACGATCGGGATGACCCACACGAGCGACGGCAGCCAGCGGCTGCGCGGTTCGATCACCGGCTCGGGCAGGCGTGGCGGCAGGCCGCCCGCGCCCTCGGACGGCGCGGGCGTGTTCGGCGTGTTCGGTTCATCCGGCCCATTCGGACCTTGGGCACTAGTCATATTTCTTTCCTGACGGTTCTATGTTGTCCCATATCAGACGCGGGTCGAACTGCATGGAGGCGAGCATCGTCAGCACGACGACCGATGCGAACGCGAGCGCGGCCGGCCCCGCCGTGATGACCGCGACCGACTTGAAGCGCACGAGCGCGACGGTGAGCGTGACGACGAAGATGTCGAGCATCGACCATCGGCCGATGCCTTCCACCACGCGATACAGCTTCGTGCGCTGGCGCGGCTGCCACGCGGAACGCCGCTGCACGCCGACGAGCAGGAACGCGAGCGAGAGCAGCTTGAGCATCGGCACGAGAATGCTCGCCACGAAAATGACGACCGCGAGCGGATAGTCGCCGTCGCTCCAGAAGAGCGCGACGCCGCTCATGATCGTGTCGTCCTCGGAGCCGAGAATCGACGACGTATGCAGCATCGGATAGAGGTTCGCCGGAATATAAAGGATCGCCGCGGTGATGAGCAGCGCCCATGTGCGCGCGATGCTGTCCGGATTGCGCCGGTGCACGACCGCGTCGCAGCGCGTGCAGCGCTGTTTTTCGACGGTGCGCGCAAGCGGCTGCACGAGGCCGCACGCGTGGCACGCGACCACGTTCTCTCGCGAAGCCGTGGTGTAGAGCGTGGGCGCTTGCGGTTTGTCGGCTGGTGCGTCGAGGCGTTGGTCGTTCACGATCTCTGCCTCGCGGACGCCATGACGCGATCGCCTCGCCTGCGCGCCGACAGCCCTGCCGCGATGTCCCACAGCGAACGCGGATCGAAACTCACGACGACGGCGACCATCAGCGTAAGCGCGCCGAATGCGAAAAGCGCGGCCTCCGGAATCACGCGCGCGACGCTCAGCATCTTCACGAGCGTCACGAGCACGCCGAGCATGAAGACTTCGATCATGCCCCACGGCCGCACGAACTGGATGGCGCGCAGCGTGAGGTGAAGGCCCGGCGGCACGTATCCGGCGCGCACGGGCATCAGCACATAGAGCAGCGCGGTGAGTTCGCAGAGGGGAAAGAGGATGGTCGCGCAGAAGACGAGTCCCGCGACCACTTCCATCTGCTCGTGCCACAACGCGATGATCGCGCCGATGAGCGTCGTCTGCGAAGTGATGCCGTTCGCATCGAGTTCGACGATGGGAAACGCCTGCGCGATCACGAACGTGATGAGTGCGGCAAGCGTGGTGGCGCAGATGCGGTCGAGATTGTGCGTGATGCCGCGATAAAGCACCGCGCCGCAACGCGGACAGTTGGCCGTGCTATGCGCGGGAAGCGCGCGTTTCCTGAAAAGCGCGTCGCATTCGTGACACGCAATCAGTTCTTCCGAATCGTTCACGTTCATAACCGGGTGCCGAGCCTTCTCATGCGTGTGGATTGGCGCCGCGAGATCGGCCCGGGGCAAAGACAGCAAGTAACGGACCAGCGCGAATGGTAGCAGCATGGTATCAAACGCGACGACTCGGCTTTATCCGATGCGCGATGGAATAAACGCGGGCGCTTTTTCGTTTCGCTTTTTCGTCGCGCCGGGCGCTTCGCGGGATGCCTCCACGCTCGTCGACACCGCGACCGTTGCATGAGCGCAAAAGTTCGTTGCATGCGCGCGCCGAAGCGGGCGCAGCGGCCCTCGAAGCCGCGTCAGCGCTGGATTTCGGGCTTTGCCGAAGGCTTTCGGGGCGCGCTGGCAATTGGCGATCGTTGATGTAGCATGGCGGCGCATGCATCGGCCGGGCGGCGGCATCTCTCGGCAACGACGAACATTCAGGATAACGGCATCATGGAAAGCAGTGTTGGCATCACGCCGGCGACACCGGCCGAACGTTACAGCGCGACGGCCATCGGCCTGCACTGGCTGATCGCGTTACTGATCGTGGGCGGCTTCTATCTCGGCTGGATCATGACCGACATCCCCGGTTTCACGCCCACGAAGCTCAAGTACTTCTCGTGGCACAAGTGGATCGGCGTGACCGTCTTCGTCCTCGCGGCGCTGCGCCTTCTATGGCGCGCGACGCACCGCGCGCCCGCCATGCCCGTCGCCATGCCGCGCTGGCAGCGGGGCGCGGCGCATCTCACGCATTTACTGCTGTACGCGCTGATGCTCGTCATTCCGGCGTCCGGCTATCTGTACAGCTCGGCGGCGGGACTTCAGGTGGTCTATCTCGGCGTGCTGCCGCTGCCGACGATCATCGGCCCGGACAAGGCGCTCAAGGCGACGCTGCGCATCGTGCACGTCGCGCTGAACTACGGGCTGCTCGTTCTCGTCGCGATGCACGTACTCGCCGCGCTCAAGCACCATTTCGTCGATCGCGACGGCTTGCTCGGCAGAATGCTGCCGTTCATCAAGTAGGCGTTCCGCAAGCGCGTTGATTGTTTCCTCGCAGTTGGCAAGGCGTTTCCGGCCCGCTGTTTGTCTGCCCATCGCTTTGTTTTCCAATACCGGTTGGTTGTTGAACCGTTCAAAAAGGCACACATGAAAGTGAAACTGAATCATTGGATGCTGGCGGCCGTAGCCGTGACGTCGCTTGGCGTGGCGACGGGCGCGGCGGCGCAGGTCGATATGCCGAAGAGTTCGGTCGTCGCCACGTCGAAGCAGATGAACGTGCCGACCGACGGCAAGTTCAACAAGTTCACCGCGCAGATCGCGTTCGATCCGGCGAAGCCGGCGGCCGGCAGCGCGAACATCACCATCGACACGGGCAGCTACGACCTCGGCGACGACGATTACAACAAGCAGGTGCGCGGCAAGGAGTGGTTCGACAGCGCCACGTATCCGACCGCGACCTTCGTTTCGAGCGCCATCGCGCCGGCGGGCGGCAATCAGTACAAGGTGACGGGCAAGATCACGATCAAGGGCAAATCGCAGACCGTGACGGTGCCGGTAACGATCACGCAGCAGGGCGCGACTGAAACCTTCGACGGCTCGCTGCCCGTCAAACGCACGCAGTTCGACATCGGCACCGGCGAATGGAAGGACACGTCCGTCGTCGCGGATGACGTTGTCATCAAGTTTCACATCGTCGCTGCGAAGAAATAAGCGGCGCACTCACACACGCAACCCAGGAGAAGAACCTTGAACAAACTTTCGATGATCGTCGCGGGCGCGCTGGCCGCCGGCGTGTCTTTCAGCGCGATGGCCGCCGACACGTATCAGCTCGATCCCAACCACACGTATCCGAGCTTCGAGGCGGACCACTTCGGCGGCGTGTCGACGTGGCGCGGCAAGTTCAACAAGAGCAGCGGCACCGTGGTGCTCGACCGCGCGGCGAAGACCGGCACGGTGGATGTGACCATCGACGTTTCGTCGATCAACACGGGCAACGCGAAGCTCGACGAGCATCTGCAAAAAGCCGAGTTCTTCGATGCCGCGAAGTACCCGACGGCGGTCTACAAAGGCACGTCGATCCGCTTCGACGGCGACAAGCCGGTGGAAGTGGTCGGCTCGCTGACGATGCACGGCGTGACCAAGCCGCTCAACCTGAAGGTCGAGAGCTTCAAGTGCTTCGTCAATCCGATGATGAAGAAGGAAGTGTGCGGCACCGAAGCGACGGCGACGTTCGATCGCGGCGACTTCGGCATGGATTACGGCAAGTCGTATGGCTTCAGCCTCAAGACGGTGCTGCATATCCAGGCGGAAGGCGTGAAGCAGTAAGCGCGCGCCTGACAGACGACGAGCACAAAAAAACGGGCCGGTCTGCGAAGACCGGCCCGTTGCGTTTCCGAGGCACGAATGCGAGCGCTTAGACCTGCGCGCCTGCGTTCGGATCGTTCGGATCGTACTTGTCCTTCTTGTCCCTGATGAGATCCTCGCGCTTGACGCCGAACCACATGGCGAGCGCCGCCGCGACGAACACCGACGAATAGATGCCGAACAAGATGCCGACGGTGAGCGCCAGCGCGAAGTAATGCAGCGTCGGGCCGCCGAAGAAGAACATCGACAGCACCATCATTTCCGTACAGCCGTGGGTGATGATGGTCCGCGACATCGTGCTCGTGATCGCGTGATTGATGACTTCGATGACCGACATCTTGCGCTGCTTGCGGAACGTTTCGCGAATTCGGTCGAAGATAACCACCGACTCATTCACCGAATAGCCGAGCACCGCGAGAATCGCCGCGAGCACCGAGAGCGAGAACTCCCACTGAAAGTAGGCGAAGAAGCCGAGAATGATGATCACGTCGTGCAAGTTCGCGATGACGCCCGCCACCGCGTACTTCCATTCGAAGCGGAACGACAGATAAATCACGATGCCGATGACCACGCACGCGAGCGCGGCGAGCCCGTTCGTCACCAGTTCCTTGCCGACCTGCGGTCCGACGAACTCGACGCGCTGCAACGTCACCTGCGCATCGCTTGCCTTGAGCGCGCTCATGACCTGATCGCTCTGCTGCGCGGACGTGAGCCCTTGCTTGAGCGGCAGGCGAATCAGCACGTCGCGCGACGTGCCGAAGTTCTGCACCTGCGCGTCGCCGTAGCCTAAGCGGGCCATCGTGCCGCGCACCGGTTCGAGCGGCACGGCCTGCGGATATTGCACCTCGATGACCGTCCCGCCGGTGAACTCCACCGACAGATGCAGCCCGCGATGCACGAGGAAAAAGACGGCCGCGAGGAACGTGATGAGCGAGATCGCGTTGAAAATCAAAGCGCGCTGCATCAGCGGCAAGTCGCGGCGAATGCGGAAGAATTCCATGGTTCGTTTCTCCGGGGCTCAGGGACTCAGTGCGACTGGCCCGGTTTCTGTTGATCGATGCCCGGACCCGAGCGGCGGCGCACGGTCGGCTTGCCGGTGCGCGCGGCGCTCTGGGCGGTCGCGCGCGGCGCGGCGGCGCGGGACTTGGGCTTCGCGGCGGGCACGACTTCCTCGACGAGCGATTCGTCGCCGCGCTGCGACGCGAGATACGCGGCTTCGGCGGCTTGCGCGCCGGCGCCTTCCGGACGCCACACCTGACCGATCGCGAGCGACTTCAGCTTCTTTTTGCCGCCGTACCAGAGGTTCACGAGACCGCGCGAGAAGAAGACGGCCGAGAACATCGACGTCAGAATGCCGATGCAGTGAACGACCGCGAAGCCGCGCACCGGACCGGAGCCGAACGCGAGCAGCGCGAGACCGGCGATGAGCGTGGTGACGTTCGAATCCAGAATGGTCGCCCAGGCGTGCTTGAAGCCTTCCTGAATCGCCGTCTGCGGCGGCGCGCCGTTGCGCAGTTCCTCGCGGATACGTTCGTTGATCAGCACGTTCGCGTCGATCGCCATACCGAGCGCCAGCGCGATAGCGGCGATGCCCGGCAGCGTGAGCGTGGCCTGCAGCATCGAAAGAATCGCGACGAGCAGCAGCAGGTTCACGGACAGCGAGAGCATCGAGATCAGGCCGAACAGCAGGTAGTACACGATCATGAAGACGGCGATCGCGGCGAAACCGTAAGTGACCGAATCGAAGCCCTTCTTGATGTTGTCCGCGCCGAGGCTCGGCCCGACCGTGCGTTCCTCGATGATGTCCATCGGCGCCGCGAGCGAACCGGCGCGCAAGAGCAGCGCGAGGTCCGTGGCCGCTTGCGCGGTCGGCTGGCCGGTGATCTGGAAGCGGTCGCCCAGTTCCGACTGGATGTTCGCCACCGTCAGCACTTCGCCCTTGCCCTTTTCGAACAGCACCATCGCCATCGGCTTGCCGATGTTGTCGCGCGAGACGCTCGCGATCGCGCGGCCGCCGGCCGAATCGAGACGGATGTTCACGGACGGACGCTGGTGATCGTCGAAGCCGGTGGACGCATCCACGATGCGGTCGCCGGTGAAGATGACCTGCTTGCGCAGAAGCACCGTGCGGTCGCCTTGCTTGAACGCTTCGTCGCCGGCCGGGACGGGATCGTTCGGGCCGACGTACGTGTTCACCGGATCGGCGAGACGCGCTTCGAGCGTCGCCGTGCGGCCGATGATGTCCTTCGCCTTCGCCGTGTCCTGCACGCCTGGCAGTTCGACCACGATGCGGTCGGAGCCCTGCTGCTGAATCACCGGCTCCGCGACGCCCAGCTCGTTCACGCGGTTATGCAGCGTCGTGATGTTCTGTTTGAGCGCGCTGTCCTGAACCGTCTGCTGCGTGCCCGCCGTGAACGTGCCGACGACCTGGAAGCCGTCGCCGCCCTGACGCGTCGCCCATTGCAGTTCGGGGACGCCCGTTGCGAGCAGGGTGCGCGCGCTATCGGCCACGGTCTGGTCCGAGAAGTTCACGACGACCGATTGCCCCACGCGGTTCACGCCGCCGTCGCGGACATTGCGGTCGCGCAGGTAGGTGCGGGCGTCGGCGGCATCGGAGTCGAGCTTCTTGTTCAGCGCGCCGGCCATGTCCACTTGCAGCAGGAAGTGCACGCCGCCGCGCAGATCGAGACCGAGGTACATCGGCAGCGCGTGCAGCGCCGTCAGCCAGCGCGGCGAAGCGCTCTGCAGATTCAGCGCGACGATGAATTGCGGATCGGTCGGGTCGCTGTTGAGCGATTTCGTCAACAGATCCTTCACGCGCAACTGCGTGTCGGTGTCCTTCAGGCGCACGCGGATGTTCGCGTTGGTCTGCGAGTTGTCGAACGTGACTTCGTCAGCGCGGATGTTGCTCGCGGCGAGCGCGCCTTCGACTGCCGAGAGCGTGGTCGAGTCGAGCTTGACGGTTGCCTTGCCGCTCGACACCTGCACCGCGGGCGCTTCGCCGAAAAAGTTGGGCAGCGTGTACACGAGGCCGATGACGAGCGCCACCAGCATCACGACATACTTCCAGAGGGGATAACGATTCATGGAAATGGCCGAACGGAAAGTTGGCTTCGGAGGAGAGGGCGACCGGCGTTTATGCGCGGCGAGCCGGTTTAGTCGGCTCGCGGTACTGGATGGCTCGGAGCGAGGCCGCGCCGGACGCGAAAGAATCTGGCCTTACAGCGACTTGATGGTGCCCTTCGGGAGAATAGTCGTGACGGAGGCCTTCTGCACGGTGATTTCCGTTCCCTCGGCGATCTCGACGCCCACATAAGCCTCGGACACCTTCGTGACCTTGCCGACGATGCCGCCGTTCGTCACCACTTCGTCGCCCTTGGCCATGGCCGCCAGCATGTTGCGATGTTCCTTCTGACGCTTCATTTGCGGACGGATCATGATGAAGTACAGCACCGCGAACATGAGAATCAGCGGCAGGAAGCTCATGAGGCTGGATTCCGCGCCACCCGCGGTTGCGCCTTGTCCAAAGGCATTGGTAATGAACGACACGTTGGTCTCTCCCGTTTATGCGTGGAAATTGCGTTTCTGGAACCGGCTGGAAATTAGCCCGATATTCTACCACTCGCCCATGCCGCCAAGCCGCCGGAATGCGCTTTGGCATCAAGCCGTTACGCGCGCCTGTGGCATGTGCGGCAAGCGAGAAGAAAGGCGATTGTAATACTCGCCGCGCATGACGACCGCGGTCAGTCGACGCCGCGCGCGCGGTTTTCCGCGAAGGTCTTGCGAAACGCGTCGAACGCATGATTTTCGATGGATTCGCGCACTTCGCCGATCAATTCGAGGTAGTAGTGCAGATTGTGGATCGTGTTCAGTTGCGCGCCCAGAATTTCGCCCACGCGATGCAGATGATGCAAATACGCCCGCGTGAAGTTGCGGCAGGTGTAGCAGCCGCAGGTTTCGTCGAGCGGCTTCATCGAATTCTTGTGGGTCGCGTTCTTGATCTTGAGGTCGCCGAAGCGCGTGAAAAGCCAGCCGTTACGCGCATTGCGCGTGGGCATCACGCAATCGAACATGTCGACGCCCGCGGCCACGCCCGCCACGAGATCCTCCGGCGTGCCGACGCCCATCAGGTAATGCGGCTTGTCGGCAGGCAGTTTAGGGCCGATGTGATTCAGCACGCGCATCATGTCTTCCTTCGGCTCGCCGACCGACAACCCGCCGATCGCGAGACCGTGGAAACCGATTTCCGAAAGACCCGCGAGCGATTCGTCGCGCAGGTCCTCGAACATGCCGCCCTGCACGATGCCGAAGAGCGCATTCGGATTGCCGAGCCGCGTGAATTCGTCGATGGAACGCTTCGCCCAGCGCATCGACATGCGCATGGAATCGGCGGCTTCCTGGTGCGAAGTGGGCACGCCGTTGGTCGAATACGGCGTGCATTCGTCGAACTGCATGACGATGTCGGAGTTCAGCACCTTTTGAATCTGCATCGAGACTTCGGGCGACAGAAACAGCCGGTCGCCATTGATCGGCGAGGCGAACGTGACGCCTTCTTCGGTGATCTTGCGCAGATCGCCGAGCGAAAACACCTGAAAGCCGCCCGAGTCGGTGAGAATGGGCCGGTTCCAGCCCATGAAGCGATGCAGTCCGCCGTGCGCGCCGATCGTCTCCAGTCCGGGCCGCAGCCACAAGTGAAACGTGTTTCCGAGGATGATCTGCGCGCGAATCTCTTCGAGTTCGCGCGGCTGGATTGCCTTGACGGTGCCGTAAGTGCCGACCGGCATGAAGATCGGCGTCTCGATGACGCCGTGATTGAGCGTGAGACGGCCGCGGCGCGCCTGGCCGTCGGTCGTCAGCAGTTCGAACTTGAGGCCGTTGTCGGGCGCGATGTGATTCTCGGTCATGTGGATTCCTGTGCCACCGGAAGACAGTCCGGCGCTCCCGGTTGAAATTAGCTCTGGCGAGTCAGAAGCATCGCGTCGCCATAGCTGAAAAAGCGATAACGCGCGTCGATTGCGTGCCGATACGCGTCGCGGATCGTGTCCATGCCCGCGAACGCGGAGACGAGCATCATGAGCGTCGATTTCGGCAAATGGAAGTTCGTCACCAGCCGGTCGACGATGCGGAATTCATAGCCCGGCGTGATGAAGATGTCGGTTTCGGCGCTCGTCGCGGCGAGCGGCCGGCCGGCTTCTGCCGCGTCGCGGGCGGCGGCTTCGAGCGCGCGCATCGACGTGGTGCCGACCGCGATCACGCGATTGCCGCGCGCCTTCACCGCCGCGATGCGATCGACGAGCGTCTGCGGCAGGTGATACCACTCGCTATGCATCTTGTGTTCCGCGATGTTGTCGACCCGCACCGGCTGGAACGTGCCCGCGCCGACGTGCAGCGTGAGCGTCGCGCGCTCGACGCCGCGCGCATCGAGCCGCGCGAAGAGGGCGTCGTCGAAATGCAGGCCGGCGGTCGGCGCGGCCACCGCGCCGGGATTGGCCGCGTACACGGTCTGGTAGCGCGTTTCGTCGTAGGCGTCGGCGTCGTGCTCGATGTACGGCGGCAGCGGCAAGCGCCCGTATTGCTCGATGAGCGTGAGGCAATCGGCGGGGAAATGCAGCGTGTAGAACGGCTCGACACGTTCGCCCACGGTCACGTCGAACGCGTCGGCGAGCCGGATGATGCTGCCCGCCGTCGGACTCTTGCTCGCGCGGATTTGCGCGAGGGCCGTGGTCGCGCCCGTCAGACGCTCGACGAGCACTTCCACGCGCCCGCCACTGGCCTTCTGGCCGAAGAACCGCGCCTTGAGGACTTTGGTATCGTTGAAGACGAGCAGGTCGCCGCGCTGCAGCAAGTCGGGCAAGTCGGAGAAACGCCGGTCGGCCAGCGAAGCGGGCAAGACGCGGTTGTCCACTTCGAGCAGGCGGCTTGCGCTGCGCTCGGCGAGCGCGCTTTGCGCGATCAGCTCGGGCGGCAGATTAAAATCGAAATCGGAAAGCGTGAACATGGCTTGAGATCGCACGAACGAAGGCAGAACAAGGCAAGAAGCGCGCCGAACAAACCTCACATTGTACTTGCGAAGAGATTAGATGCCCTTGTCCGACCGCCGTCCGTCTTCCCCGGCCGATGCCGCCGCCAGCGCGCAAGCCCCCGCGCTCGTGGCCGCGCCTGCGGGAAAGCGCGCGCAACCCGGCGACGACGCGGCCAGGAAAGCGAAACAGGCGAAGCCCGCGGTCAAGACCGCGGACAAGCTCGCGAAGCTCGGCCTGAAGTCGGACATCGACCTCGTGCTGCATCTGCCGATGCGCTACGAGGACGAAACCTCGCTCACGCCGATCGCCGAACTGATTCCCGGCGACACCGCGCAGACCGAAGGCACCGTGTTCGACAACGAGATTGCCTATCGGCCGCGACGCCAGTTGCTCGTCAAGATTCACGACGCCGCCGGCGACGAACTCACGCTGCGTTTTCTCAACTTCTACGGCTCGCAAGTCAAGCAAATGGGCATGGGCGCGCGGCTGCGCGTGCGCGGCGACGTGCGCGGCGGTTTTCTCGGGCTGGAGATGGTGCATCCGGCCGTGCGCCCGGTCGATGACGGCACGCCGTTGCCGCAAGCGCTGACGCCGGTTTATCCGTCGACGGCCGGCATCTCGCAGGCGTATTTGCGCAAGGCCATCGACAATGCGCTCACGCGCGTGTCGCTGCCGGAACTGCTGCCCGAGCCGGTCGCGCAAGCGCATCTCGCGCCGCTGAATCTGCCGGGCCTTTTCGACGCGGTGAAGACGCTGCATCACCCGCGCGCGGATTCGGACGAAACCGCGCTCATCGACGGCACGCATCCGGCGTGGACCCGCATCAAGTTCGAGGAATTGCTCGCGCAGCAGCTTTCGCTCAAGCGCGCGCACGCCGAGCGCCGCACGCGCGCCGCGCCCGCGATGCCGCGCCGCGCCGCCGGCGATGCGCTCGTGATTCGTCTTTTGCGGGCGCTACCGTTCCAATTGACCGGCGCGCAGGAGCGCGTGGTCGCGGAAATCGCGGGCGAACTGACGCTCGCGCATCCGATGCAGCGCCTCCTGCAAGGCGATGTCGGCAGCGGCAAGACCATCGTCGCGGCGCTCGCGGCGGCGCAGGCCATCGACGCGGGGTATCAGGCCGCGCTGATGGCGCCTACCGAAATTCTCGCGGAGCAGCACGCGCGCAAGCTGCGCGGCTGGCTGGAGCCGCTCGGCGTTTCGGTGGCGTGGCTCGCGGGCAGCCTGAAGACGAAGGAAAAGCGCGCGGCGGCGGAAGCGGCGGCGCTCGGCACGGCGCAGCTCGTGATCGGCACGCACGCGATCATTCAGGACACGGTCGAATTCGCGCGCCTCGGGCTCGTGATCGTCGACGAACAGCATCGCTTCGGCGTCGCGCAACGGCTCGCACTGCGCGCGAAGGCGCAGAACGCGTCGGACGGCGCGCGGGATTTCCAGCCGCATCAGCTCATGATGTCCGCGACGCCCATTCCGCGCACGCTCGCGATGACGTATTACGCCGATCTCGACGTCTCCACCATCGACGAATTGCCGCCGGGCCGCACGCCGATTCTCACCAAGGTCGTGTCGGATAGCCGGCGCGACGAGATCATTGGCCGCGTGCGCGAGGCCGCGCTGACCGGGCGCCAGGTGTATTGGGTGTGTCCGCTGATCGAGGAAAGCGAGACGCTGCAGCTTCAGACGGCCGTCGATACGTATGAAACGCTCGTCGCGGCGCTGCCGGAACTGCGCATCGGCCTCGTTCATGGCCGGCTCGCGCCCGCCGAAAAAGCCGCCGTCATGGATGCGTTCGCGCGCAACGAAGTGCAATTGCTCGTCGCGACGACGGTGATCGAAGTCGGCGTGGACGTGCCTAACGCATCGCTGATGGTGATCGAGCACGCCGAGCGCTTCGGCCTCGCGCAGCTTCATCAATTGCGCGGGCGCGTGGGGCGGGGGAGCGCCGCGTCCGTGTGCGTGCTGCTGTACTCGAACCCGCTCTCGCAGACGGCGCGCGCGCGGCTGCAAACGATGCGCGAAACCACCGACGGCTTCGAAATCGCGCGCCGCGATCTCGAAATACGCGGTCCGGGCGAATTTCTCGGCGCGCGTCAGTCGGGTGAAGCGATGCTGCGCTTTGCGAGCCTCGAGAACGACGGCTGGCTGATCGAGCCCGCGCGCGAGGCGGCGCAGCATATGCTGGATGCGTTCCCCGACGCGGTCGCGCAGCATCTCGCGCGATGGCTCGGCGCGCGGGAGCAGTACCTGAAAGCGTAGGCGGCGAACTTGCGTGCCGTTCGTCGGTCCCTTATTGGGTCCGCCGCTCAACGCCGCAGCGCAGACGGACAAGTTGTCGAACTCGCGTTCGCAGGTGTATAACTCAAGCCTATTGAATCCATGTCTCTCATTGGCCCCCAATGACGCTCACTGAATTGAAGTACATCGTCGCGGTCGCGCGCGAGCGGCACTTCGGCCGCGCCGCCGAGGCGTGCTTCGTCAGCCAGCCGACGCTGTCGGTGGCAATCAAGAAGCTCGAAGACGAGCTGAACGTGCAGATCTTCGAGCGCGGCACGAGCGAAGTCAGCGTCACGCCCATCGGCGAGCAGATCGTCACGCAGGCGCAGCGCGTGCTCGAGCAGACGCTCGCCATCAAGGAGATCGCCAAGCAGGGCAAGGATCCGCTCGTCGGCCCGCTGCGCCTCGGCGTCATCTACACCATCGGGCCGTATCTGCTGCCGACGCTCGTCAAGCAGATAATCAAGTCCGTCCCGCAGATGCCGCTGATGCTTCAGGAAAATTACACGCTCAAGCTGATCGAGTTGCTGAAGCAGGGCGAAATCGACGTCGCGATCATGGCTTTGCCGTTCCCCGAAACGGGGCTGATGGTGCGCGCGCTCTACGACGAGCCGTTCGTCGTCGCGATGCCGTCGGGCCACGCGTGGGAGAACCGCAGCAAAATCGACGCGGACGATCTCAAGCACGAAACCATGCTGCTGCTCGGCAGCGGTCATTGCTTCCGCGATCATGTGCTCGGCGTTTGCCCGGAACTGATGCGCTTTTCGCAGAACGCGGACGGCATCCAGAAGACGTTCGAAGGTTCGTCGCTGGAGACGATTCGGCATATGGTCGCGAGCGGCGTCGGCATTACGGTGCTGCCGCGCATGTCGGTCATGGAAGTGAAGCCGCACGCGCCGGGCATCGATTCGGGCTTGCTCAGTTACGTTCCGTTCGACGAGCCTGTGCCGGACCGGCGTGTCGTGCTGGCGTGGCGCAAGAGTTTTACGCGCATGCCCGCCATCGACGCGATTTCGGACGCGATCGCGGCTTGCGATTTGCCGGGCGTCAAGAAGCTGGATATGCCGGTGGCGGTCAACTGATTTGACCGGCAGTTTTTAGCGCTTGAAAAAAGCCGCGTTTTCGAAAGAAGCGCGGTTTTTTTTCTTGGACGCGCTGCGCACGGTCTGCCTATGACATAGATAAATTTAATCCAATTACTAACATAGATAGTTATAAGTAAGATTAGCTCCCATGAGTCATCGAGACAGACGCCGCCGCTTCCTCTCTGTAATGGACGCACGGCGCGGCGTGAACGATTCAACCGGAGTTACCACCATGACGCAGACACTCAACATCATCGGACAGGCGGTCGAGCGCATCGAAGCGACGAGCCGCCGCGCCACGCGCGGGGCGCGCATCGCGCTTGCATTCGGCATCGTTGCGGCGGGCTACGGGCTCGTCGTCGCGAGCGCGCTGCATGGCGCGGGCACAGGCGCGTTCGCGTGACGCATGCGAAGGCCGTGTGCGCGATGAAGCCGCCATCGTTTCTAAGATAAACTGTCGGACGCTCGAAACGCCGCGCGGCGCAACGATCCAGCGGTCGAACCGACGCGGCCCGCACAACGTTCGTATCACTCTTTCCACGGAGTCATCATGGCGAAAAAAGGCATTGCACCTGCCGTCAACATCGGCATCAACGACAAAGACCGCAAGCGAATCGCAGAAGGGCTGTCGCGGCTGCTCGCCGACACCTACACGCTGTATCTCAAGACGCACAACTTCCACTGGAACGTCACGGGGCCGATGTTCAACACCCTGCATCTGATGTTCGAGACGCAATACACGGAACTGGCCACCGCGGTCGATTCCATCGCGGAACGTATCCGCGCGCTCGGCGTGCATGCGCCGGGCAGCTATCGCGAGTTCGCGAAGCTGTCGTCGATTCCGGAAGCCGAAGGCGTTCCCGAAGCGGAAGACATGATCCGTCAACTGGTGGAAGGTCAGGAAGCCGTCGTGCGAACCGCGCGCGAGATTTTCCCGTCGACGGAAGCCGCCAACGACGAGCCGACCGCCGACCTCTTGACCCAGCGCATGCAGACGCACGAAAAGACCGCGTGGATGCTGCGCTCGATGCTCGCGTAAAGCGGCTTTAGGTTCTAGCCAAGAAACCCCGCCCGGTGCGCCGCGCGGGGTTTTTGTTTGGCGGCGCGCGGCGCTTGGCTCGCGCGCGCTGTTTTAAAATAGCGCATCGCTGATAGCGCATCGCTGATAGCCCATCGCTCCCGTCGCCGCCTGCCATGCTCGCCCGTCTCCCGCTCTTCATGCGCCTCGTGCGCCTCGACAAGCCCATCGGCAGCCTGCTGCTTCTGTGGCCGACTCTGAACGCACTCTGGATTGCGTCGGAAGGGCGCCCGTCGCCGATGCTGATCGCGATCTTCGCAGTCGGCACGCTTCTGATGCGCTCGGCGGGTTGCGCGATCAACGATTACGCCGACCGCGACTTCGACCGCTACGTGAAGCGCACCGCCGAGCGGCCGATCACCTCGGGCAAGATCAAGGCGTGGGAGGCCGTGGCGCTGGCGGCGGCGCTCTCGCTCGTCGCGTTCTTGCTGATCCTGCCGCTCAATGCGCTCACGAAGGAGCTGTCGGTGTTCGCGCTCTTCGTCGCGGGCACGTATCCGTTCACCAAGCGCTTTTTCGCGATCCCGCAGGCGTATCTCGGCATCGCGTTCGGCTTCGGCATTCCGATGGCGTTCGCGGCCGTGCAGAACACCGTGCCGATGCTCGCGTGGATCATGCTCGCGGCGAACGTGTTCTGGTCGGTCGCCTACGACACCGAATACGCAATGGTCGATCGCGACGACGACATCCGCATCGGCATTCGCACGTCGGCGCTCACGTTCGGGCGATACGACGTGCTCGCCGTGATGCTCTGTTATGCGGCGACGCTCGCGGTGTACGTGGGCATCGGCGCGGCGCTGCATTTCGGCTGGCCGTACTGGCTCGGCTGGCTGGGCGCCGCGGGTTGTGCCGTCTATCACTACACGCTGATTCGCGAACGCGAGCGCATGGCGTGCTTCGCCGCGTTCCGGCACAACAACTGGCTAGGCGGGATTCTGTTCGCGGGCATTGCGCTGCATTACGCGCTCGCCGGCTGATTTCTTTTCGCCACGCGTGCCGCGTCCGCAAAACGCGGCCAAGCGTGGCATCGCGCGGCATCGCGCGGTATCACGCCGCGCCGAACTCGTCCCCCATCTCCTTCGCGCGCGCTTGTGCCGCGAGCGCGCCGCGCACGATCGCGTCCTTCACGCCTCGCGCATCGAACGATGCCAGCGCGGCGGCCGTCGTGCCGCCCTTCGATGTGACGCGCTCACGCAGCACGCTCGCCGGTTCGTCCGACTGCGCCGCCAGTTGCGCCGCGCCGGTAAATGTGGCGAGCGCGAGCGCGCGGCCCTGCGCTTCGTCCATGCCGAGCGCGCGCGCCGCTTCCTGCATCGCCTCGATGAAATAGAAGACGTAGGCGGGGCCGCTGCCGGAGATCGCGGTGACGGCGTCGATTTTCGCTTCGTCGTCGAACCAGACGGTGGTGCCGACCGCTTCCAGCACATGCGATGCAAGCGCCTTCGAATCGTCGCCGACGCCGGGCAACGCGGCCAGTCCCGTCACGCCCATGCCGATGAGCGCGGGCGTGTTCGGCATCGAGCGCACGATCCGGCCGTATCCGCCGAGCCAGCGCGAGAGATCCGCCGCGCGGATGCCCGCCGCGATGCTGATGACCGTCTGCTTCGACAGATGCGGCGCGAGCGCCTCGGCGACGCCCCGAAGCACCTGCGGCTTCACGGCGAGCAGGATCGCGTCGTAGCCGGCGAGCTTCGCGTCGATGGCCGCGCCCGTCTCGATGCCGAACTGCTTCGCCGTGCGCGTGCGCGCTTCGTCGTTGATGTCGATGGCGTAAATGTCCGCGGGCGCGACGCCGCGTTTGACGAGACCGCCGATGAGCGCCGCGGCCATGTTGCCGCCGCCGATGAATGCGATTTTCATGGTGAGAGAAGGTCAGTGAGTGTAGGTGCGCGCGCCGAAGATCGCGGTGCCGATGCGAACCATCGTCGCGCCTTCGAGCACGGCGGCTTCGAGGTCGGCGGACATGCCCATCGAGAGCGTGTCGAGGTCGAGGCCGTCGGCGCGCAGCGCGTTCATCAGTTCGCAGAGGCGCGCGTGCGGCGCGCGCTGGGCGTCGGGCGTATCGGCGGGTTCGGGAATCGCCATCAGGCCGCGCAGACGCAGCGCCGGCAGCGCGGCGATCGCATGCGCGAGCGCGGCGGCTTCTTCCGGCGCGACGCCGCTCTTCGATGCCTCGCCGCTCACGTTCACCTGCACGCACACGTTGAGCGCCGGCGCGCCCTCGGGACGCTGCGCCGACAGCCGCTCGGCAATCTTCAAGCGGTCGATGGAATGCACCCAGTCGAATTGTTCGGCGACGAGCTTCGTCTTGTTCGATTGCAGCGGCCCGATGAAATGCCACTCTATCTCGCTGCGCAAATCGCCGAGCGCCGCGATCTTCGCGATGCCTTCCTGCACGTAGTTTTCGCCGAACGCGCGCTGGCCGGCATCGAAGGCGGCGCGCACGTCGTCGGCGGGAAAGGTTTTGGAGACGGCGAGCAGCTTCACGGACGACGGCTCGCGCGAGGCGCGCTCGGCGGCTCTCGCGATACGTTGCCGGACTTCTTCGAGATGTTGGGCGATGGACATGCGTGAGACGGCGTTCGGAGCAATCCGGCCATTATACGAATGCGCCTAGCCGTAAAGCAGATGCTCCAGGAGCTGAATCCAGTGCGTGACGGGCGTCGACGTTCCGCTCTGCAGATGCGCGATACAGCCGACGTTCGCCGAGACGATCATCTGCGGCTCGGTCTGCTCCAGCCGGTCGAGCTTCTGGTTGCGAAGCGCGTAAGCCATCTTCGGCTGCAGCACCGAATACGTCCCCGCCGATCCGCAGCAGATGTGCGCGTCAGCGGGCAGGCGCACTTCGAGACCGAGCGCGGTCAGAAGATGCTCGACGCGTCCGCGAATCTGCTGTCCGTGCTGAAGCGTGCAGGGCGGATGAAACGCGACCGTATGCACGCCGCGCCGCCTTGCCAGCGAGACGAGTTCTTCCTCGTACATCGGCAGGATTTCGGCGAGATCGCGCGTGAGTTCGACGATGCGCCGCGCCTTGTCCGCGTACATCGGATCGTTGCGCAAAAGATGCGCATATTCCTTGACGGTCGCGCCGCAGCCCGACGCGTTCATCACGATCGCCTCGACGCCGTTTTCGACGTAAGGCCACCACGCGTCGATGTTGTTGCGCACGTCCTGCAAGGCGTCGTCGTTGTAGCCGAGATGCAGGCGGATCGCACCGCAGCAGCCGGCATCGGGCGCGGTCACGATCTCGATGCCGAGCGCGTCGAACACGCGCGCCGTCGCGATATTCACGTTCGGCATCATCGCGGGCTGCACGCAGCCGGCGAGCATCAGCATCTTGCGCGCGTGCTTGCGCGCGGGCGGCGCGAGCGGCTTTTCCGGCACCGGAATCTTCGCGCGCAGCTTGCGCGGAAGCACGCCGCGAACTTGCTGGCCGAGCTTCATCGCCGGCGTGAAAAGCGTGCTGTTCGGCAGAAAGCCCGCGAGAAAGCGGCGTTGCACGCGCTGGCGCAGCGGACGCTCCACTTTCTCCTCGACGACCTTGCGCCCGATTTCGACGAGCTTGCCGTACTGCACGCCGGACGGACACGTCGTTTCGCAGTTGCGGCACGTGAGACAGCGGTCCAGATGCGTCTGCGTGCTGCGCGTCGGGGGCGCGCCTTCGAACATCTGCTTCATCAGATAGATGCGGCCGCGCGGCCCGTCGAGTTCGTCGCCGAGCAGTTGATACGTCGGGCAAGTCGCCGTGCAGAAGCCGCAGTGCACGCACTTGCGCAGGATCGCGTCGGCTTCGTCGCCATCGGCGGTGCCGCGCATGAAATCGGCGAGATTGGTTTGCATCGCGTGCCTAGAAGTCGGGATACAGCCGTGCGCGGTTGAAGACGCGCGCAGGATCGAACGCGGCCTTCAACCCACGGTGAATTTTCATGAGCGGCGCAGGCAGCGGCGTAAACACGCCCGCGTTGCGGTCGTAGGCGGAACCCGCGCGGAAGATGGTCGCGTGGCCGCCCGCCTGCTTCGCGCTGATGCGAACCGTCTGCGGATCGGTGTCGGTGATCCACCAGCGCTGCGCGCCGCCCCATTCCATCAACTGCGCGCCGGGCAGATGCAGCGGCTCCGCGATCGACGGCAGCGCGAGGCGCCAGAGCGCCGAGCGCGGTTCGATCACGGAGAAGAACGGGTCCGTCTGTTCGCGCATGCCGATCCAGAAACGGTCGGCTTCGACGGCATCGACGACTTCGCCGCCGAGCGTATTGCGCGCGGTTTTCACGGCGGCTTCCGCGCCCGCGAGACGCAGCGCGAGCGTGCCGTCGCGCCACGCGCTGCCGGTGATCGGCAGCGGATGGCCGCCCCATTCGTTGAGCTTGCGCACGCCGTCGGTTGCGTGCATGTCGAACTTGAGCGTGGCTTCCGCGACCGGGCGCGGCAGCACCTTGATCGACAGTTCGAGAATCAGCCCGAGCGTGCCGAGCGATCCGGCGAGCAGCCGCGAAACGTCATAGCCCGCGACGTTCTTCACCACTTGCCCGCCGAAGTGCAGCAGTTGCCCGCGCCCGTTCATGACGACCGCGCCCAGCACGAAATCGCGCGGCGCGCCCGTCCACGCGCGGCGCGGTCCGGCGAGTCCCGCCGCGATGCAGCCGCCGAGCGTCGCATTGCGGCCGAAGTGGGGCGGCTCGAAAGGGAGCATTTGCCCGTGCTGTCTCAGCGCGGCTTCGATTTCGGCGAGGGGCGTTCCGCTTCTCGCGGTGATGACGAGTTCCGCCGGGTCGTAAGCGATGATCCCGCGATACGCCCGCGTATCGAGAATTTCGCCCTGGAGCGTCTGGCCGTACCAGTCCTTCGTGCCGCCGCCACGGATGCGCAGCGGCGTGCCGGCCTCGCTCGCCCGGGCGATGCGCTCCGCCCAGCCGGCAACGATGTCGTCCTCTTCCATGATGTCCCGCTCTTGTATTCGGCTTCTCGTCTGGCGCGCTGCGCCTGTCCGATCGATTGTACCGGCCGCTTAACCGCGCCGTACCCGGACAAACGTGGATAGCGCAACGCGCCGCGCGCGGCGGCGGCTCAGAAGCGCGGCAGTTCGGGATGCGGCAGCAGGCCGCCGCGAATGTGCATCTTCCCGTACTCGGCGCAGCGTGCGCGCGTCGGAATGCCCTTGTCGGGATTGAGCAGGCCGGGCGGATCGAAAGCGCGCTTGACCGCGTGAAACGCGTCGCGCTCTTCGGGCGAGAACTGCACGCACATCGAATTGATCTTTTCGATGCCCACGCCGTGCTCGCCCGTCACCGTTCCGCCCAGTTCGACGCACGTCTCCAGAATGTCCGAGCCGAACGCCTCGGCGCGGTGCCATTCGTCGAGATCGTTGCCGTTGAAGAGAATGAGCGGATGCATGTTGCCGTCGCCCGCATGGAACACGTTGATGCAGCGAAGCGCGTACTTCTTCTCCATCTCTTCGATGCGCGCGAGCAGCGGCCCGATCGCGCGGCGCGGCACGGTGCCGTCCATACAGTAATAGTCGGGCGAGATGCGGCCCGCGGCGGGAAACGCGTTCTTGCGGCCGGACCAGAACTTGAGCCGCTCCGATTCGGACCGCGAAATCTGGATGCGCGTCGCGCCGTGCTCGCGCAGGACGGCCGTCATGCGGACGATTTCCTCGGCGACTTCGTCGTAGGTGCCGTCGGATTCGCACAGCAGGATGGCGGCCGCGTCGAGGTCGTAGCCCGCGTTGACGAATTCCTCGACGGCGCGCGTCGCGGGCTTGTCCATCATTTCGAGACCGGCCGGGATGATGCCCGCCGCGATGATCGCCGCGACCGCGTTGCCGCCCATCACGACGTCGTCGAAGCTCGCCATGATGACCTGCGCGGTCTGCGGCTTCGGGATCAGCTTCACGGTGACTTCGGTGACGATCGCGAACATGCCTTCGCTGCCGACGAGCACGGCGAGCAGATCGAGCCCCGGCGCGTCCGGTGCGAGTGAGCCGAATTCGACGATATCGCCGTCCATCGTCACCGCGCGCACGCGCACCACGTTGTGCACGGTGAGCCCGTACTTGAGGCAATGCACGCCGCCCGAATTCTCGGAGACGTTTCCGCCGATGGTGCACGCGATCTGCGACGACGGGTCCGGCGCGTAGTACAGCCCGTAAGGGGCGGCGGCCTCCGAAATGGCGAGATTGCGCACGCCGGGCTGCACGGTGGCCGTGCGCGCGTAGGAATCGACCTCGATGATCTTTCGAAAGCGCGCGAGCGACAGCACGATGCCGTGGCGAATCGGCATGGCGCCGCCCGAAAGGCCGGTGCCCGCGCCGCGCGGCACGATCGGCACGTTCAGGCGCGCGCAAATCTGCACGACGCGCTGCACCTGCGCTTCGGTTTCCGGCAGCGTGACCGCGAGCGGCAGGCGGCGGTAAGCGGCGAGGCCGTCGCATTCGTAGACGGACGTGTCTTCGTCGCGAAACAAAAGGCAATGCGTGGGCAGCACGGCCATCAGCGCCTGCACGACTTCGCGCTGGCGCGCGGCCAGTTGTTCTTCCGTGAGCGCGGGCGGCTCCTCGTGCGGCAGATTCGGCGCGACGTGCGCCGGCTTGAGTTCGTCGGGTGCGTTCATGTCTCCTCCCGGCGCCTGAATGATGATGGCGCTTGTTCGATCAATGTCTCTGACGCTGTGACGTTCCATGTTGCGCGCTTGCGGCTTCTGCGTCCATCGAGCGCGCTCCGCATGCTACTGCACGAAGGAGAAGATTTTCCCTGGATTCATCAGGTTCCTCGGATCGAGCGCGTGCTTGATCGCGCGCATCGTGTCGATGCCGTCTTCGCCGTGTTCCTCGATCATGAAGCCCATCTTGTGCAGCCCGACGCCGTGCTCGCCGGTGCAGGTGCCGCCGACTTTCAATGCGCGCTCGACGATGCGCCGGTTCAGCCGCTCCGCTTCCTCGAGTTCCTCGGGCTTCGCGGGATCGAGCAGCATCGCGACGTGGAAATTGCCGTCGCCGACGTGACCGACGATCGGGCACGGCAGCGACGAGCCGAGCAGATCCTTTTCCGTTTCCTCGACGCATTGCGCGAGCCGCGAGATCGGCACGCAGACGTCGGTGGTGACGGCGCGGCAGCCGGGCTTCAGTTGCAGCATCGCGAAGTACGCGTTGTGGCGCGCGTTCCAGAGCCGGCTGCGGTCTTCGGGGCGGGTCGCCCAGTCGAAGTCGGTGCCGTTGTTGCTCGCGGTGATGTCCTGCACGGTCTGCGCCTGTTCCTTGACGCCGGCTTCGGTGCCGTGGAATTCGAAGAACAGCATCGGCGATTCGCGCAGCGTCAGGTTCGAATGCCGATTGATGGCGCGCACGGCGAGCGTGTCGACGAACTCGACGCGCGCGATCGGCACGCCCATCTGGATCGTTTCGATGACGGCGCGCACGGCGTCGCCCATCGACGGGAACGCGCAGACGGCGGCGGAGATGGCTTCCGGCTGCGGATACAGCCGCACGGTGATTTCGGTGATGACGCCGAGCGTGCCTTCGGAGCCGACGAAAAGCCGCGTGAGGTCGTATCCCGCCGACGATTTGCGCGCGCGCGTGCCAGTTTTGATGACGCGGCCATCGGCGAGCACGACGGTGAGCGCGAGGACGTTTTCGCGCATCGAGCCGTAGCGCACGGCGTTGGTGCCCGAGGCGCGCGTTGCCGACATGCCGCCGATACTCGCGTCCGCGCCGGGATCGATCGGGAAGAACAGGCCGGTGTCTTTCAGTGCCTCGTTCAGTTGCTTGCGCGAAATGCCGGGCTGAACGGTGGCCGTGAGATCTTCGGGGTTGATCGCGATGACGCTGTTCATCTCTGAGAGATCGATGGACACGCCGCCTTGCACCGCAAGCAGATGGCCTTCGAGCGACGATCCATTGCCGTAGGGGATGATCGGCACGTCGTGCTCGGCGCACAGGCGGACGATGGCCTGCACGTCCTCGGTGCTGCGCGCGAAGACGACGGCATCGGGCAGTTGCGGATCGAACGGCGACTCGTCGCGGCCGTGATGTTCGCGCACGGCGTGGCTCGTGGAAACGCGGTCGGCGAAATGATGTTTGAGCGCGTCGAGCAGGGCGGTGGGAAACGGGCGGCGCGCTTGCTGGATGACGCTGTGTTCGGCGGGGTGGTTCACGGGTGTCTCCGCGGGTTTTTTATTCGCGATTCGGGCGTTTGGCGCGCGGCGGCCTACGGTCGCGAGCGGCCACGCGGTCTCATCTCATTTTACGCGATCGAGGGTGGGGGCGGAGCGCGGCGGACGTGCGTCGACTTCGTTCGAAGGCGCGCTGCCTATAATGGGTCGGTTTTGCGACGCATTTCTGAACGATCGAGGAGCTGTGATGGGTAATCGGTTGAGCAAGATCGCCACGCGCACCGGCGACGATGGCACGACGGGACTCGGAGACGGCCGTCGCGTCTCGAAAGACGATGCGCGGATTGGCGCGATCGGGGACGTCGATGAATTGAATTCGTGTCTGGGCGTTTTATTGTGCGAGCCTTTACCGCCCGATATTCGCGATGCGCTGACTGTTATTCAGAACGATTTATTCGACTTGGGCGGGGAATTGTCGATTCCCGGGCATTCGATGGTTTCCGATGCGCATTTGGCTCGGCTCGATACGTGGCTCGCCGAATACAACGCGACTTTGCCGCCGTTGAAGGAGTTTATTTTGCCGGGTGGATCGAGGGCGGCGGCTTTGGCGCATGTTGGCCGGACGGTTTGTCGAAGAGCCGAGCGGGCTATCGTTGCGTTGGGCCGGGTTGATAGCGAGGCGGTTAATGAGGCGCCTCGGCGGTATGTGAATCGGTTGTCGGATTTGTTGTTTGTGGTGGCGAGGGTGCTGAATCGGGCGGATGGGGGGGGCGATGTGTTGTGGAATCACACGCGATAACGGCGGTTCGTGGTGCGCATGTTGATATTGAACCTATCCGCGTTTTTGTGGGCGAGGCGGTTAGCGGAGTTACCCGCGTGCGTTGGTAAAACGCTCTCCAAACAGAATAGCGAACTGGTTCATGGCGGAGGACCAGTCAAATGCCGCCCGTACCGACTTCGCCAGCACATTGCGCAATGCCAGCCAAAGCAGCTTGATGGCGGCCTCGTCGTTGGGGAAGTGGCCGCGCGTCCTGATGATCTTGCGCAGTTGCATGTTCAGACTCTCAATGGCATTGGTGGTGTACACCACCCGGCGTATCGCCGGGGGAAACACAAAGAACGGTGTGACGTTCTCCCATGCCCGTCGCCATGACTGCACGATGGTCGGATACTTCGCGCCCCATGGCCCTTCGGCAAAGGCCTCCAGCGCCTGCTGCGCGGCCTGTTCGCTGGCCGCCCCATAGATCGGACGCAACGCGGCGGCGACGCTTTTACGGTCCTTGTAGCTGGCGTATTCCAGGCTGTTGCGGATCAGGTGCACGATGCAGGTCTGCACGGCCGTGCGCGGGTACGCTGTGCCGATCGCCTCGGCCAGCCCCTTCAGGCCGTCGACGACCGCGATCAGGATGTCCTGGCAGCCCCTGGTCTTCAGTTCATTGAACACCTTCAGCCAGAACTTCGCGCCTTCGGTCTGCTCGATCCACAGGCCGAGCACGTCGCGCTGGCCGTCGGCCTGAATGCCCAGCGCCAGATACACCGCCTTGTTGCTCACCACGCCGTCGCCACGGATCTTCACGCGCAGCGCGTCGAAGAACACCACCGGGTACATCGCCTCGAGTGGACGGCTTTGCCAGGCCAGCGTTTCAGCCATCACCTCATCGGTGACCGAACTGATGAAATCGGGTGAGACCTCGGTGCCATAGCTTTCGGCCAGAAATGCCTGAATCTCGCGCACGCTCATGCCGCGTGCGTACATGGCGATGATGCGCTCGTCAAAGCCCGCGAAACGGCGCTCGTGCCTGGGAATCAGGATCGGCTCGAAGCTGCCTTCACGGTCGCGCGGCAGATCGACCCGCACCGCGCCGCGCTCGGTGATGACGGTCTTGCCGCTGGCGCCGTTGCGTTCATTGGTCTGCTCGGCAGGCTTGGGCTGGCCGGGCCGGTAGCCCAGATGCATGCTCATTTCCGCGCCCATCGCGCGTTCGATGAGCGCCTTGTTGAACGCCAGCATCAGGTCCTGGACCTCACCGGGCGTCATCGGACCCTTCACCAGCTCATCAAGCAGCGCTTCAGGCAACTCAGGCAGCGGCCCGCGGGCCGCTGCCTGGGACGCGACGGTGCGTTTCTTCTTCATCGGCATATCCATGACTTTTACCTCTCATGATATGCCTCGCCCACGGAATTACGGATAGGTCCTTGATATTCGGCACTCCAGATACGCTCGCGAATGGAGGAGTTGCTGTAAAGCGCACCCGTTCTAGGTAATGGTCGACACTTATCGACATGTATCTGGTGTCGACCATCCACGCACTATGACTTTCTCAGTTCCCGCCGCCTCTTAAGACCCGGCGTTGTTTCACTGCTTGCGCAAGCCCTTCCAATAGTCCGACACTCTCTTCCCACCCAATACAAGCATCAGTAACGCTCTGCCCATAGGTAAGCTCACACCCTTCCTTCAGATCCTGCCTTCCTGCGACAAGATTCGACTCCACCATCACCCCGACAATCCGCTCATCGCCGGCCGCCAATTGCCGCCCGATATCCTCACAAACCGGAATCTGATTCTCATGCTTCTTGGAAGAATTAGCATGACTGGCATCGATCATCAGCCGCGCCGCTAACCCCGCCTTGCCAATATCACTACAAGCCGCATCGACCGAAGCCGCGTCGAAATTGGGCGACTTACCGCCGCGCAAGATAATGTGGCAATCCTCATTACCCGCAGTGGAAACAATCGCCGAATGCCCGCCTTTCGTAACGGAAAGAAAGTGATGCGGCTGCGACGCCGCCTTGATCGCATCGACGGCGATTTTCACATTCCCATCCGTGCCGTTCTTGAACCCGACCGGACAGGAAAGCCCGGAGGCCAATTCGCGATGCACTTGCGATTCAGTCGTCCGCGCCCCGATCGCTCCCCAGGAAATCAGATCGGCGATGTACTGCGGGCTAATCATATCCAGATATTCGGTCCCCGCCGGCAAGCCAAGCTCATTGATATGCATGAGCAACTCACGCGCCGCGCGCAAGCCATCGTTGATCTTGAAGCTGTTATCCATATAAGGATCGTTGATCAGCCCTTTCCAGCCAACCGTAGTACGCGGCTTTTCGAAATAAACGCGCATGACGATTTCCAATTCCCCCGCGAAGCGCTTGCGCTCTTCGATCAGCCGCCGCGCATAATCGAGCGCCGCGCGCGGATCATGGATCGAACAAGGCCCGATGATGACGATCAACCGGTCGTCCATTCCATGCAGAATGCGATGCATCGACTGCCGCGCGTTGAAAATCAACTCCGATACAGGCTCGGCGCACGGAAATTCGCGGATCAGATGCGCGGGCGGAATCAGCTCTTTCAGCTCACGGATACGGACGTCATCGGTATTGTGCGGGGGCATTTCGGTTCTCCTGCGGCAACGCGCTAATCGGGACCAGCGAAGGGCGAAAAAAAACCGCCAGGCTCGCTGGCGGTTTTTCGGGAATTTCGGTGTGCTCAGACTACGACTCACCCCTCTCGATCCGCCAGCGGCTTGAGATGCCAAAAGAAATAAAAATAAAACTTGGCGGCCATGATGGATGAACGGTTTCGTCGAATCGGCAAAAAAGGTTGACTGCCTTTATAACCTCAAACGCGCGGCCCTGACAAGCCATCGCGCGTAAAAATGCGGGAAATCCGCATCGGCGGACGTCCCGGCCACTTGAGCGGGCGCCGTCGATGCGCAAACGCCGCAGCAATCAGACCGTGCCCCCCACCGTCATCTTCTCGATGCGCAACGTCGGCTGGCCGACGCCCACCGGCACGCTCTGGCCTTCCTTGCCGCACACGCCCACGCCGCTATCCAGCGACATGTCGTTGCCGATCATCGTCACGTATTTGAGCGATTCCGGCCCGCTGCCGATCAACGTCGCGCCCTTCACCGGATACGTGATCTTGCCGTCCTCGATCATGTACGCCTCGGACGCGGAGAACACGAACTTGCCGTTCGTGATGTCCACCTGACCGCCGCCGAAATTCACCGCATACAGCCCGTTCTTGACGGACGCCAGAATTTCCTGCGGATCCTTGTCGCCGTTGAGCATGTACGTGTTGGTCATGCGCGGCATCGGCAGCGCGGCGTAGGATTCGCGGCGCGCGTTGCCCGTCACCGGCATCTTCATCAGACGCGCGTTGAGCGAATCCTGAATGTAGCCCTTCAGGATGCCGTCCTCGATCAGCGTCGTGCATTGCGTCGGATTGCCTTCGTCATCGATATTGAGCGAGCCGCGGCGATTCGGCAGCGTGCCGTCATCGACGACGGTTACGCCCTTGGCCGCGACCTGCTCGCCGATCATCCCCGCGAACGCCGACGATCCCTTGCGGTTGAAATCGCCTTCCAGCCCATGCCCGACGGCCTCGTGCAGCAGCACGCCCGGCCAGCCCGGTCCGAGCACGACGGTCATCGCGCCGGCCGGAGCGGGGCGCGCTTCCAGATTGACGAGCGCCGCGTGCACGGCGTCGTCGCAGTACTTGTTCAGGATATCGTCGGTGAAATAGCCGTAGTCGAAGCGGCCGCCGCCGCCGCCCGTGCCGATCTCGCGCCGGCCGTTCTGTTCGGCGATGACCGTCACCGAAACGCGCACGAGCGGGCGCACGTCGGCGGCGAGCGCGCCATCGCTGCGCGCGACGAGCACCACGTCGTATTCGCCTGCAAGACCTGCCATCACCTGCACGATGCGCGGATCGCGGCTGCGCGCCATCTGCTCGACGCGCTCGAGGAGCTTGACCTTCGCATTCGCATCGAGCGAATGCAGCGGATCGGCGGGCAAGTACAGATCGCGCCCGGAGACGCCCGTGAGCGTGCTGGCCGGCTTGACCTTGTGCTTGCCGCCGCCCGCCTTGGCGATCGCGCGCGTCGCGAGCGCGGCCTGACGGATGGATTCGGGCGAAAGATCGTCGGAATAGGCGAACGCCGTGCGCTCGCCGGAGACGGCGCGCACGCCGACGCCCTGATCGATGCTGAAGCTGCCCGATTTGACGATGCCTTCTTCGAGACTCCACGCTTCGCTGCGCGTGGACTGGAAATAGAGGTCGGCGTAGTCGACGCGGTGCGTGAAGATTTCCGCGAGCGTGCGCGTGATGAGCGTCTCGTCGAGGCCATACGGCGTGAGCAGGACGTCCTTTGCCGTGACCAGGTTGCGGATGCCGGGTTCGATGATGTTCATGCGGTGCCTGTGGAGTGTTCGTGTCGCCCCGTTCAGGGTGCGTTTGAGTGTGCGTATTCGGTGATGTGCGGGAAAGCCCCCGCGCGTTCAAGATCGCTGAGATGCTTATTTTCGAGATGTCGGCCCAAACCGTTCAGCCGCTCAGTCAATGACGCGATGCCGCAGCGCCGGCAAGCTCTGGCGCACGGACGCGATGCGTTGCGGATCGATCGTGCCCGCGACCACGCCCGCGCCTTCCTCGCGCACGGCGACGACTTCGCCCCACGGATCGATCAGCATGCTGTGTCCCCACGTGCGCCGGCCGTTCTCGTGCTTGCCGCCTTGCGCGGCAGCGAGCACGTAGCACTGGTTTTCGATCGCGCGCGCCTTGAGCAGCGTCTCCCAGTGCGCGCGGCCCGTCGTGTACGTGAACGCGGACGGGACGACGATCAGCGCGCAATCGCCCATTTTGCGATACATCTCCGGAAAGCGCAGGTCGTAGCAGACCGAAAGGCCGACGCGTCCGAACGGCGCTTCGAACGTCCGCACTTCGCTGCCGGGATAAATGGTGCGCGCTTCGAGAAACGATTCCTCGCCCTTGTCGAAGCTGAAGAGATGAATCTTGTCGTAGCGCGCGGCCTGCTGGCCGTTCGGATCGAAGACGAGCGACGTATTCAGCACGCGCGACGCTTCCGGCGACTTGAGCGGCAGCGTCCCGCCGATCACCCACACGCGATGCTCGCGCGCGGTATCGGAAAGAAACTGCTGGATCGGGCCGTCGCCGGGCGTTTCGCGAATCGCGAGCTTGTCGGTCTCCTTGAAGCCCATGTAGCAGAAATATTCGGGCAGGAGCACGAGTTGCGCGCCGCCTCTGGCGGCTTCGGCGATCAGCGCGCCGGCCTCGGCGATGTTGCGCTCGCGATCCGGCGTGCTGACCATCTGCAACGCGGCGACCTGGAACGGCCGCGCCGTGCTTTCGCTGCTTTCGCTCGGTTTTTCGCTCATATTCGGGGGCGCCGGGTTGGTCGAAAAGACGTCGGGCGCCCGCCGCGACGCGCGCCCGCTTTTATTGAGCGGCTGACGGAGTGGCGACGGCCGCGGGTGATTCGATCTTACCCTGATCGCCATGCAGACGCTGCACGACCGGTTTCGTCCACGATCCGGTGATCGAATAGTCGAGCGCGAACGCCTTCTGGATGCTCTTCGACAGCGCGAGGTCCGCGGCGAGCGCGCCCAGACCGAGCAGCGGATTGATCACCGCCGCGCCGATCGCCACCGCGCCCGCGCCGACCGTCGGAATCACCTTCACGTGAAGGTCCTGCGTCTTCTTCGGCAGGTCGACCGTGCCCTGCATCTGCACGCGCGCGGGCGACGTGATCATGACGAGGTCGTCCGTCCGGCCGATGCCGTCGTCGATGCGCGCGTTGCCCGTGATCTTCTCGAACGGCAGCCCCTTGCCGACGACATCCTGAAAATGCAGCGTCAGCAGATTGGCGAGGCTGCGCAGGCTGAAGATGCCGAGCCATTTCGCGGCGGCGGGCGCACGCAGAATCTGTCCGTGATGCAGATCGACGGCGACCTTGCCATCGAGCGTGTTCATGTCGATGGCCGCCGGACTGCCGTTCCAGCCCGCGTGACCCGCCACCGTGCCCGAGCCGCCGTTGACCGTGTGCGGCAGGCCGAAGCGGTCGAGGAATTGCCCGCCGTTGTTCACATCGAGCCGGAAATCGACGGACGTGCGGCGCGGCACCGGCTGCGCGGCGGCGTCGACGATCGCGTCGTCCGCGCCGGGCAGCGTGCGCCACATGGCGTTCGCATTGAGCGTCGCGTCGGGATTGGCGAGCTGGAGCTTGTCGAGCGTCCAGATCGGCTCGTTCGCGATGACTTCGTTATGCGCATCGACTTCGAGCCGCCCGAGTTCGTGTCCGCGAAACACGAGCGAATCCACGATCACGTCGATCGACGGCATGTTGCGCGGCGGCCGCATGATCGTCTTCTCGGCGGGCGCGTTCTCCGGCTTCTCCGGAATCACCACTTTGTCGAGCCGCGCCTGCACCGCGCCGGGACTGCCCTTGACTGCGCCCGGCGTGAACGCGACCTTGCCCGCAATTTGATTCGACGCGATGTTCGCCTGCCACGCGTGGTCGCCCGCATTCTCGTTTGCGTCGACGGCGACGTTGTCCCAGCGCCGGCCGAGCAGGTCTAGCGCCGTGACGCGAACGGCGGCGCGCGTCGGAATGAACCGCCTCACGTTCTCGCTGAGCGGCGCGCCGCTCGTCGCGCCTTCGGACAAATCGGCGGCGACCTTGCGCCAGGCGTCGGCATCGAGCGCGGTCAGATCGACTTCGGCGGTCACGCCCCGCGCCGGCAACTCGTCAGGCGCGTTCACCGAAATCGCGCCGCGCACAGGCTCGAGCGCCGCGCGCATGTTCACCGGCTCGTTCGCGTTTTGCGGATCAACCTTGACCTGCGCGCGGCCAATCTGCTGCAACACGTAATGCGCCCGAAGTGGGCCGAGCGTGAGCCGCGCATCGTGCAGATCGGACGGTCCGCCGGGCGCGGGCTGGAAACTCAGCGTGAACGGCATCGGCGCGCCTTTCGTCTTGCCGAACGGCGCGGGCAGACCGATGCTCACGCCGGTCAAATCGGCGCTCGCCTGCACGTCCGGCAGCGCGTTCTTCGCGCCGCGAACATGCAGTTCATAAGGCGCCGCGCCGTCGATGCGCTTCATGAACCGCGCGACCTGCGGCGCGATGCGTCCGTCGAAGCGCTCGGCGGCATCCGCGCCGATGCGCCCGTTCACGTCGAATGCATAGCTGCCGTCGGGCCGCACGCCGCCTGTCGCGCGCACGTCGCCGCCGAGCAGTTGCGCGCTCAGTTGATCGAGCTGGACGTTCTTCGCGGCGAAGTCCGCTCGTCCGCGCAGATGCGTGAGCGGCGGCAGACTCGCATACGCGACTTCGTTGTCCGCGAACGTGAGCGAGCCTTTGTAGTCGGTGCGCAGCGGCGGGCTGGGCGGCGGCGGGCGATAGCGCGGAATGCCGAGCGTAAGCGCGAGCGACGCTTGGCCTTTGGCCGCCAGCTTGCGCGTCGCGTGCTTGGCCATGAGGCCGAGCGAGCTGTCGTCCACGTATTGCAGCATGTCGGCGAGCGGCCCGCGCGCGTGGCCGTCGATCCATAGCTTCGATTCGCGATTGCCCGTATCGTCGATGCGCCCGGTCACGCTCGACACCGCGACGCCCTTGTAATGTCCGCGATGGATGTCGAAGCCGAGCTTGTTCTGCGCGAGCGTGAAGGTGCCGTCGATGCCCTCGAACGCCGGCCAGAAATTCGGCAGGCCGTTAGCCATCTTGCGCGGCGGAAAGGGCGTCGGATCGAACTTGCCGCCGGTGAACGGCGCTTCGATGCGGAACACGCCCGCATCGGGAAACTTCGCGTAGGGAAAGCGCGTGAGATCGCCGTGGACTTCGAGCGTGGCGCTGCGCGCGACGCCCGCCTGCAGCGCGTGGCCGAGATAGACGCGCACGCGCTCGTTGAGGCTCGTCGGCAGATAACGCACGAGGTGCGTCGCGTTCAGGTAATCGACCTTCGCCTTCAGATCGAGATTGCCGCGCCCGTGGCCCTGATTCCAGTACGCGGCGGTCACTTCGCCTCGCGCATCGGCGTTCGCGATGCGCAGCGTATCGAGATGAATCGAGAATGCGCGGCGCAACTCGCCCGGCGCGATGGCATCGGCGACCGTCCACGTCGCATGGCCTTGCAGCGAATCGAACGTGAGACGCGGGTCGTCGAATGCGCCGGGAATCGTCACCGCCGCGTTCTTCGTATCGATGACGATGCTGCCTTGCGACTCGTTCGCATCGATCGCGCCCCACAGGTTTTCGATGCCCGGAATGCCCGCGCGCGGATGATTGTTGATCGTGAGGCCGGGCGGTGGCTCCTGCGCCTGCACGCTGATGCCCTGCAAATCGCCCTTGAACGCGTAATGCAGCAACTTGGCGTCGCCCTTTTCGCGCTGATGCTTCGCCTCTTCTTCGTTTTGCGGCGGCGCGCGCTCGGTGTAGATCGTGTAATTCGCAATCTGCCCGCGCGGATTGAAGCGCACGAGTTCGTTGAGGACGCGCGGCGGCACCGGCAGTGCGCGCATGAATTCAGCGAGGATGCCGAGATCGACCTGGTCGCCGGTCACGCGAAAAAGCTGCCCTTTGTTGACCGATGGCGGGCGGAACGTGGCTGTCAGCATCTTCGAGGCGAGCAGGCGCGCCACCGGCGTGCCGTCGTCCAGCGCGGGCTGGCCGAGTTCGGCGCGGATGTCGGAGAGATTGAGCGTGTACGCGGTGTCTTTCTTGTCGACGGTCCAGGCGAAGCGGGCGACGGGCAGCGTGAGACGCGGCTGCGTCGCGCGCACGCGCAGCGCGATGTCGCCGCCCGAGAGATCGCCGTTCGCGGTCTGCAACTGGCCGCGCGCGAAGTCGAGCCAGATGCGGTTCTCGACGCGGCCGCCGTACATGGCGAACGGCATCTTCACGTAGCGCGCGAGCGTCGGCAGATCGACCGGTCCCGTCGATACATACAGGCGGCCGGTCCAGTTCGCGGGCGCGCCCATCGCGCTGAACGGCTCGTGCCGGAAGTCCGCGCGAAAGTCGAGCGGACCGTGCAGCACGTCGCCGTCGGCGGGCGCATCGAGCGCCAGGCGATGACGCAGTCCGTCGTTCACGACCACGAGCCGCAGCCGCTTGAACGCGATTTCCGGCGCCGCGCGCTCAGCATCGCGCCAGCGCAGCGTGCCGTCGCGCAGCGCGATGTGTTCTTGTCCGAGCAGCCACGTTGCGAATGCGTTCGAGCCGGTGCGATGCGTCGGCACGGGCACGCCCGCGACCGTCACCTGGCCTTTGGCGTTGCGCGCGACGATCACGTCGGGGCCATCGACGCTCAGGTCCGCGAGTTTCGGCTTGAGCGCGACGAGCGAGCGCCACGCGACGCTCGCGCTCGCATGCGGCACGGCGAGGCCCGGCGAGCCGTCGGCGGCGTCGATGCGAAGATTGTCGATGTCGATGGTCGGCTGCATGCCGGACCATCGCGCGGAGAGCCGGCCGATGCGAAGCTGCGCATGCATCCTCGACGACACCGCGCTTTCGATGCGCGGCCTGAACGAATCGATCTGCGGCAGCACGGCATAACGCAGGCCGAGATAGATGCACGCCACCGCGAAATACAGCACTGCGGCGAGCACGAGGACGATTTTGAGAACGCGCGACAGAACGCGCTCGGCGTTGCCGCTGGGCTGGGCTTGTCCAACTTCGGTCGGGTCGACGGATCGTCTGCTGTCGGACATACTGCGGCTGTTCGGCGATATGGTAGTTTTGCGAATTTGACGCTTCAATGTAACACAGGGTATTGCGCGAACCGGCCCGGCGTGCGCAGGCGCGAAAGCCGCAAAAGCCGCGCCGCGCAAGCCTTCGCGGGAGGCAGCCAAGCCTGTCCGGGATGCCCGAAAGAGAAACACACGACCGAAGCAACGAGCGAGCCTAATCATTCATGACCGATGTGATCCTGCGCAGTTCCGGCTACTCCAACTATGCGGCCCGCGCGTATGCGGCGCGTCCCGAACTGGAATCGAATGTGGCGCAGTGGGCGCAGGCAAGCGTCACGCGCGAATGGATCGAGGCGCGTCTCGATGCGCTGTGCGCGCGCTGCGGCCAAGGTGATGCGCTCGACGAAGCCGCGCTGAAAGCGGCGCTGCGGCGCCTGCGCACGGAAGTCTTCTGCACGGTGATGGAGCGCGATCTGCGCGGCGCGGCCGATGTCGCGGAAGTCACCGGCGCCATGACCGATCTCGCCGAAGTCACCATTCAACGCGCGCTGGCCGTGCTGACAGCGGACCTCGAAGCGCTCTTCGGCGAACCGCGCGGGCCGAACGGCGAGCGGCTGACGCTCGGCGTCGTCGGCATGGGCAAGCTCGGCGGGCGGGAACTGAATGCGTCGTCGGATATCGATCTGATCTTCGTCTACGAAGACGATGGCGAGACCATCGGCGGGAAGCGCTCGCCGCTGCCGACGCAGGAATTCTTCACACGGCTCGGGCGGCGGCTGATCGGCGCGCTTGCCGAGATGACGCAGGACGGCTACGTGTTTCGCGTCGATATGCGGCTGCGTCCGAACGGCGACTCCGGGCCGCTCGTGTGCAGCCTCGGCATGCTCGAGGAATATTTCTACGTGCAGGGCCGCGAGTGGGAACGCTACGCGTGGATCAAGGCGCGGCTCGTCTCCGAGCGCGAGATCGACAGCGCGCAACGGCTCGCGAAACAGCTCGACGCCATCGCGACGCCGTTCGTTTATCGCCGCTATCTGGACTACGGCGTGATCGCGGCGATTCGCGCGCTGCATCAGCAGATTCGGCAGGAAGCGCGGCGGCGCGCGTCCATGCGCCCCGACAAGGCCGACGACATCAAGCTCGGGCGCGGCGGCATCCGCGAGATCGAATTCAGCGCGCAGGTTTTTCAGCTCATTCGCGGCGGGCAGGCGGCGCAGTTTCGCATCCGGCCGACGCTCGCCGTGCTCGACTGCGCGGCGTCGCACGGATTGATCGCGCCTTCCGTGCGCGATGCGCTCTCCGACGCCTATCTCTTTCTGCGCACGGTGGAGCATCGCCTGCAATATCGCAACGACGCGCAGACGCACGCGATGCCGGTCGCGGACGACGAGCGCGCGCTGCTCGCGTCGTCGCTCGGCTTCGCGGACTACGCCGCGCTGATGGCGACGCTCGACGCGCACCGCGAGTTCGTCGAGCAGCAGTTCGACGCGATCTTCGCCGACAAGGTGAGCGGCGAGAACGGCTGCGGCGTCGCGGAGGATTCGGCGGCGTCGTGGATCTGGAGCAGCGCGCTCGCCGACGATTCCGCGCAGGACGAACTCGCCGCGCGCCTCTCGGAGCTTGGGTTCGCGGACCCGTCGCCGGTGCTCGCGCGGCTCACCGCCGTGTGGAATTCGTCGCGCTATGCCGGCTTGCCGGAGCGAAGCCGCGGGCGCTTCGACATCGTCGCGCAGCGGGCGCTCGAAGCGGTGCAGTCCATCGACTCGGCGCGCCGTGGCGACACCATCGCGCGTCTTTTCGATCTGCTCGAAGCGACGGCGAAGCGCGGCGCGTATCTGGCGTTGCTCACGGAATATCCGGCGGCGCTCGACCGCGTGCTGTCGGTGCTCTCGGGGTCGCGCTGGGCGGCGGGCTATCTGATTCGCCACCCGCAATTGCTCGACGAATTGCTCGATGAAGAGGCCATTTCCAGCCCGTTCGACTGGCAGGAATTCAAGCGCTCCCTGCGCGCGCGTCTTGCCGCCGCCGAGGACGCCGAGCATCAGATGGACTTGCTGCGGCACGCGCATCAGGCCGAAGTGTTCCGCATTCTGCTGATCGATCTCGCCGGGCGGCTGACGGTGGAGCATGTCAGCGACCGCCTGTCAGAACTCGCGGACGCGGTGCTCGACGTGACGGTCGAAACCGTGTGGAAGCAGTTCCCCAAGCGCCATCGCGAGACGCCGCGCTTTTCGGTCATCGCATATGGGAAGCTGGGCGGCAAGGAACTGGGCTATGCGTCCGACCTCGATCTCATCTTTCTTTACGACGACCCGGACGACGCCGCCTCCGATATCTACGCGCTCTTCGCGCGCCGCCTCATCACCTGGCTCACGACGGCGACGGGCGCGGGCACGCTCTTCGACGTGGACTTGCGGCTGCGTCCGAACGGCGAATCCGGCTTGCTCGTGACGAATCTCGACTCGTTTCGCCGCTATCAACTGCGCGAGGGCGACGCGGCGAACACCGCGTGGGTGTGGGAGCATCAGGCGCTTTCGCGGGCGCGTTTCAGCGCGGGCGATGCCGGCATCGGCGCGCAATTCGAAGCGATCCGCGCCGACGTGCTCGTCATGGAGCGCGATGCGGCGTCGCTTGCACGCGAGATCGTCGCGATGCGCGAACGCGTGGCGGCGGGGCACCCGAATCGCACCGAACTCTTCGATCTCAAGCACGATCGCGGCGGCATGGTCGATATCGAATTCATCGTGCAGTACTGGGTGTTGCTGCATGCGCGGGAGCATCGCGCGTTCTTGCGCAATGCCGGGAACATCACGCTCCTGAAGATTGCGGCGCAAAGCGGGCTGATTTCCAGCGACGGCGCCGAGGAAATCGGCGCGGCCTACCGGCATTACCGGAAGCTGCAGCACACGCTGCGGCTCGACGGCATGGAGAAGGCGCGCGTCGCGCCGGCTGTCGTGCGACGCGAGCGCGAGGCGGTGACGGGTCTGTGGAGGCGCGTATTCGGCGGCGAGGCGTGAGCCGCGCCGCAACGCCTACGCGGCGAGCATTTCCTTCGCGTGTTTGCGCGTGGTCGCGGTGATTTCCAGACCGCCGAGCATGCGCGCGACTTCCTCGATGCGTTTCGACTTGTCGAGCGGCGTGACGGTGCTGACCGTGCCGCCGGCATCGTCGGAAGACTTCGCCACCTGAAAATGCCGGTCGCCGCGCGCGGCCACTTGCGGCAAATGCGTGACGCACAACACCTGACGGTCGCGCCCGAGTTGATGCAGCAGCCGCCCGACCACTTCCGCGACGCCGCCGCCGATGCCGGTGTCCACTTCGTCGAAGATCAGCGTGGGCGTTGGGCTCGCGGTGCTCGCGATCACGGCGAGCGCCAAGCTGATGCGCGCCAGTTCGCCGCCCGAAGCCACTTTCGCGAGCGGACGCAGCGCGACACCCGCGTGACCGGCGACCCTGAACTCGATTTGCTCCAGCCCGTTCGCGCCGCCTTCCTCGAGCGGCACGAGCGCGACTTCGAAGCTGCCGCCCGCCATCGACAATTCCTGCATGCCTCCGGTGACGGCTTGCGACAGCGCTTTCGCCGCCTTCGCGCGCGCCTTCGAAAGCACCTGCGCTTGCGCCAGATACGCCTTCTTCGCTTTGTCGGCGGCGGCGTTGAGCGCGTCGAGATCGGCGGCGGCGTCGAGTTCGGCAAGCTGACGGCGGCGCAACTCGTGTTCTTCCGGCAGCGATTCCGGTTGAAGGCGGAACTTGCGCGCGGTCGAGTGCAGTTGATCCATGCGCCTTTCGACTTGCGCGAGCCGATCGGGATCGAGTTCGAGCCGCTGCGCGTAATGCGACAGCGAATATGACGCTTCCTGCAGCTGAATTTCGGCGGGTTCGAGCGAGGCGAGCACGTCCCCGAGCGCCGGGTCCATATCCGCGAGGCCGCGCACCTTCGAAATGATCGCGCCGAGCTTGGAGATCATCGCGTCGTCGGATTCGGAAAGGGCGGCAAGCGCGCTTTGCACGCCGTCGATGAGACTTGCCGAATGCGAGAGCCGATGATGCTCCGCGCTCACTTCCTCCCATTCGCCCGGCTGCGGCGCGAGCTTGTCGAATTCGCTCAATTGCCACGCGAGCCGCTCGCGTTCGAGCTGCAGTTCGCGGTCGCGGCTCTGCGCGGCTTCGACGGCCTGCTGCGCCTCGCGCCACGCACGCCATGCGCGATTGACGGCGCTCGCCGTATCGACGAGGCCCGCGTGCGTGTCGAAGAGTTCGCGTTGGGCGTCCGGCCGCATCAATAACTGATGCGCATGCTGGCCGTGAATATCGACGAGCATTTCGCCCACTTCGCGCAACTGCGCGAGCGTGGCCGGCGTGCCGTTGATGAACGCGCGCGAGCGTCCGCCCGAATCGATCACGCGGCGCAGCATGACCGTGTCGCCGTCCTGCGAGAGCGCGTGATCTTCGAGCCAGCGGACGACCTGCGCATACGTGGAAAACTCTGCGGTGATGTCCGCGCGTGCCTCGCCGGTGCGCACGACGCTCGCATCGGCGCGCGCGCCGAGCGTGAGGGCGAGGGCGTCGATTAGGATCGACTTGCCCGCGCCGGTTTCACCCGAAAAGACCGTGAAGCCCGAATCGAATTCGATGTCGAGCGCGGCGACGATGACGAAGTCTCGAATGGAGAGATGACGGAGCATGGACGCTTCGGAAGGGTTCGGCTAGGTTGTGCGGGTCAGACGGACGAGTCCTGCGAAGGATGCTCGTTCCAGTGCAGTTTCTTGCGCAGCGTGGCGTAGGTGCTGTAGCCGACCGGATGCAGCACCGGCACGGTATGACGCGAGCGCCGCACCTCGATCGCGTCGTTCAGTTCGACGGCGGTGAACGATTGCATGTCGAAGTTCACGTTCACGTCGCGCCCGCCGATGATCTGAATGGTGACTTTCGAATCGTCGGGCAGAACGATCGGACGGTTCGAGAGCGAATGCGGCGCAATCGGCACGAGCACGAAGCCCTGCAATTGCGGATGCAGAATCGGCCCTGTGGACGACAGCGCGTAAGCGGTGGAGCCGGTCGGCGTCGCGACGATCAGCCCGTCCGAGCGCTGGTTGTACATGAAGTGGCCGTCCACCGAGACGCGCAGCTCCGCCATGCCGGAAAAGCCGCTGCGATTCACGACGACATCGTTGAAGGCGAGCGCGTGGTAGATCGGCTTGTCGTTGCGCACGATGCGCGCTTCGAGCAGCGTGCGCTCCTCGCGTTCGAACTGGCCCGCGAGCATCTGCGGCACGCGTTCGCGCATTTCCTTGAGCGGGATGTCCGTGATGAAGCCGAGCCGCCCGTGGTTCACGCCGATGAGCGGCGTCCTGTACGGCGCGAGCTGGCGGCCGACGCCGAGCATGGTGCCGTCGCCGCCGAGCACGACGGCGACATCCGCGCGCGCCCCGATCTCGGCGATGGACAACGCCGGGTATTCCGTCACGCCGACGTCTTTCGCGGTGCCGGCTTCGAACACGACGTCGAAGCCCTGGTTCGCAATGTGCTCCGCGAGCGATCGTAGCGGCGCCTCGATACCGGGCGTGTTGGTTCGCCCGACAAGGGCAACGGTCTTGAATTGGCCAATTTCCATGCCGGCATTACACCATAGGTCGAATGCGAAAAGAACGGTTGCGGCGGGCGGCGAGCCGCGTCTGGTTTATCGCTAGAATGGAGCGGACATCGAGCGGTCCGCGCGATCGGCAAGCGGCGCGAGGCTCCCCGAAACGGCTCGAACGAGCGGCCGCGCCCTGACACGTTGCGTTAAAATTTGCCCATGCTAGACCCTCGTGCACAAACCCTCCTGAAAACGTTGATCGAGCGCTACATCGCCGAAGGTCAGCCGGTCGGTTCGCGCACGTTATCACGCCACTCCGGTCTCGAACTCAGTCCCGCCACCATCCGCAACGTGATGTCGGACCTCGAGGACCTGGGCCTCGTCGCCAGTCCGCATACGTCGGCGGGGCGCATTCCCACGCCGCGCGGCTACCGGCTCTTCGTCGACACGATGCTCACCGTCGAGGCGCCGCAGGACGAGGCGATGACCACCGCCGTCAAGACGCGGCTGCAGGGCCAGGAGCCGCAGAAGATTGTCGCGGCGGCGGCGAGCGTGCTGTCGAGCCTGTCGTCGTTCGCGGGTGTGATCCTCACGCCCCGGCGCAGCCACATGTTCAAGCAGATCGAGTTCATGAGGCTGTCGGACAAGCGCATTCTGCTCATCATCGTGACGCCCGAGGGCGACGTCCAGAACCGCATGATGGCGACGCAGCGCGACTACACGCCCGGGCAGCTCACCGAAGCCTCCAATTACATCAACGCGCATTTCGCGGGCCTGTCCTTCGACGAAGTGCGCCGCCGGCTGCGCGAGGAAATCGACCAGATTCGCGGCGACATGACCACGCTGATGCAGGCGGCCGTCGTCGCGAGCACCGCCGAAACCGATCCGGGCGAGACCGTGCTCATTTCCGGCGAGCGCAATCTGCTGGAAGTGGCGGACCTTTCGTCCGACATGGCGCGGCTGCGCAAGCTCTTCGACCTCTTCGACCAGAAGACGAGCCTGCTGCAATTGCTGGACGTGTCGAGCCACGCGCAGGGCGTGCAAATCTTCATCGGCGGCGAGTCGAATCTCGTGCCGATAGAAGAGATGAGCGTCGTCACCGCGCCGTATGAAGTGAATGGAAAGATCGTCGGCACGCTCGGCGTGATCGGCCCGACGCGCATGGCGTACAACCGCGTCATTCCCATCGTCGATATCACCGCGCGCCTCCTTTCGATGTCGCTCAGCCAGCAGTAGCGCAGGCCTGCGGGCATCTTGCCGCGCGGTCCGGCCGCGCGCCACTAGGCCGTTCGGCCGATGATGCGCGCAGAAACGCGCCGCTATAATGGCCTTCACCTTTCGATGACTTCCGGCCGCCTTGCCCTATGCGTTTCGACCTCGAGTTGCCCTCGCAGCCCAGCGCTTCGCATCGCGTCGCAGTGCTGCTGATCAACCTCGGCACGCCGGACGCGCCCACGCCGCGGGCGGTGCGCAAGTATCTGACGCAGTTCCTGTCCGATCCGCGTGTCGTCGAAATTCCGGCTTTGATATGGCAAGTCATCTTGCGCGGCGCGATTCTTCCGTTTCGCGCTCGCGCATCTGCCAGGAAGTACGCGCAGGTCTGGATGGCGGAAGGCTCGCCGCTGCGCGTCTATACGGAGCGGCAGGTCGAGGCGTTGCGGCGGCTTTTCGCGGCGAATGATTATCAGGTGATCGTCGATTACGCGATGCGCTACGGTACGCCCGGCATCGGCGCGATGCTCAATCAACTGAAGCTCGAAGGCGCCGAGCGCATTCTGCTTCTGCCGATGTATCCGCAGTACTCGTCGTCGACCACGGCCACCGCCTTCGACGACGCCTTCACCGCGCTCAAGCGCGTGCGCAATCAGCCGGAAATTCGCACCATTCGCCATTACGCGGATCATCCGGCGTACATCGCGGCGCTCGCGGAACAGGTGCGCGAGTATTGGCGGCTGCACGGTCAGCCCGATTTCGCCGCCGGCGACAAACTCGTTTTGAGCTTTCACGGCGTGCCCAAGCGCACGATGGACCTGGGCGATCCTTACCACGACCAATGTCAGCTGACGGGATCGCTCCTCGCGTCGGCGCTCGGGCTCACGCCGGTGGAATGCCGCGTGACGTTTCAGTCGCGCTTTGGCCGCGCGGAATGGCTCCAGCCGTACACCGCGCCGACGCTCGCGGAACTCGGCGCGGGCGGCGTCGCGCGCGTGGACGTGTTCTGCCCCGGCTTCACGGCGGACTGCCTGGAGACGATCGAGGAAATCGGCATGGAAGTGCGCGATGAGTTTCTGAAGGCGGGCGGCAAGCATTTTCACCGCATTCCGTGCCTGAACGCGTCGCCGGCGTGGATCAAGGCGATCGGCGAGATCGCGGCACAACATCTGCAAGGATGGCCGGTGCAGGCCGCGCAACCGGCAACGGTCGCGGCCTGAATTTCGGCCCTGTCTGCCAAGCTGCAAGAGATTCACGATGAACTACAAGATTTCGACGGAACCCGGCGCGCGTCTGCGCATCGACAAGTGGTTATGGGCGGCGCGTTTCTTCAAGACGCGGTCGCTTGCGAGCGATGCGGTCGAAAAAGGCCGCGTGAAAATCGGTGGCGCGAACGTGAAACCGTCGAAGGACGTGCGCGTGGGCGATATCGTCGAGATCGATATCGAGCGGATCGTGTGGCAAGTGCAAGTGCTCCGAATCTGCGATGTGCGCGGCCCCGCGCCGGTCGCGCAGACGCTCTATTCCGAAACCGACGAAGGGCGCACGAAGCGGCTCGCCGAAGCGGAGCGGCGCAAGACCTACCGCGAGCCGGCGGCCGGCATGCAAGGCAGGCCGACGAAGCGGGACCGCCGCGTCATCGACAAATTTTCAGGTTCGGATTGAAGAATTCTTCGACTGTCGCGTGAACGCCGCCGTACTCGGTGGTACGGGCGGTCAGTGCGCCGGACATGCAGATGGTGGTGGTTCCCGCGACGAGTACCAGGGCGACCACCGCGATGACAAAGGTCAGTTTCATGGCACCCCCGCGAGCGGGCTGGGCGGTCGGAGGACCGCACGAGGATCAGGAAACGGGCAAGGCGTAAGCGGTTTGAAGCATTCGTAGGATTAGGGTTAACGTGTCTCCTGCGGTGCTTCTTCGAAGTGTAGGCGAGCGGCCGCATTCCCTCAATCTCATTTCGTTCGATGCGACGAAACGTCCGTTACCGCGTATTTCCCGCAACGCACCGATGGCACACTGGACGCGCAAATTTCGTCGGACAAAGCCTTGAAAACGTGTCCGTAGCCCCAATTTCGGCGGCTAGTGCGAGAAGCGTGGCGACCGGAACCGGGCGAGCGCTTCGTATCCCATCCACTCACAGCAATAACATTCAGCGACATGGAAAACACGCAAGAGAATTCAGCGAGCCAGAACGCGACGCCCGCCGACGAAAACGCGCGCCAGGCCGCCGACCTGAATCAGGCAACCACGCAAGCCGCTGCCGCTGAAGCGCCGTCGGCCGCCGACGCCGCGCCGCAAGCCGCGTCGAACGCCACTGAAACCGCGCTCGCCGAGGCGCAGGCCAAGGCCGCCGCGCTGCAGGAGGAATTTCTGCGCGCGAAGGCGGAAACCGAGAACGTGCGCCGTCGCGGTCAGGAAGACGTGGCGAAGGCCCACAAGTTCGCCATCGAGAGCTTCGCGGAGAATCTGCTGCCGGTGCTCGACAGCCTCGAAGCCGCGCTCGCCGATCAGTCGACCGATCTTGCGAAGGTGCGCGAAGGCGTCGAACTGACGCTGCGCCAATTGACCGGCGCGCTGGAAAAAGGCCGCGTCGTCGCGCTGAACCCGGTCGGCGAGAAGTTCGACCCGCATCGCCATCAGGCCATCTCGATGGTTCCGGCCGATCAGGAGCCGAACACGGTCGTCACCGTGCTGCAAAAAGGCTACATCATCGCCGATCGCGTGCTGCGTCCGGCGCTTGTCACGGTCGCCGCACCGAAGTAAATCCGCGAGGCGCGCGCTCATGGCCAACCTGCCCGTCGATTCCACCGCGTTCGCCGTCTTCGGCATGCAGGAGCTGGACGCGGCCGGTTTCGACGCCGGCCTCGCGTCGGCGGGCGACGAGCTGGCCGTCGTGTTCTTCTGGGGCCTCGACTGTTTCAATTGCGAAATCGCGAAAAAGGCGATGCTCGCGCAGCCGGAAGCCATCCGCGCGCTCGGGCTGAAGTGGTTTCACAGCAACGTCTACGAGCACCGCGAGCTTGGCCGCCGCTTCCTGCTGCACGGCGTGCCGACATGGTTTTTCTTTCACCGCGGCAAGCGGCTCGGCCGCGCGACCGGCTGGCACGGCCTCGCGCAGTTCGAGGCGGCTGTCGCGGCGGCGCGCGCCAAGATTCGCGCAGCGTGAAAGCAAGTCTGACGAGCGAGGCGCGCGAAAAAGTTATAGACCGCATCGCATTCAGGGTCTTGAAAACGAAATCCGCGCTCTTATCTTGCGTACAGGTATGAATTTTGGGCGTTCGGCCCGTTGAATCGGCCGCAAAAGCCGGCATTTTCCGGCCGCAGCGCCAAAGCGATCAAAGCTAGGAGAGTATAAAAAATGGGCAAAATCATCGGCATCGACCTCGGCACCACGAATTCCTGCGTGGCGCTGATGGAAGGCAATCAGGTCAAGGTCATCGAAAACGCGGAAGGCGCGCGCACCACGCCGTCGATCATCGCGTACATGGACGACAACGAGATTCTCGTCGGCGCGCCGGCGAAGCGTCAGTCGGTCACCAACCCGCGCAACACGCTGTACGCGGTCAAGCGCCTGATCGGCCGCCGCTTCGACGAGAAGGAAGTGCAGAAGGACATCAACCTGATGCCCTACAAGATCGTCAAGCACGACAACGGCGACGCCTGGGTCGAAGCGCACGGCAGCAAGCTCGCGCCGTCGCAGGTTTCGGCCGAAGTCCTGCGCAAGATGAAGAAGACCGCTGAAGACTACCTCGGCGAGCCGGTGACGGAAGCCGTCATCACGGTTCCGGCGTACTTCAACGACAGCCAGCGTCAGGCAACGAAGGACGCGGGCCGCATCGCCGGTCTGGAAGTCAAGCGCATCATCAACGAGCCGACGGCGGCCGCGCTCGCGTTCGGCCTCGACAAGGCCGAAAAGGGCGACCGCAAGATCGCCGTGTTCGACCTGGGCGGCGGCACGTTCGACATCTCGATCATCGAAATCGCGGACGTCGACGGCGAAATGCAGTTCGAAGTGCTCTCGACGAACGGCGACACGTTCCTCGGCGGCGAAGACTTCGACCAGCGCATCATCGATTACATCATCAGCGAGTTCAAGAAGGAGCAGGGCGTCGATCTGTCGAAGGACGTGCTCGCGCTGCAACGCCTGAAGGAAGCCGCTGAAAAGGCGAAGATCGAGTTGTCGTCCACGGCGCAGACCGACATCAACCTGCCGTACATCACGGCGGATGCATCGGGTCCGAAGCACTTGAACCTCAAGTTCACGCGCGCCAAGCTGGAAGCGCTGGTCGAGGAACTGATCGAGCGCACCATCGAGCCGTGCCGCATCGCGATCAAGGACGCGGGCGTGAAGGTCGGCGAAATCGACGACGTGATTCTCGTCGGCGGTATGACGCGTATGCCGAAGGTGCAGGAGAAGGTGAAGGAGTTCTTCGGCAAGGAACCGCGCCGTGACGTGAACCCGGACGAAGCCGTGGCCGTGGGCGCCGCGATTCAAGGTCAGGTTCTGTCGGGCGACCGCAAGGACGTTCTGCTGCTCGACGTGACGCCGCTTTCGCTCGGCATCGAGACGCTCGGCGGCGTGATGACGAAGATGATCAACAAGAACACGACGATCCCGACGAAGCACTCGCAAGTGTATTCGACGGCGGACGACAACCAGTCGGCCGTGACGATCAAGGTGTTCCAGGGCGAGCGTGAAATGGCCGCGGGCAACAAGCTGCTCGGCGAGTTCAACCTGGAAGGCATTCCGCCCGCACCGCGCGGCACGCCGCAGATCGAAGTGACCTTCGACATCGACGCGAACGGCATTCTGCACGTCGGCGCGAAGGACAAGGCGACGGGCAAGGAAAACAAGATCACCATCAAGGCGAACTCGGGCCTGACGGACGCCGAAATCGACAAGATGGTGAAGGACGCCGAAGCCAACGCCGAGGAAGATCACAAGCTGCGCGAACTGGCCGATGCCCGCAATCAGGGTGACGCGCTCGTTCACAGCACGAAGAAGGCGGTTGCCGAGTACGGCGACAAGGTGGACGCGAGCGAGAAGGAAGCGATCGAAGCCGCGCTGAAGGACCTTGAAGACGCGCTCAAGAGCAGCGCGAGCGACAAGGCGGCGATCGAGGCCAAGATCGAGGCGCTTGCCACCGCGTCGCAGAAGCTCGGCGAAAAGATGTACGCCGACATGCAGGCGCAGCAGGGCGCGGCGAGCGCGGCTGCCGGCGCGGGCGGCGCGGAAGCGGCATCGGCGGGCGCGAGCCAGCAGCATGACGATGTCGTCGACGCCGACTTCAAGGAAGTGAAGAAGGACTAAGCCGCAGGGCGCGTGGATGGCAACGTTCACGCGCCTTTCGGTGTCGTCACCGGGACGCGTCGAGCGTCTGACGTGAAACGCGCCTGGCGAGCCGAATGGCTCCCCGGGCACATTGTTTTTTTGGGGCGTCCGGCTGAAGACGGTTTTTCAGCGGGCGTCAGAGGTTCGCGCGGGTCGTTCGACCCTTAAGCATTGAGAGGAACCGTCGCGGCCAAATCCGCGGCGGCATGGAACCGACATGGCGAAACGGGATTACTACGACGTTCTGGGCGTCGCGAAGAACGCGAGCGACGACGAGATCAAGAAGGCGTATCGCAAGCTCGCGATGAAGTATCACCCTGACCGCAACCCGGACAACAAGAAGGCGGAAGAGAGTTTCAAGGAGGCGAAGGAAGCCTATGAAATGCTCTCCGACCAGCAGAAGCGCGCCGCTTACGACCAATACGGTCACGCGGGCGTGGATCCGAACATGGCGGGCGCGGGCGCGCAAGGCTTCGGCGGTTTCGCCGATGCGTTCGGCGATATCTTCGGCGACATCTTCGGGCAGGCGGCAGGCGGCGCGGCCCGTGGTGGACGCGGCGGTCCGCAGGTGTATCGCGGGGCCGATCTGCGCTACAGCATGGAGATCACGCTGGAGCAGGCCGCGCACGGCTACGACACGCAGATTCGCGTGCCGAGCTGGACGAACTGCAACGTCTGTCACGGTTCGGGCGCGAAGCCGGGCACGAAGCCCGAAACCTGCCCGACGTGTCACGGACAAGGTCAGGTGCGGATGTCGCAGGGCTTTTTCAGCATCCAGCAGACGTGTCCGAAATGTCACGGCAGCGGCACTTACGTTCCGGAACCTTGCGCGAACTGCCACGGCGCGGGCAAGGTGAAGGAAACGAAGACGCTGGAAGTGAAGATCCCGGCTGGCATCGACGACGGCATGCGCATCCGTTCGGCGGGCAACGGCGAGCCGGGCATCAACGGCGGGCCGAATGGCGACTTGTATGTGGAAATCCACATCAAGCAGCATGCGGTGTTCGAGCGCGACGGCGACGACCTGCACTGCCAAATGCCGATTCCATTCACGACAGCCGCGCTCGGCGGTGAGATCGAAGTGCCGACGCTCGCGGGCCGCGCGAGCTTCACCGTGCCGGAAGGCACGCAGTCGGGCAAGACGTTCCGTCTGCGCGGCAAGGGCATCAAGGGTCTGCGCTCCAGCATCGCGGGCGATCTCTACGTGCACGTTCAGGTCGAAACGCCGGTCAAGCTCACCGAGCAGCAGCGCGATCTGCTCAAGCAGTTCGAGAAGTCGCTCGTCGAGGGCGGCGCGCGGCATAGTCCGCAAAGCAAAAGCTGGTTCGACCGCGTGAAGAGTTTCTTCGATTGATGCAGTCGTTCCGGAAGGCAGGGCAGTTTCGCATCACGCGAGCATTGCCATGAAAATCGAAGCACGCAGCGCGACATTCGCGCTGCTCGACGATTGCGACGCGACCGCCGAAAGGCGGTCGAGTCGTTTGTACGCGGACTTTTCGCACGAGCGCGCGTGCGATGACGGCGGCGAACTCGATGCGCTATGCGCCGCCATCGAGCGTGATTTGCAAAGCGGCTTGCATGCGGTCGTCGTCGCGGATTACGAATTCGGCCGCAACCTCCAGTTCGGCGAGATCGGGCGCGGCGCGGACCGTGCACTGCGCGTGCTGATGTTCCGCTCGCTCAGCTTTCTTTCGCGCGATGAAGCCAGCGATTGGCTCGCGTCGCAGGATTGCGCAGGCACCGAGCCATCGACCGCGGGCATCGCGAGCATCGAGGCGAGCGTGACGCGCGAGGACTTCGAGCGTGCCATCGCCGCCGTCAAGCGCGCGCTGGAAGAAGGCGAGTCGTATCAGATCAATTACACGTATCGGCTGAACTTCGACGTGTTCGGCACGCCGCTCGCGCTTTACCGGCGGCTGCGCGAGCGGCAGCCGGTGCGCTACGGCGCGCTGATCGCGTTGCCCGACGGTCGCACCGTGGTGTCGTGCTCGCCGGAGCTTTTCATCGAGAAACACGGCGATGCCTTGCGCGCCCGCCCGATGAAAGGCACCGCGCCGCGCGACTCCGATCCCGCCGCGCTTCACGACGATCCGAAGAACCGCGCCGAGAACGTGATGATCGTCGATCTGCTGCGCAACGACATGTCGCGCGTCGCGCTCACCGGGTCGGTGCATGTGCCGGCGCTGTTTGCGGTCGAGCCGTATGCGTCGGTGTGGCAGATGACGTCGACCGTCGAGGCGCGCGTCGCGCCCGGCACGCCGTTCGCCGCGATCATCCGCGCGCTTTTTCCATGCGGATCGATTACCGGGGCGCCCAAGTACCGCACGATGCAACTGATCGACGCCATCGAAAGCACGCCGCGCGGCTTGTACACGGGCGCGATCGGCTGGGTGGATGCGGGCGGCGACTTCTGCATGTCGGTTGCGATCCGCACGCTCGTCATCGACGCTGCGGGCAAGCGCGGCGTGCTCGGCATCGGCGCGGGAATCGTGCTGGATAGCGTCGCGCAAAGCGAGTACGACGAGTGTCTCTTGAAGGCGCGTTTTCTGACGGGCGCGGACCCCGGCATCGAACTGTTCGAGACCGCCTACGCCACGCACGACGAGCGCGTGCGGCATTATGTGCGTCATTACGCGCGGCACGTCGCGCGCTTGAGCGCGAGCGCGTCCTACCTCGGCTTCCCGTTCGACGAGCGCGCGCTCCATGCGCAAGTTGCGCAGCATTGCGCGGGCTTCGACGCAGGCAAGCCATATCGCTTGCGTATCGCGCTCGACAAAAGCGGACGATTCGCGATGACTAGCGCGCCGCTCGCGCCGTTGCCGCCGGATACCGTGGATGTGCTGCTCGCATCGGAGCGTGGATTCGCGCCGCAGTCATCCGGCGATGTGCTGCTGCGCCACAAGACCACGCGCCGCGCCGATTACGACCGCGCATGGAAGGCCGCCGAAGCCGAAGGCGCGTTCGACATGCTGTTCACGAACGAACGCGGCGAGTTGACCGAGGGCGGCCGTTCGAGCGTGTTCGTGAAGCTCGGCGGAACGTGGTGGACGCCGCCCGTCGATGCGGGCGTGTTGCCCGGCGTCATGCGCGCGGTGCTGATCGAAGAACTCGGCGCGCGCGAACGCACGCTCGCGCCCGCCGACCTCGATCGCGCCGAAGACATGCTCATCAGCAACGCGCTGCGCGGCGCGGTGACGGCACGTCTGAAGCATTAACCCGCATTAACCCGCGCGAATCACCATTCGGCGACGCTGCCATCCGCGTGACGCCACACCGGATTGCGCCAGCGATGCCCGATCTTCGCCATCTCGCGCACCTTGTCTTCGTTCACTTCGATGCCTAGCCCCGGCCCTTGCGGAATGGAGACCATGCCGTCGTCGTACTTGAAGACTTCGGGATTCTTGATGTAATCGAGCAGGTCGTTGCCCGTGTTGTAGTGAATGCCGAGGCTTTGCTCCTGAATGAACGCGTTGTAACTGACCGCGTCGATCTGCAGGCAGGTAGCAAGCGCAATCGGCCCGAGCGGACAGTGCAGCGCGAGCGCGACATCGTAGGCTTCGGCCATCGACGCGATCTTGCGGCATTCCGTCAGCCCGCCCGCGTGCGACGCGTCCGGCTGAATGATGTCCACATAGCCGCCCGCGAGAATGTGCTTGAAGTCCCATCGAGAGTAGAGCCGCTCGCCGAGCGCGATGGGCGTGCTCGTCTGATTGACGATATCGCGCAGCGCCTCGACGTTCTCCGACAACACCGGCTCTTCGATGAACATGAGCTTGAACGGATCGAGTTCCTTCGCGAGCACCTTCGCCATCGGCTTGTGCACGCGGCCATGAAAGTCGACGCCGATGCCCACGTTCGGCCCGACCGCTTCGCGCACGGCGCGCACGTTGTCGATCACGCCTTGCACCTTGTCGAAGGTGTCGATCATCTGAAGCTCTTCGGAGCCGTTCATCTTCACGGCCTTGAAGCCACGCTCGACCACGGCGCGCGCATTGTTCGCGACGTCGCTCGGACGGTCGCCGCCGATCCACGAATAGACCTTTATCTTGTCGCGCACCGGGCCGCCGAGCAGCGCGTGAACCGGTACGCCGTGATGCTTGCCGAGAATGTCCCACAGCGCCTGATCGACGCCCGCGATCGCGCTCATGCCGATCGGCCCGCCGCGATAGAAGCCCGAGCGATACATCACCTGCCACAAGTCTTCGATATGTCGCGGATCTTTGCCGATCAGGTAATCCGCGAGTTCATCGACGGCGGCGGCGACCGTATGCGCGCGGCCCTCGACGACAGGTTCGCCCCAGCCGGTAATGCCCTCGTCGGTTTCGATCTTGAGGAAGCACCAGCGCGGTGGAACGATGAAGGTTTCGAGTTTCGTGATTTTCATGGGAGCGTCTCCGGCAAGGGTCTCCATAGTAGCAAAAAGCGGCGTGTCTGATCGTATTAATAGTACTATTGGATGGCAAGTCTTCGGGACCGTGATTCGATGCAGCATAATCACGCGCAACCGATCACGCCGACAAGGAGTTCATCATTCACCGCGATCTGCATGGCCGCGTGGCGCACGAACTCGGCATGGGCATCCTGCGCGGCGACCACGCGCCCGGCTCGCCGTTGCCGCGCGAAGCCGAACTGATGGAGCGCTTCGGCGTCAGTCGCACCGTGCTGCGCGAGGCGTTGCGCACGCTCACGTCGAAAGGGCTGATCGAATCTCGCCCGAAAGTCGGCACGCGCGTGCGTCCGAAACAAGCGTGGAATCTGCTCGACGCCGACATGCTCGACTGGTATTCGCGCGTCGCGCCGCCGATGACGTTCGCGCTCAAGCTGCAGGAAATGCGCGAGATGATCGAGCCTTACGCTGCCGCGCTCGCCGCCGTGAATCACGCGCCGGACACGCTGACGCGGCTGGAAGAGGCGCATCGCGCGATGGTGAACGCGCAAAACGTCGATGAATGGGTGCGCGCGGATCTCGACTTCCACCTGAGCGTGCTCGCGGCATGCAGCAACGAATTGCTCGTGCCGCTGGGCGCGCTGATCGAGCGCACGCTGGAAGGCCAGTTGCGTCTGAACGCGAAGCGCGCCGAGGTGTACAACGCGTCGCTCGCCGAACATACGGCCGTGTTCGATGCCATCGCCGCGCGCGATGCCGATGCCGCCCGTCGCGCGATGGCCGATTTGCTAGGCGTCACACGCGGGCGCATCGAAGGTTGAGGCGGCGCATCGCTCGAAAGAAAAAAAGCGCGCTGGCGTTTTGAACGCAGCGCGCACGCATGCAAGGAAATCGCCGATCAGGAATGCTTTTCGATCAGCTCGATCTTGTAGCCGTCCGGATCTTCCACGAACGCGATCACCGTCTTGCCGCCCTTCACCGGGCCGGCTTCGCGCGTGACCTTGCCGCCCGCTTCGCGGATACGGTCGCACGCTTGCGCCGCGCTATCCACCTCGAGCGCGATATGGCCGTATGCCGTGCCCATTTCGTACCTCTCGACGCCCCAGTTGTACGTCAGTTCGAGCACGCTGTTCTCGCTCTCGTCGCCGTAGCCGACGAACGCCAGCGTGTACTTGTACTCGGTGTTTTCGCTCTGACGCAGCACTTTCATGCCGAGAATGCGCGTGTAGAAATCGATGGAACGCTGCAGGTCGCCGACGCGCAGCATCGTGTGGAGGAGTCGCATGGTGAGGTTCCTGTTGTGTTGGACGGCGGCGCCAAGGCCGCGATTGCGGGGTGTCTGAAATTGTACCGTCCGTCCCAGGCGCGCGCTCAGGCGCTCTCAGAGCGCGCTCAAAGCGCGCTCAGAGCGCAGGAAGCAGGTCCGGCGGATGATGCTTGAGCGTATGCCGCGCCTCGCGGAACTCCGGAAAGATGGACTCGACCGTCTGCCAGAAGCGCGGGCTATGGTTCATTTCACGCAGATGCGCGAGTTCGTGCGCGACCACGTAATCGATGATCGACATCGGAAAGTGGATCAACCGCCAGTTGAGGCGAATCTTGCCATCGCTCGAACAACTGCCCCAGCGCGTCGCCGCCGATGAGAGCGCATACGAACGGAATTCGACGCCGAGCTTTTGCGCATACGCCGCAAGCCGCTCGCCGAAGATGCGCCGCGCTTCGCTTTGCAGCCAGCCTTGCACGCGGTCCTTGATGTGCTGCGCGTCGGCGAGCGCGGGCAGGGCGAGCGCGAGAACGCCGCTTTCGGCGTCGAAGGACAGCGCGCTCGCGGCCGGATTCAGGTACACGCGGATCGTCTTGCCGAGAAACGGAAGCTCTGCGCCGTCCTGCCATTCGATGCGCGGCAGCGCGCGCTGCTCCACGCGCGTCTGCCATTCGGCGAGCTTGCGCAAGATCCAGTTCTGCTTGTCGACGATTGCGCTTTCGATGTCCGCGATCGTCACCCAACGCGGCGCGGTAATCGTGAGTCCGGTCGCGTCGATGCAAAAGCCGATGGTGCGGCGCGCCGAGCGCTTGAACCGGTAATCGAGCGAGCGCGCGCCGAGCACGATGCGCCGCAGTCGCATGCCGTCGGGAAGCGGGGCGGGTTTCACCGGATCGCTCAAAGGCACCTCGCCGCGCAAGGAGGCGGGCGCGGCAGCGGGCGGCGATGAAGGCGCGTGCTCGAACGGGAGATCGAGTTGCAGGGTATCGAGCGCGACCGCGGGGCGCTGTCGCGAGGGAGGCTTCGACATCGGCTCGGCTTTGCGCTCGCGGCGCAGGAATGACGACAGGAACGGGTGAGGCACGCCGCGGCTCGATGACTTCGGATGCAAGGCCGCGTCAGCGGCCCGCACCCGCGGCGCCGGCTTGATGCGGCGCTTCGCCCGGCGACGCATACGCGAGCGGATCGATCCGGCGCATCTCGGTCTCGATCCAGTTCTCGACGCGCGTGTTCACTTCTTCGGGCGAGAGACCGGCGGTATCGATGGGCTTGCCGATCGACACCGTGACTATACCCGGATATTTGAGGAACGAATTGCGCGGCCAGACGTGCCCGGCGTTGTGCGCGATCGGCACGACAGGCGCGCCCGTCGCCACCGCGAAGCGCGCGCCGCCGGTCTTGTACTTGCCCTGCGCGCCCACTCGCGTGCGCGTGCCTTCAGGAAACATGATGACCCACGCGCCTTCGTCCATGCGCGCGCGGCCCTGCCGCGTGACGGAGGCGAAGGCATCGCGGCCCTGCGACCGGTCGATGTGAACCATCTTCAGGAGGCCGAGCGCCCATCCGAAGAACGGCACGTAGAGCAGTTCGCGCTTGAACACATAGCAGAGCGGACGCGGCATCAGCGCGGGAAACGCGAGCGTCTCCCACGCGGACTGATGCTTCGAGAGCAGCACGGCGGGACCGTTGGGCAGATTCTCCATGCCCTCGATCGTGTAGCGGATGCCGACGAGATATCGCAGCACGACGATCGTCGACTTGCACCAGCCGGCGGCCATCCAGTAGCGGTTGTGCGCGCGCATGAACGGAAACGCGACGAAACACGCGGTCGCATACGGCACCGTGTACACGACGAAGTACAGCATCAACAGCAAGGAACGGATGAAGCGCATGAAGCCTCAGCGATACGTGGCATACGTGGCATACGTGGCGGCGGCGCGCACGGTCAGTCGTGCTGCCGCGCGAGAAAGTCGAGCGCGAACGCGCGCAAGTCCTTGTGAACCTGCGTGCCTTCGGGCAGGTTGCCTTGCGCGAGCGTTTTTGCGCCCTTGCCGGTCAGCACCAGATGCACCGGAAAGCCGAGCGCGGCGCCCGCCTGAAGATCGCGCAGCGCATCGCCGACGACAGGCGTATCTTCCGGATCGATCTCGAAGCGGTCGATGATCTGCTGCAGCATGCCGGGCTTCGGCTTCCTGCAATCGCACTGGTCCTCGGCGGTATGCGGGCAGAAGAAGATTGCGTCGATCCGCCCGCCGACCGCCGCCGCCGCGCGATTCATCTTCTGATGCATCGCGTTGAGCGCGGCCATGTCGAATAGACCGCGCCCGATGCCCGACTGGTTCGACGCAATCGCCACGCGATAGCCCGCCTGATTCAGCCGCGCGATGGCCTCCAGGCTGCCCGGAATGGCGACCCATTCCTCCGGCGACTTGATGAACGCGTCAGAATCGACATTGATGACACCGTCGCGATCGAGGATGACGAGTCTTCTGTTCATGACTTACGCCGCCAGCTTCGAAATGTCCGCGACGCAGTTCATCTGCTGATGAAGCGCGTTGAGCAAAGCGAGGCGGTTGTTTCTGAGCGCCGCGTCTTCCGCGTTCACCATCACGTCGTTGAAGAACGTATCGACGCTCTCGCGCAAAGCGGCGAGCGCGGTCAGCGCTTCGGTGTAATTGCGCGCGGCGAGCTGGCTTTGCACGCGCGGCGTCACACCCTGAATCTGTGCGTACAGATTCTTTTCAGCCGCTTCCACGAGCAATTCCGGATTCACCGACGAAGGCGCGCCTTGCTCCGACTTCTTCAGGATGTTCGAAATACGCTTGTTGGCCGCCGCGAGCGATGCCGCTTCCGGCAGCGACGCGAACTCGCGCACGGCGTCGAGGCGCGCGACGATGTCGTCGAGACGCGAGGGATTCAGGCTCAGCACGGCTTCGATGTCGTTCGCTTCGAAGCCGCGTTCGCGCAGGAGACCGCGCAGGCGGTCCATGAAGAACGCATACACCGGCTCGGTCGAATCCGCGACTTGCGGCATGCCGGCGAACTGGCGCTGCGCGGCGGCGACGAGAGCGCGCAGATCGACCGGCAGCTTCTTCTCCAGCAGGATGCGCAGCACGCCCAGCGCATGACGGCGCAGCGCGAAGGGGTCTTTCTCGCCGGTCGGCGCAAGGCCGATGCCCCAGATGCCGACGATCGTTTCGAGCTTGTCCGCGAGCGCCACCGCCGAGCCGACACCCGTGGACGGCGTTTCGTCGCCGGAAAAGCGTGGCTGGTAGTGCTCCGAGCACGCGAGCGCGACTTCCTCCGGCTCGCCGTCGTGGCGCGCGTAGTACGTGCCCATCGTGCCTTGCAGTTCAGGGAATTCGCCGACCATGTCGGTCAGTAAGTCCGCCTTCGCGAGACGCGCGGCGCGGCGCGTGAGCGCGGCATCGACACCGATCATCGGCGCGATTTCGCCCGCGAGCGCTTCGAGGCGCTGCACGCGTTCGAGCGCGGAGCCGAGCTTGTTGTGATACACGACGTTCGCGAGCAGCGGCACGCGGTCTTCGAGACGCTTCTTCTTGTCCTGCGTGAAGAAGAACTTCGCGTCGGCGAGGCGCGGGCGCACGACGCGCTCGTTGCCTTCGACGATCTCGGCGGGCGTCTTCGTATCGATGTTCGACACGATCAGAAAGCGTGAGCGCAGCTTGCCGTTCTGATCGGTGAGCGCGAAGTACTTCTGGTTCGTCTGCATCGTGAGGATCAGGCATTCCTGCGGCACTTGCAGAAACTCCTCGTCGAAGCGGCACTGATAGACGACAGGCCATTCGACGAGCGCGTTTACTTCGTCGAGCAGCGCCTCGGGCATCACGACGCGGTCTTCGCCCGCGAATGCCTGCAACTGCGTGCGAATGGATTCGCGGCGGTCGTCGAAGTTCGCGACCACATGCGCCTTCGTGCGCAGCGTTTCCGCGTAGTCGTCGGCGTGCGCGATCGCGACAAAGCCGTGCGACAAAAAGCGATGGCCGATGGTCGTATCGCCGGCATCGACGCCGAGCGCGCTCACTGGCACGACATTGCGGTCATGAAGCGCGACGAGCCGCTGCACCGGACGCACGAACTGCACGTTGGTGCCGTCCGGGCGCTGATACGTCATGACCTTCGGGATCGGCAGCTTGGCGAGCGTTTCGTCGAGCGCGGCTTGCAGGCCTTCGGTCAGCGTCGCGCCGGGCGCGGCGTAGCGCAGGAAGAACGCTTCGGCCTTGCCGTCCTGCGCGCGTTCGAGTTCGGCGAGCGGGAAGTCCGGAAAGCCGAGCGCGGCCAGTTTCTTCGCGAGCGGCGCGGTGGGGTTGCCGTCTTTATCGAGCGCGACGGAAACGGGCAGCACTTTCTCGCGGACCTGCCTTTCCGGCGCGACATCGCGCACGTTGCGGATGAGCACCGCGAGGCGGCGCGGCGTCGCATATTTTTCGAACGACGCGGCGCCTTCGATCAGGTCGCGCGCGGCGAGCCGCTCCACGATGCCTTCGGCGAATGCGGTGCCGAGACGCGCGAGCGCCTTCGGCGGCAGTTCTTCGGTGAGCAGCTCGACGAGCAGAGAAGCGTGATTGAATTGCGTCATTGTTTTGTCTTGCCTCGTCAAACCTGGTCGTTGTGGCTGGATTCACCCGGGGGCGCGCTTTCCACCTTCAGCGGCGGCGCCCACGCGGGACGCGCGGCTTCTTCCTGATCGGTGACGAGGTCGGGATCGCGCCTGACCGGGTTGCCGAGCATCGGGAAGCCGAGCGCTTCGCGGGAATCGTAATAAGCCTGCGCGACGAGACGCGACAGCGCCCGGATGCGACCGATGTACGCCGCGCGCTCGGTCACTGAGATGGCGCCGCGCGCATCGAGCAGATTGAACGTATGGCCGGCCTTGAGCACGAGTTCATAGGCGGGCAGCGCGAGCTTCGCGTCGATCATCTTCTTCGCTTCGGCTTCGTAGCTGTTGAAGAATCCGAAAAGCAGATCAACGTTCGCGTGCTCGAAGTTGTACGTGGACTGCTCGACTTCGTTCTGGTGATAGACGTCGCCGTAGGTCAGCCGGCGCAGCACGCGCCCGTTCGGGCCTTCTTCTTCCCACTCGGTCCAGACGAGGTCGTACACGTTCTCGACTTTCTGCAGGTACATCGCGAGGCGTTCGAGACCGTAGGTGATCTCGCCGAGCACCGGCTTGCAATCGATGCCGCCCACTTGCTGGAAGTACGTGAACTGCGTGACTTCCATGCCGTTGAGCCACACTTCCCAGCCGAGACCCCACGCGCCGAGCGTCGGGTTTTCCCAGTCGTCCTCGACGAAGCGCACGTCGTTCTGCTTGAGATCGAAGCCGAGCGCTTCGAGCGAGCCGAGGTACAGATCGAGGATGTTCTCGGGCGCGGGCTTCAGCACGACCTGATATTGGTAATAGTGCTGCAGGCGGTTCGGATTCTCGCCGTAGCGTCCGTCCTTCGGGCGGCGCGAGGGCTGCACATACGCGGCGCGCCACGGCTCGGGGCCGATCGCGCGCAGGAACGTGTGGACGTGCGAGGTGCCGGCGCCGACTTCCATGTCGATCGGCTGAAGAAGCGCGCAGCCCTTGTCGTTCCAGTAGGACTGCAGCGTCAGGATGATTTGCTGAAAGGTGAGCATGATTGCCTTGGATGCGGACCGGGCGCGCGCCTCGCAAGACGCGCGTCGCCGAGGCTCGGCCGAAGTGCTAAAACCTTGAATTTTAGCTGGAACGGGGGGAGGGCGGGACTTTTTGGGAGACGCGCCGCTTCACCGGGCGGCGCGTGTTTGCGTTGTTGCGGCGGGCGTGCGCCGCGCTAGATGTGTTACGCGCCGCGCTTTCGTCCCGGCGCGAACGCGAACGCAATCGCGAGCAGGATCAACGACACGACGATCACCGTCACGTTCCCGCTCGTCACATACGGCGTGCGTCCGGACGTCCCTTGCACGCGCGCTTCGAGCACGCCCGTGGTGAACGTCGGCAGCTTCGACACCACATCGCCGTTCGCCGCGATCACCGCGGTCATGCCCGTATTCGTCGCGCGCAGCATCGGCCGGCCGGTCTCGATGGAACGCATCCGCGCGATCTGCAAATGCTGATCGAGCGCGATCGTATTGCCGAACCACGCGAGGTTCGTCGAGTTCACGAGTATGCCCGCGGGCGTTTCCTGCTCGCGGATCGTATGCGCGATCTCCTCGCCGAAGATGTCCTCGTAGCAGACATCGACGGCGATCGGCTGGTTATGCACGAAGAACGCTTTCTGCGCGATCGGGCCGCGCGCGAGATCGCCGAGCGGAATGCCCATCAGCTTCACGAACCAGTGAAAGCCGAGCGGCACGAACTCACCGAACGGCACGAGATGATGCTTGTCGTAGCGGTACACGTCGTTCACGCCTGGCGTGATGCCGAACAGGCTGTTCGTGAAATCGGCGGCGCGGCCATCGGGAAGCACGGTGACGCCGATCGCGCCGAAGAGAATCGACGAATTCGTGCGGTCCGCGAAGCCGCGGATCGCGGTCGCGAAACTTTCCGGCACCTGAACGGCCAGCACCGGCAGCGCGGTCTCGGGCGTGACGATGAGATCGGCGCGCTTCTCGGTGATGAGCCGCTCGTACAGCGCGAGCGATTCGTCGACGCCCGCCTGCTCGAACTTCATTTCCTGCTTGACGTTGCCTTGCAGCAGGCGCACGTCGAGCGGCGCGTTCGCGGGCGTCGTCCAGCGCACGAGCGAAAGCAGCATGCCCGCGACGATCAGCGCAAGCGCGATCAGCGCCGGAATCAGCGCGCGCCTGCGCTCTCTGCGTAATCCGAAAGCCGCCTGCACGACGAGCGCCGCGACGAGCGCGAGCACCCAGCCGACGCCATACACGCCGACGATCGCCCCGAAGCCCTTCAGCGGCCCGTCGACTTGCGCATAGCCGCTCGCGAGCCACGGAAAGCCCGTGAACACGAGCCCGCGCAGCCATTCGCCCAGCGCCCACGCGCTTGCGAAGGCGAACGCGCCGTGCCACGTCGGGCTGGTCGCCTGCTCGTCTTCGACGCGTCCTCGTCCCGCGACGAGCGACCAGACCGCGCCCGACAGCGCCGGATACACGGCGAGATACAGCGAGAACAACGCGACCGCGGCGGCCGCGAGCGGCGCGGCCATGCCGCCGAAGTCGTGCATGCTGACGTACAGCCACCAGACGCCCGTCACGAAGTTGCCGAAGCCGAAGGCCCAGCCGGTCGCCGCCGCGCTCTTCCAGCCGTTCGTGCGCGAAAGCCACGCAAAGAAGACGGTGAAGATGACGAGCTCGATCCATCCGCCGTGCGGCGTCGGCGCGAAGGAAAAGGTGTTCGCCGCGCCGAGCACGGCCGCCACGAGGTAATGCCAGAAGGGCAGCGCGCGAGGCGCGGCGGAGGCGTCACGTTGACGTGACAGCGAGCGAAGCGATGAATCGGCCATGAATGCGGAGGTCGGCGGAGGAAATGCGAGTCGATGCGTGCGGCGCGATGCGTCAATCGCGCAGCTCGCCCTCGTCGTCGCCGGTGTGATGCTGCTGAGTGAGGTTCGGCACGCGCCGCACGAGCAGCACATGGATCTGGCGGGCGTCGCCGCGCAGAATCTCGAACGCGAAATCGTCGATCCGGACCTTCTCGCCGCGATGCGGCACGCGCCCGAAGCGATGCGTGACGAGTCCGCCGATGGTGTCCACTTCGTCGTCGGAGAAGTCGGTGCCGAACGCTTCGTTGAACTGCTCGATGCCGGTCAACGCGCGCACGCGATACTTTCCGTCCGGCGACGCGATGATATTGCCGGCTTCCTCGTCGAAGTCGTATTCGTCCTCGATATCGCCGACGATCTGCTCGAGCACGTCCTCGATGGTGATGAGGCCCGCGACGCCGCCGTATTCGTCGACCACGATCGCGATGTGATTGCGGTTCACGCGAAAGTCGTGCAGCAGCACGTTCAGGCGCTTCGACTCGGGGATGAACACGGCGGGGCGCAGCATGCCGCGCACGTCGAACTCTTCTTCGGCGTAATAGCGCAGCAGGTCTTTCGCGAGCAGCACGCCGATGATGTTGTCGCGGTTGCCCTCGTACACCGGATAGCGCGAGTGCGCTTTTTCCAGCACGAAGGGAATGAATTCGGCGGGCGTTTCCGCGATGTTGATGGCGTCCATCTGGGCGCGCGGAATCATGATGTCGCGCGCGCAGAGGTCGGACACCTGAAAGACGCCTTCGATCATCGAGAGCGAATCGGCGTCGAGCAGGTTGCGCTCGTGCGCGTCCTGGAGCACTTCGAGCAACTCGTCGCGCGACTCCGGCTCGTGCGAGATGAAGTCGGTCAGACGTTCGAGCAGCGAGCGCTTTTCCTGAGGTTTGTCGGCGTGTCGTCGACTGGGATAGGGTTCGTTCATAGCGGAGCGCCCGGGAAGACCCGGGCGCGAATTTACGGAAACTTAAGGATACACCAAGGTAAAACGCCGGCTGGGTGGGGCGGCGCGCGTATCGGGCGGTGGGGACGGTTCGGTCATGCTATCCGACGAATGTGCGAATTCCATGTCCGGCGGGCAGCGTTAGCCGAACGGATAACCCCGCGCCGCCGTCATTTTCCGCCATCGCATCTCCTGAGAAGCGCCTCCAGCGCGCGATCCGGCATGCCGCTCTCGCGCAGCGCCTCGACCGTTCGGCTGACGTAATCGAGCGTCGTGCCATAACGACCGCTCGCGCAGCCGAACACCGTGCGGATGACGGGATCGGCGAGCTTTCCGGTATAGGACGTCGCATCGCGACGCATCACGAACGCGAGTGCCTCCACGCGCCGCCCGTCGACGAGCGTGCACGGCAGCCACGCGGGACGATACGACGCCATCGACATTTCGCGCCGCCAAAGCACTTCCAGATGCTCCGTAGCGTCCGCGCCGGAGATCCGGAATGCCATGCCCGTGCAGGAGCCGCCGCGATCGAGCGCCAGCACGAGGCCCGGTTGCTCGGGCGTGCCGCGATTCACGCGCGACCACAGATACAGCCCGCGATGATAGCCATGCACCTTGCCGCGCACGGCTTCGAGCGTCGGCAAGCCGGGATTCCAGATGAGCGAGCCGTAGCCGAAGAGCCACAGGTCCGACTTGCCGTCCCAGTGCCGGAGCGCGGCTTCGCGGGAGGCCGCGAGCTGTTCGTCGGTGAGAAGCGCGGTTTCGACGAGCGCGGGCGGATAGTTCGGGCAAGGTTGTTCGGATTCTTGCGGCGGAAATTCCGAAGGCGTGGACTCGGGCGTCTTGTCGTTCACGGTGCGTTTCGACGTTTCGGACAGTGGATCGGCGAAAGGATAGGTGTGTCGGTCAAGCCGCGGGCACGTAGGGATCGGGAAAACCCAAAGACCGCATGATGTCCGTCTCGATGGATTCCATCTCCTCCGCCTCGCTCTCGACCTCGTGGTCATAGCCCTGTGCATGGAGCGTGCCGTGCACGATCAGATGCGCGTAATGCGCCGCGAGCGGCTTGCCCTGCTCGGCGGCCTCGCGCTCCACGACCGGGCAGCAGAGGATGAGATCGCCCGCGACCGGATCGTCCTCCGATTCCGCGTAGGCGAACGTCAGCACGTTCGTCGCGTAATCCTTCTGCCGATAGGTGCGGTTGAGCAGGCGGCCTTCCTCCTCGTCGACGAAGCGCAGCGTCAGCTCGGCGTCCGCGAACAGCGACGCCTTGATCCAGCGCGCAACGGTTGCGCGCGGCAGAACCGCCTTGTGCGACGGATACGCCTTTGCCGCGGGAAACTGAATCGTCAGAGTCAGACGGTGCATCATTCCGACGGCTTCTGCGACTGCTGGGCGGCGCGCGCGGCTTCCGCGAGCGCGGCGTCTTTCTGCGACTGCGCGTCGTACGCCTCGACGATGCGCGCGACGAGCGGATGGCGCACCACGTCCGCCGACGTGAAATGCGTGATCGCGATGCCGCGCACTTCCGAAAGCACATGCTGCGCTTCGATCAGCCCGCTTTTGTGACCGCGCGGCAAGTCGACCTGCGTCGTGTCGCCCGTCACGACCGCCTTCGAGCCGAAGCCGATGCGCGTGAGGAACATCTTCATCTGCTCGGGCGTGGTGTTTTGGGCCTCGTCCAGAATGATGAACGCGTGATTGAGCGTGCGGCCGCGCATGTACGCGAGCGGCGCGATCTCGATCATCTGGCGCTCGAACATCTTCGCGGTCTTGTCGAAGCCGAGCAGGTCGTAGAGCGCGTCGTAGAGCGGGCGCAGATACGGATCGACCTTCTGCGCGAGGTCGCCCGGCAGAAAGCCGAGCCGCTCGCCGGCTTCCACGGCCGGACGCGTCAGCACGATGCGCTTGACCTGATCGCGCTCCAGCGCGTCGACGGCGCACGCGACGGCAAGGTAGGTCTTGCCCGTACCAGCCGGCCCGATGCCGAAGGTCACGTCATGCGCCACGATTTGCCGCAGATATTCGCGCTGCGCGGGCGTTCTGCCGCGCAAGTCGGCGCGGCGCGTGTAGAGCTTCGGGCCGTGGTCTTCGTCTTCGCCGAGATCCATCGTCGCGCTCGGCTCGTCGAACGGATGGTCCGGATCGCCGCGAAAACGCGGATCGATCTGGGCGTCGTCGCCGCCGTTCTCCTGCGCTTCCTTCGCGAGGCGCGTCGCGTGACGCGCTTCGACCAGCGCGAGCTGGATATCGTCGACGGAAATGGGGTCGCGCGCGCGGTTGTAGAAGTTCTCGAGCGCCGCGAGTGCGACCTTGGCGCCACGGCCGCGAATCGCAATCTTGTGACCGCGCCGCGACAGCGTGACATCGAGCGCCTGCTCGATCTGTCGCAAATTCTCGTCGAGCGGGCCGCAGAGGTTGGCGAGCCGCGCGTTGTCGTCGCGCGGAGCGGTGAATTCGAGATGCTGCTGGGGAGCGTTCTTCAAGGCGGGGTGGGTGTCCTGTCCGGTCTCGTAAGATTAATTGGCAAGTTCGGTCGCGGCCGTCTCCGGCGCGAGCACCAGCGCGCCGCGCAGCGAATGCGGGTACGCGTGATCGATCTCGACATCGACCATCTGGCCGATGAGCCGCGCATGCGAGGCCAGCGGCGCCGGGAAATTCACGACGCGATTGTTCTCCGTGCGTCCGGCGAGTTCGTTCGGGTCCTTGCGCGACGGGCCTTCCACGAGGATGCGCTGCACCGAGCCGACCATCGAGTTGCTGATTCTCACGACGTTTTCCTCGATCGTCGCCTGCAAGTGCTGCAAGCGTCCGAGCTTGACTTCGCGAGGCGTGTCGTCGTGCAGGTTCGCAGCCGGCGTGCCCGGGCGCGGGCTGAAGATGAACGAGAAGCTCGTGTCGTAGCTCATTTCGTCGACGAGGGCCATCATCTTCGCGAAATCGTCCTCGGTTTCGCCGGGAAAACCGACGATGAAGTCGGTCGACAGCGACAGATTGGGACGGACTGCGCGCAGGCGGCGGATGACGGACTTGTATTCGAGCACTGTGTAGCCGCGCTTCATCGCCATCAGGATGCGGTCGGAGCCGTGCTGCACGGGCAAGTGCAGGTGCGAGACGAGCTTCGGCACTTTCGCGTAGGTGTCGATGAGGCGCTGCGTGAATTCCTTCGGATGCGAAGTCGTATAACGAATCCGCTCGATGCCCGGCACTTCCGCCACGTACTCGATGAGCGTCGCGAAATCCGCGATCTCGTTCGAGCCGACGGTGAGCGCGCCACGATAGGCGTTCACGTTCTGGCCGAGCAGCGTCACTTCGCGCACGCCCTGATCCGCGAGGCCGGCGATTTCGGTGAGCACGTCGTCGAGCGGGCGTGAAACTTCCTCGCCGCGCGTGTACGGCACCACGCAATAGCTGCAGTACTTGCTGCACCCTTCCATGATCGACACGAACGCGCTCGGACCTTCCACGCGCGCGGGCGGCAGATGGTCGAACTTTTCGATTTCGGGGAAGCTGATATCGACCTGCGCGCGGCCGGTGGCGCGGCGCTTGTCGATCATGGCCGGCAGGCGATGCAGCGTCTGCGGGCCGAACACCAGATCGACGTAAGGCGCGCGCGACACGATGGACGCGCCTTCCTGACTCGCCACGCAGCCGCCGACGCCGATCAGCAAATTCGGGTTCGCTTCCTTCAGTTCGCGCACGCGGCCCAGGTCCGAAAACACTTTTTCCTGGGCTTTCTCGCGAATCGAGCAGGTATTGAAGAGGATGACGTCCGCGTCTTCGGGCGTATCGGTCTTGACGAGGCCTTCAGCCGCGCCGAGTACATCGACCATTTTGTCGGAGTCGTACTCGTTCATCTGGCAGCCGAAGGTCTTTACGTAAACTTTCTTGGTCATGAATGGTCGCCGGTCGCAGTGGTTAACCTGGGGGCGCAGTAGAAATGGGGGAGATTCGGCGCTTTTGCAGAAAGTGCGCCGCATTTGCTTGCGCTTAGCCCGATATTATAGCGCCGGCGACGTATTCCGACGTTACGCACGCGAGTCCGACGGAGGGGCCAGAACGCTCGGGAACCGGCGTTCTGTGCGTCACGCATCGGCCCACGCCTTCGCCGCAGCGACGGCACGGCGCCATCCCGCGACGCCGGCTTCGACATCCGCTGCGGGCATCGACGGCGTAAATCGGCGGTCGAGCTGCCACTGTGCTTTCAATTCGCCGATGTCCTTCCAGTATCCGACCGCGAGGCCCGCGAGATAGGCGGCGCCGAGCGCCGTCGTTTCCGCGACGCGCGGACGCACCGCATCGACGCCGAGCACGTCGGCCTGGAACTGCATCAGCAGGTCGTTGGCGCACGCGCCCCCGTCGACACGCAATTGCGCGATGGGCATGCCGGAGTCCGCCTGCATCGCGCGCAGCACGTCGAGCGACTGATACGCGATCGATTCGAGCGCCGCCCGCGCGATATGGCTCGACGTCGTGCCGCGCGTGACGCCGAAGAGCGTGCCGCGTGCGCGCGCGTTCCAATGCGGCGCGCCGAGGCCGGCGAACGCGGGCACGAGATAGACGCCGTCGGTATGCGGCACGGCGCGCGCGAGCGCTTCGACGTCGCTCGCGCGGCGAATCAGTCCGAGGCCGTCGCGCAGCCATTGGACGACCGCGCCCGCAATGAAGATGCTGCCTTCCAGCGCATAGTTCACCTGATCCCCGATCTGCCAGGCAATCGTCGTCACCAGATTGTTGCGCGACTCGATCGGCGTCTCGCCCGTGTTCATGACGAGGAAGCACCCGGTGCCATACGTGTTCTTCACCATGCCGCTTTCCGTGCACATCTGTCCGAAAAGCGCGGCGTGCTGGTCCCCGGCGAGCGAGGCGATCGGCACTTCGGCGGCGAGCACGCTGCCGTGCGTGTTCCCGTAGACCTCGGACGACGCGCGCACTTCGGGCAGCATGCTGCGCGGAATGTCGAACGCTTCGAGCAGGTCGTCGTCCCAGCGGCGGGCGTGGATGTCGAAGAGCATCGTGCGCGACGCATTCGTGACGTCGGTGACGTGCATGCCGTGGCGAGTGAAGTTCCACACGAGCCAGCTATCGACGGTGCCGAAGGCGAGCCGTCCCTGCTTCGCCTTGTCGCGCGCGCCCTCGACGTTGTCCAGAATCCAGCGGATCTTCGTCGCGGAAAAATACGCGTCGATGGGCAGGCCGGTCTTCGCGCGCACCATCGGTTCGAGCCCGCGCGCCTTCAGTTCGTCGCACATGGCGGCCGTTCGTCTGTCCTGCCAGACGATCGCGTTGTACACCGGACTGCCGGTTTCGCGATCCCACACGATGGTCGTCTCGCGCTGATTCGTGATGCCGACAGCCGCGATCGACGACGCGCTCAGTCCCGCCCGCGTGACGGCTTCGGCCGCAACGCCTGCCTGCGTCGACCAGATTTCGCGCGGGTCGTGCTCGACCCAGCCCGGACGCGGATAGATTTGCTGGAATTCCTTCTGCGCGACGGACACAACGTTGCCGTTCCTGTCGAACAGCATTGCGCGCGAACTCGTGGTGCCCTGATCGAGCGCGAGGACGATTTGATCCTGCATGGTCATCTCCGGAGTTGAGCGGATATCGCCGGCATCGGGCATTGGCCGTGCGACCTTCGAATGCGCAATCTAGCGGACGCGCGGGGCGCGGACAACCTGGCCGAATGGCATAGGCTTAATGGACGCGTTTTGCGCCAATATGAGATCTTGCCTATGCCATTTGGCCGAGTGGCACGAACGCGCTCATCGAACGATACTGGCGGCTCGAATCGAGAAGAAGGGTGAATGCAATGCGAAAGTGGATCGTTGCTTGTTCGCTGGGCGCGGCAGCGCTGGCCGGCTGTGTGTCGACGCCAAGTCTCGACGGGTCGTTCCGCGCGCCGTCGCTGGACGCGCTGCAACAGATGTGTGCGACAACGCCAGCAGATTACGGGGCCGACGCGCAGTCGGTGTATTCGGCTTTCTACGACGCTTATGTCGCCGAGCGGCGCGGCGGGCTATCGAAAGACCGGTTCTGTGCGTTCCAGGCGGACATCGCGGAGCGGCATCGCGCCTATCTCGCGAATCCCGGCTCCGCGGCGCAAAGCGCCTGGGCCAGCTTTTTCCTCGATATGCGCGCTCAGGCGCTCAGTTGGCGCGCCGCAGTCGATCCCACGTTGCGAGCCGGGTAGTGCGCAGAAGAGAGGAATGGACGCGGCGTGGATGCCGCGTCCGGCACGCTGCTAGGAGAACCGCTTGAATGCCTTGATGGTGGAATCGCCGGTGGCGGTGAGGCGCCATTGTTGCCGCCCCGACGCGAGGCTTTCCAGCTGCACGAGCTGGCGTTCCAGCAATGCGTCGAGTTCCTCTCGCTCCATGTCGACCTGATTGGGCGCTTCCTGAACCAACAGCAGCGTGGCAAATTCGTGCGGACTCAGCATCGTGTTCTCCATGACGGCCGAAGCGCATGGCAGCCGGCTCGCGACCGGGTCCTTGCTTCGAGGAGTTGTGCGGATAACTTCAAACCGCCGGGCAAGCGCGCTGGTTCTGGCGCCGCGCATGCCGGGAATTGCGATTGTAGGCAAGCGTATGAGGAGTGCCAAACGCTTCACTGCAAATTTTCGCTTTGACTTTTTGACCGCCCGCAGGCGGTTCACGCGAGACGGGAATTCGCAGAATCCACTCGAAGTTCCTGCGGCGGTGCAGCGCAGTGCGAAGAGCGCGCGACTCATGCCGCTGTTGCATCAATCCATACAATAAATGAATTTGTTCCGTCTTACGCCCGCAATGCAATATCCTTCTTTTGCCCGATCAACTCATTGCATTGCTGATTGGCCTGGAACTGCCGTAGACGGCTCGCAATCCGGACTTCATCCATGACTCGCTTCAACTGGCAAAACCCGTATCCCACGCCGCGCCTGCCGGTCTTTGCACGCAATATCGTTTCGACGTCGCATCCGCTTGCCGCGCAAGCCGGCCTGCGCATGCTCTGGAAGGGCGGCAATGCCGTCGATGCGGCCATCGCCGCGGCGGCGGCCATCACCATCGTCGAACCGGTTTCCAACGGTCTCGGCGGCGATGCATTCGCGCTCGTGTGGGACGGCAGCAAGCTGCATGGACTGAATGCGTCGGGCGTGTCGCCGGCGGCATGGAACGTCGACTATTTCCGTCGCAAGTACGGCGAGGAGAACGGTCTTGCTCGCCAACCCAAGCGCGGGTGGGACGCCGTGACGGTGCCCGGCGTCATCGCGGGATGGGAGGCATTGCACGCAAAGTTTGGCTCGCTGCCCTTTGCGGACCTGATGGAGCCGGCCATCGAAATTGCGGAACGCGGGCACGCCGTTGCAAGCATCGTCGCTTACAAATGGGCCGCCGCCGTCCCTGAAATGAAGGATCAGCCCGGCTTCGCGGACGTCTTCATGCCGCATGGCCGCGCGCCGGAGGTGAGTGAACTCGTGCGCATGCCGGGCCACGCGAATACGCTGCGCGCGCTTGCGCAGCACGGGCCGCGCGCGTTCTACGAAGGCGAGATCGCCGAGCGCATCGCGGCTTTCGCCCGCGAGGGCGGCGCCGCCATGACACTGGACGATCTGCGCAACTATCGCGCGGACTGGGTCGAGCCGATCAGCAAGGACTATCGCGGTTACACGGTGCACGAGATTCCGCCGAACGGACAAGGCATCGCGGCCCTCATCGCGCTCGGCATTCTGGACAAGTTCGATGTCAGGGCGCTGACGGTGGATCGCATCGAGTCGCAACATCTGCAAATCGAGGCCATGAAGCTCGCGTTCGCGGATGTCTATCGCTACGTGGCCGATCCGCGTTCGATGGAAGTCACGCCCGAGCAGATGCTCGACGACGCCTATCTCACCGAGCGCGCGAAGCTCATCGACCCGGCGAAGGCCTCGCAGTTCGACTTCGGCATGCCGAAGGCGGGCGGCACCATCTATATGTCGGTGGCGGACGAGCGCGGCATGATGGTGAGTTTCATCCAGTCGAATTACATGGGCTTCGGTTCCGGCGTGGTCGTGCCGAATACCGGTATCTCGCTGCAAAACCGCGGCTGCGGTTTCTCGATGGACCCGAAGTCGGCCAACGTCGTCGAGGGCGGCAAGCGTCCGTTCCATACGATCATTCCGGCGTTCGTCACGCAGGAAGTCGATGGCCGCCGCGACGCCGTCATGAGCTTCGGCGTGATGGGCGGCGACATGCAGCCGCAAGGTCATTTGCAATCCATCGTGCGGATGATGGATTACGGTCAGCAGCCGCAGGCAGCCTGCGACGCGCCGCGCTGGAAGGTGAACCGCGATTTCACCATCGACATCGAGGCTACGCTCGATCTCGAAACGGCACGCGCGCTCGAAGGGCTCGGCCATACGATCAAATCCGTCGACGACCCGTACATGGATTTCGGCTCCGGCCAGTACATCTGGAAGCTGGACCGCAACGATCCCGATCGCGGTTACGTCGCGGCAAGCGACAGCCGGCGCGACGGTCTCGCAGCGGGCTTCTAAACGCCTGTCGGACTGCGCGCAAGCGCAGTTCCTTTCACTCATTCGATGAACACCGCCGTTCGCCGGCGTACAAGCAGGCGAGGGCGGCGCACGTCCGCGCCTTGCTGCGGCGGGCAGAGCGCACGACATGATGCATCAGGGGGAAACCATGAACGAACGGGTGCACCGGGCGCCGGATTCCGGCAAGACCGCGTCGGCGGACGCGCCTTCGCATGCATCATCGGGAGCACTTTCGAAGGCGATGGTTCGTCGCATCGTTTTTTCGTCGTCCGTTGGCAATGCGCTCGAGTGGTTCGACTTTCTCGTCTACGGTTACTTCGCGGCGATCATCGCGAAGGCGTTTTTCCCGTCGCACGACGAATGGTTATCGACGATGCTCGCCATCGGCACATTCGGCATTTCGTTTCTGATGCGGCCGCTGGGCGCGATCGTCCTTGGCCTCTACGGCGACCGCAAGGGCCGCAAGGCCGCGCTCACGCTCGCGATTCTCCTGATGATGATCGGCACGCTGACGATGGCCGTCATGCCTTCGTATCAGCACATCGGCATCGCGGCGCCGCTCCTGATCCTCTTCGCGCGCCTGATTCAGGGCTTCGCCGTCGGCGGCGAATTCGGCAGCGCGACGGCATTCATGGTCGAACACAGCGACGCGCGTCGTGGCTACTACGCAAGCTGGCAGTTCGCAAGCCAGGGCCTCGCCGCGATCATGGCCGCGGCGTTCGGCTCGCTGCTGACGGCTTGGCTGCCGCAGCCGCAACTGGAGAGCTGGGGTTGGCGCATTCCGTTCGTGTTCGGCCTGCTGGTCGGCCCGGTCGGCTACTACATTCGCTCGCATCTGGACGAAACGCCGGAGTTTCTCGCGAATCGCGCGACGCGCGCTGCTAATTCCACCGGCGCGGCAAGCACGCCCGACGTCTCGTTCTCGCATCAATGGGCGAATTTGCTGCTGTCGGTAGGCATCGTCGCGCAATCGACGGTCGGCGTGTATGTGCTGCAACTGTACATGCCGATGTACGCGGTGAAGCAACTGCATTTGCCCGCCACGGCGTCGTTCGCGGTGGTCGTGCTCAACGGCGGCTTGCAATTCGTTTTCTCGCCGATCATGGGTGCGCTCTCGGACAAGCTCGGGCGTATCCGCATCATGCTCGGGACGTCCATCGTCATGGGTGTCACCATCTATCCGATGTTCGCGTGGCTCCAGGCTTCGCCGACGGTGCTGTCGCTCGTCGTCCTGCAGTCGGCGGCAGGCATTCTGAAGGCCGCGTATTCCGGACCGATGCCCGCGCTGATGTCCGAAATCTTTCCCACGCGCGTGCGCTCGACAGGCTTGTCGATCGGCTATGCGCTTGGCGTCACGCTCTTCGGCGGATTCGCACCGACCATTGTCGAGGCGTTCATTCATGTCACCGGCGACAAGCTCGCGCCGAGCTACTACGTGCTGCTCGCCGCGATTCTTTCGGGCGCCTCGCTCGCGATCGTCGCGTGGCGCATGCGGGGCGGCACGCGGCAGCCGGCATGAACGGCTGTTCGAGCCATGAACGCATAAAGGCAGCTTCGGCCGCCTTTTGTTTTGCGCGGTCGAACACGGCATGTTTCGTGCTCGTCAAAGCCGGCTGAGCCGCTTCTCTGTGAAGTCGTGGAATTTTGACGCACCACGAGCCGCCCGCGGAACCGCATCGCGCGGCGTGAGTCTGTCCCCATGTCTGCAAACTGATTGCAGGACGGCTAAGATGAAAAAGCGAAAAGCCGCTAACACTTTGACTTGAGGACGCTGGCACCGAACGTGGGTGGCGTCGCCGAAGCTCGGCCGTCTTCCACGAGGCTGGCGGCACGTTCAGTCCAGCCAAGGAGCGCGATACATGCACACAAACAGTACTCATGTGATGCCGTGGCGCATCGAAGACATCGATCTGAACCGGATCGATCGCCAGAAGGCGGCAGCCAACGAACATCTGCTCCTGTTGCTCTGCGCCTGCTCGTTCATCGAAAGCGGCACGGATCTCTATACGAGCAATCTCAGCACCTACTTCCGCGACGATCCGGAAATCGCGGCCTGGCTCAACGACGAATGGGAGCCGGAGGAAATGCAGCACGGGCGGGCGCTCAAGAAGTACATCAACCACGTCTGGCCCGAATTCGACTGGGACACGGCATTTAAGAATTTCTTCGCCGAATACTCGCTGACTTGCTCCTACGAACAGTTCGAGAAGAAGCGCGCGCTAGAGATGGTCGCGCGCTGCGTCATCGAGACGGGCACGGCCACGCTGTATCGGGCCATCAACGAATGTTCGGACGAGCCGGTGCTGAAGGAAATCACCGACAATATCCGCACCGACGAAGTGCGCCACTACAAGCACTTTTTCCGCTTTTTCAAGAAGTGGAACAAGATCGAGGGCAATGGCCGAATGGCGGTGCTGGGCGCGCTCGTGCGGCGTGTGGCCGAACTGAAAAGCGAGGATTCGGAGATCGCGTTGCGTCACGTCTTCGCCATTCGCTATCCCGAACGCGTGAAGGATTCCAGCTACAACCGCGAGCTTTTCGCGAGCGTCAATGCGCTCGTGAGGCGCAATCTGTCAGCCGATCAGTGCATCAAAATGCTGCTCAAGCCGCTCGATCTGCCCGCGCGCATCCAGCCGGGCGTGCACTATCCGCTCGCGAAGATCACGCAGTTGTTCTTCCGTTGACTCCCGACACGGCCGGACCGTTATAACGTATGGGTTCCCTGTCCTCGCAGACCGTTTTCGACGAATGGCCGCCCGAATTGCGCGCGTTGTTCGACGGCACGCTTACCGGCGCGCCGAGCGGATTCACCGCGTCGCTGTCCGCCGTGGACGAGGGCGGCCGCATTCGCACCGCGTTATTGAGCGCGGGCGAACTCCTCGCTCCCGATGCGCGCACGCTCGCGTTCGGACTGTGGCCGTCGTCGCGCACGGCGCAGGCAGTCGCGACAAGCGGACGCGCGACACTCACCTTCGTGTTCGACGAGGCGTTCCATCAGGTGCAGATCGATGCGCGCCGCGTGGCGCTGGAGGGCGTGCCCATCGCGTGCTTCGTCGGTTCGATCGAAAGCGGCGAGATGCAGCGTGTGGCTTATGCGCGGTTGACTGGCGGCATCGCGTTCGAATTGACGGATACCGAGAATGTGCTCGCACGCTGGCGCGAGCAGCTTGACTGGCTGAAACAGGCGGCGAGCGCCGCCGCCTGATCTTGACTTCGCGAGCCGCCGAAAAGCGGCCCGCTTCCTACTTCTGCATTCAACGACCGCGGCTGCCCGAACGCATGCCGTCGCGTCGTGCGCCGCCATTGTCGTTGCGCGGCTTGCCGCCAAGCAGTGCGCCCGGATTGCCGGCCTTGGCGCGCGGGTTCGGCGCGTGGCTGGCGTGCGCCGCTTCCGCGCGGCGCGGTGCCTGATTTCCCAGGTTCGCGCTTGCCCCGTTATTCGGCTTCGCGCCTGCGGGCTTGGCGCCGCGAGCGTCGGGCCGGCCCTTGCCGCCTGCGCCGGCATTCGCGGGCTTCGGCGCGCGCGGCTGTCCCTGTGACGCGCCGTTGCCGCGGCCGCCTTCGCGCGGCGCGCCGCGTCCCTGACTGCGTCGCTGGATCGGCTCGGGCGTCGCGTTCGGGTCCGGCTCGAAGCCAGGAATCACTTCCTGCGGGATCGCGCGCTTGATGAGGCGCTCGATGTCTTTCAGCAATTGCAGTTCATCGACGCAAACGAGCGACACCGCTTCGCCTTCCGCGCCCGCGCGCCCCGTGCGGCCGATGCGGTGAACATAGTCTTCCGGCACGTTCGGCAGATCGAAGTTGACGACGTGCGGCAGCTGATCGATGTCGATGCCGCGCGCCGCGATGTCCGTCGCGACGAGCACCTGCAAGGTCTGATCCTTGAACTCGGCCAGCGCCCGCGTGCGTGCGGACTGGCTCTTGTTGCCGTGAATCGCGAGCGCGCTGATGCCGTCCTTCGTCAGTTGCTCGGCAAGACGATTCGCGCCGTGCTTCGTGCGCGTGAAGACGAGCACCTGAAACCAGTCGTGCTGGCGAATGAGGTGCGTGAGCAGTTCGCGCTTGCGATCGCGATCCACCGGATAGATTTTCTGTTCGATGCGCTCGGCCGTCGTATTGCGGCGCGCGACTTCGATCAGCGCGGGCGAATCGAGCAGGCTGTCGGCGAGCGCCTTGATTTCGTCGGAGAAGGTGGCCGAGAAGAGCAGGTTCTGGCGCTTTTCCGGAAGACGCGCGAGCACGCGCTTGATGTCGTGGATGAAGCCCATGTCGAGCATGCGGTCGGCTTCGTCGAGCACCAGAATTTCGAGTTGCGAAACGTCGATGGTCTTCTGCTGCATGTGATCCAGCAGACGCCCCGGCGTCGCGACGACGATATCCACGCCGCGGCGCAGCGCATCGATCTGCGGATTGATGCCGACGCCGCCGAACATCACCGTCGAGCGCAGCTTCAAATATTTGCCGTAGGCGCGCACGCTTTCCTCGACCTGCGCGGCCAGTTCGCGCGTCGGCGTGAGAATCAGCGCGCGCACCGGGCGCTTGCTTGCGCCCGCTGCGGGCGCGAGTTGCGAGAGACGCTGCAGGATCGGCAGCGTGAAGCCGGCCGTCTTGCCCGTGCCGGTTTGTGCGCCGGCGAGCAGGTCTCCGCCTTTCAGGACGGCCGGAATGGCCTGGAGCTGAATCGGAGTGGGGCTCGTGTAGCCGAGTTCGTTGACGGCGCGAAGAAGAGGTTCTGACAGACCGAGTGAATCAAAAGACATATAGGGTGTTCGAATCGTTATGGCGAACGGCGCGCATGCGGCTAAAGTCAGCGGCGATGATGTGCGACGCTCGGAATGAATCGGGCGGCGGGCCTTCGTTCGCGGTCATCGACCGCCGGGCTGTGCCGCAAGGTTCGGCGCGCTATGAAGACACGCCGGCTGGCTGTAAGTTGCATTGCGATGGCCGCAATGCGGAAGGCGTGCGTGACATTCGCGGCTTACGCGACATAGCGCGCGACGCTCACGAACTGACATAGACTGCCCGCCAGCACGAACAGATGCCAGATACCGTGGCCGTGCCGGATGCGCTCGTCGTTGATGAAAAAATAGATTCCCGCGCTGTAGATCACGCCGCCTGCAACGAGCCACGCGGTGCCCGCGGGCGGCAGCGCCGTGACGAGCGGACGAACGGCTACGAGCGCAAGCCAGCCCATCAACACGTACAGCACCATCGAAACGCTGCGGGTTCTTCTTCCGAGCGTCAATTCCTGCGTGATGCCGAGAGCGGCAAGCCCCCAGCTCACGCCAAACAGCGACCAGCCCCAGGGGCCGCGCAAGGTCACCAGTGTATACGGTGTGTAGCTGCCGGCTATCAACAAGTAGATGGCCGAGTGATCGCACTTCTGAAGGATCGACTTCACGCGCGGGCTGCGCGCGCAGTGATAGAGCGTCGAAATCAGATACAGCGCACAGAGCATGGCCCCGTACACCGCGAAGCTCACGACCTTGTACGCGTCGCGGTCGAGCGCGCCCATCGTGACGAGCGTCGCGAGTCCCGCTATCGACAAGATCGCGCCGATCAAATGGCTGATGCTGTTGAAACGCTCGCCTGCGTGCATGACCGATCCACCAAAGACAAAGGGCGCAGCCCCGATATGAAGGCTGCGCCCCAAGTGCGTATTGTACGCTGTCTTCGCGAATGTCAGTCGAGCGGCGCCGAACGCAGGTTGCTCACTTGCTGCGGCGACACCGGCGTGCCGTGGTTGCCCCACGACATCCGGATGTACGTCACGACTGCCGCGACTTCCGTATCCGACAGCGCCTGTGCGAACGGCGGCATGCCGTGCGGCATCGGGTTGCCGTCCGTGCTCGGCGGATAGCCGCCGTTCAGCGTCATGCGGATCGGGTTGACGGCCGACGGCATCTGGATCGACTGATTGTTCGCGAGCGGCGGATAGGCAGGCGGCTTGCCGAGACCGTTCTCCGCGTGACACTTCGCGCAGTTCTCGGTGTAGACCTTCTTGCCCATCGTGAGCAGCTCGCCGCCGAACTTCTCGGACGTCTCCAGTTGCAGCGATTCCGGCGCTTCCTTCTTCTGCGGAATCGACTTGAGATACGTCGAGATCGCGCTGATGTCCGCGTCGGTCATGTACTGCAGGCTGTTGTGGACGACTTCGGCCATCGGGCCGAACACCGCGCCGCGCTGCGACACGCCGCTCTTCAGCAGATCGTTGATGTCCTTGATGTCCCAGTCGCCGAGGCCCGCTTCCTTGTTCGACGTGAGCGACGGCGCGTACCAGTTCTGCAGCGGAATCAGGCCGCCCGCGAACGCCGCGGAATTGACCGGGCCGCCCATCGCGTTGATCGACGTATGGCACATGCCGCAGTGACCGAGGCCTTCGACGAGATACGCGCCACGGTTCCACTCGACCGACTTGGTCGGGTCCGGCTTGTACTCGCCTTCCGAGAAAAACAGCGTGCGCCAGCCGATCAGCAGATTGCGGTTGTTGAACGGGAAGCGCAGTTCATGCGGACGGCTCGGCTCGGAAACCGGCGCGACCGAACGCAGGTACGCGTAGATCGCATCGGAGTCGGCGCGGGAGACCTTCGTGTAGCTCGTGAACGGGAAGCCGGGGTAGAGCAGGCTGCCGTCCTTCGAGCGGCCCGTGTGCATCGCGCGATAGAAGTCGTCGGATGTCCATTTGCCGATGCCGTACTTGTCGTCGGGCGTGATGTTCGGCGTGAACATCGTGCCGAACGGCGTGGCCATCGGCAGGCCGCCCGCGAACTGCTTGCCGCCGCGCACCGTGTGGCACGCGATACAGTCGCCGGCGCGCGCGAGGTACTCGCCGTGCTTGACGAGCTCGGCCTTGTCGGCTGGCGTCGCCGCGATAGCGCCGCCCGAATGGAGATTGTCGCCGCCCGACCAGAGGACGGCGGCGGCTGCGACGGCTGCCACCACGACAGCCGAGGAAAGTGCGAACAGGGACTTGCGTTTCATTGTGTTGTCGCTCCAGACGCCTTATTGCGGTTCGCTGCCGCACGTGAGCGGCATCTTCAACGAGCCAGCGGGCGCGGGCACCGGATTGGCGGGTGCTTGTTGCGTGGAGAGCCAGGCGGCCACGGCGGTCACGTCGTCGTCCGAGAGACGCGATGCGATCTGCTGCATGCAGTCGGGCGTCTTCGCGTGGCGCGTGCCCGACTTCCATGCGCCGAGCTGCGCGCTGATGTAGTCGGAATGCAGGCCGACGAGACCCGGAATGGCCGGCTGCATGCCGGTCAGACCCTTGCCGTGGCAGGCCGCGCACGCGGGAATGTTCTTCGACGCGTCGCCGTTGAGCACGATCTGCGAGCCGCGCGCGAGCGTGGTCGCCGAGACGTTGGTCTTCGCGGGCGGCGGATACGGCGGGCGCTGCTGCGAGAAGTAGCCTGCGATCTGATGAAGGTAGTCGTCCGAGAGATACGTGACGAGGTAGTTCATCGGCGGATACTTGCGCCGGCCTTCGCGGAAATTCTGAAGCTGGTTGTAGAGATAGTCGGCGGGCTTGCCGGCAAGACGCGGGAAGTAGTCATTGTCCGTGCCTTCGCCATGAACGCCGTGACATGCGGTGCAGCCTTGCACGCGCGCTGCCATGGTGTCCGGTGCGATGGGCTGGTTCTGCGCCTGGGCTTGCGCCTGGCCCGCGCTCATAACGCCAGCGCTGCCGACGAGAGCCAAGGCGAGCAGCGGACGGAAAATGCGTCTTGAAAACACGCGACACTCCATGAAATTCGGGGACCTGCCGAGCTTCGTGCGGCTCGGTGCGAAGGTGGCGAACCACGGCCACGCGTAAGGTGGCGGAGGGTGGCGGACCACAGCCACAGCGGCTCGACGAGCCTCTGATGCGACGCGGAATTCTATCATCGATGCCTGATGGTGACTATTTGACACAACTTTTCGTGCCCCGTGAGGCGTAATCGCGACAAAATGCCGCGCCGCAGTTAAGAACTTTGACACTGCGTTTGATTCATTGCTATTCGACAAACGCTCGACTGTGCACGTCACCGTGCGATGGATGCTCGACAAGCGACGAAGCGTTTCGCGCGATGCATCGGGCGCTTCGTTTAGACTGCCCGAGCCGCAATTCTCCTCACGCTCGATGATCCGCCCGGACTCCGTTTCAGCAATTCCCGTTCACGCCACGATGAGCGACGCGCCATGAGCAGCGATCCCGTGTGGCTCCTCCAGGTCGCGTTCGCGGCGCTCGCCGATCTGGCGTTCGCCTGCACGCTCGGCGCGCTGCTGCTCGACGCCTGGCTGCGCGGCGAACAGGCGTTCGCGCCGAAGTCGCCCGCGCGAGGCAGTGCGCGGCGCGCGGCGCGAACGGCGCTCGCTGCCGCGCTGACGTTCGTCGTCTGCGATTTCGTTTCGCTGTGGCTTCAGTCCGCCGCCATGAGCGGCTCGCCGATTCTCGATGCGGGTGCAACGCTATGGCTCGTCGCGACAGCGACGCACGCGGGCCTCGGCGCGTCGGTGGCGTTCGCCGGCGGCGTGTTGCTGACAATCGCCGCGGCGACGAGCAGCCAGATGCGCAACGCGCACCACGCGCACAACGCGCACAACGCGCTTGCCGTCCTCGGCGCGTTGATCGCCGCGTGCGGCAAGGCGGCGATCGGCCATGCCGCCGATGCGGGCGCGTTCTCCGTCGCCGAAGGCGTGCAGACACTGCATTTGCTCGCGACGGCCGTGTGGGGCGGCGTCGTCATCGCGGGCGCGGCGGCGGTGTTGCCGGCGCTCGCGTCGTCGGTGGCGCGCGATGCGTTGATGCGCGTCGTTGCCCGCTTGTCGCGCGTGGCGACCATCGCGGTCGCGTTCGTCATCGCGACGGGCGTCTTCAATGCGTGGCGCGGAACCGGCGGATCGCCGGCGGTCATCACGCAAAGCGGCTGGGGGCATGCGCTCGCCGTGAAAGCGGCGCTCGTCGCGGCGGCGCTCGCGCTCGGCGCGCTCAATCGATGGTCGGCGCTGCCGCGCCTGCAACGCACGGCATCGACGATGGACGCGCACACGGTCATCAACGTGATGCGCGTCGAGGCAGCGGTGATGGCGGGCGTATTCGTGGCGGCGTCAGTGCTTTCGCACAGCGTGCCGGGATTCGCGACGGGCGGCTGAGATCGCCGCCTGATCGAGGGATGAGCGCCGATTACTCGTAGCCCAGCCTGTGACTCACGATCGGCGCACAGAAGAGCGCGAGCGCGCATCCGGCCGCTTTGCCCTGCAGTTCGACGAAAGCAGCATGCGAACCGGAGACGATGAGGAGTTCGAGCGCTTGCGGCAGGCACAGCGCCACCGACAGCACGAGGAACGCGCGCGTCACCGCCGAAATGCGCCAGCCGTGCTGCGCGCCGAGCACGGCGGCCACGACGCGCGCCGCGCCCAACGCGACGAACGCGCCCACGGCAAGCTGGGCGCGGACGTATTCATCGGGAAGGACGTGCCACATGGTCGCTCTCGGTCGGGTGACGGTTGCGGGACAGTGTGCAAAAAGCTCGCCCGTTCCGTCTGTTCGACAAGGCGCATCAGAACGTGTGCTCGGGTCCGGGAAAACTGCCGTCCCTCACGGCGCGCACGTAGGCTTCCACTGCCGCGAAGATGCTCGGCTGGCCCTGCATGAAATCCTTCACGAAACGCGGACGCTTGCCGTGAAAGATGCCGAGCATGTCGTGCAGCACGAGCACTTGCCCCGAGCAGTCGACGCCCGCGCCAATGCCGATCGTCGGGATCGCGAGTTTCGCGGTGACGTCGCGTGCGAGCAGCGTCGGCACCGCTTCGATCACGACGAGCCGCGCGCCCGCTTCCTGCAGCGCGAGCGCGTCGCGGCGCATCTGCTCGGCGGCGGCATCGGACTTGCCTTGCACCTTGAAGCCGCCGAACGCATGCACCGATTGCGGCGTGAGCCCGACGTGCCCGCACACCGGAATCGAGCGCTCGACGAGAAAGCGCACGGTATCCGCGAGCCATTCGCCGCCTTCGATCTTCACCATCTGCGCGCCCGCGCGCATCAGCTTCACGGCGTTGGCATACGTTTCTTCCTTCGACCCGATGGTGCCGAACGGCATGTCCGCGACGATCAGCGCGCTCGTGTTGCCGCGCGCGACGCACGCCGTGTGATACGCGATGTCGTCGAGCGTCACGGGCAAGGTCGTGCCGTGGCCTTGCAGCACGTTGCCGAGCGAATCGCCGATCAGCATGACATCGACGCCCGCGCGATCCAGCAACGCGGCGAAGCTCGCGTCGTAACACGTGAGCATCGCGATGCGTTCGCCCGCCTCGCGCATGGCTTGCAGCTTGGGCACGGTGATGGTCGGGCGGCTCGTTTCCTGCAGATACGTCATGATGATTTCGCTAGAGAAGGCGCGGGCATCGAGCGAACGCTCACGCCGATACGCCTTTGACAAAGAATTCCTTGCGGCCGCGCATGGTCTCGATGCGCTCGACGAGCAGCGCGAAGTCGTCTTCCGATGCGAGCGGATTCAGATGCTCGGCGTTGACCGTGAGCAGCGGCGTCGCGTCGTAGTGATAGAAAAAGTCGTTGTACGCGTCGGTCAGCGCGCGCAGATACGAATCGGAGATTTGCAGCTCCATCGGCAACGCGCGCTTCTGGATGCGCGAAAAGAGCACTTCGGGACTCGCCTGCAAGTACACGACGAGATCGGGCGCCGGCGCGCTCGCTTCGATGCGCGAGGCGACGTCGCGATAAAGCTGGAATTCGTCGTCGGGCAGCGTGAGGCGCGCGAAGAGATCGCTCTTTTGCGTGAGAAAGTCCGCGATTAGCGGGGTGTTCTGCGTGAGCATGTCCGCCACTTCGCGCGTCTGCGCGACACGCTGCAACGCGAAGCTCAGTTGCGTGGCGAGCGCGTGCCGCGTCGTGTCGCGGTAGAAGCGCTCGAGAAACGGATTGTCCTGCGGCCGCTCGAAGAGCGTTCGCATCGACCAGCGTTCGGCGAGCAGCGTCGCAAGCGTCGTCTTGCCGACGCCGATCGGCCCTTCGATCGCGATGTAACGGTGCGGCGGCCGCAGTTGCGGCGCGGTGACGGTGAGTGGCGGAACGCTCATCGGCAGTTGGCTTTGTTGGAGGCTGGGGAGGCGTCGGAAGCGTCTCGAGCGTCTGGCGTGGCCGATGCCGCGCCGCGCGTTTGCGGGCCGGGCATCGCGCACTGGCAGATGGCGACTTTCTCGATGCGCTGGTCGGCGACGGAGGCCACGAACGCATCGGCGCGTCCGCGTTGCGGGATGATGAGATCGGGTTCGAGTTCGAGCAGCGGCACGAGCACGAACGCGCGCTCGGTCATGCGCGGGTGCGGCACGACGAGATCCATTTCGTCGATGCCCGAGTCGCCGTACAGCAGAATGTCGAGGTCGAGCGTGCGCGGCGCGTTGCGATACGGCCGTTCGCGGCCGAACTGTTCCTCGATGAAATGACACAGGCGCAAGAGCGCGCGCGCGGGCAGCGTGGTTTCGAGTTTGACGACGCAGTTGAAGTAGTCGTCGCCGGAAGCGTCGATCGGCGCGGTGCGGTAGAGGCTCGACTTGGCGAGCACGGTGATCGTGCGCTGCTGGGCGAGACACACGACGGCGTCTTTCAGGGTCTGGCGCGCATCGCCGAGATTCGCTCCGAGGCCGAGATAAGCAATCGTCATGGCAGAAGTCCTACGCGTAGGTCTTGGGCGAAAAGCGGTGAAATGCCGGCAGGCTGCCCGGGTGCAAACCTTTATCCGCTACTGTAGCGAAAACTCGCCTTACTCGTTGTCCGCGCTTTCGCCGCTTCTTGCCGCGTCCGTTTCGCTGGCGTTCGCGCCGCTCGTCTCGCTGTTTTCGCTAGTCTGGTTCGCATCGCTCGCATCGCTCGCCTTGCGCTTTGCATTGCTGCGCCGGCGGCGCTTCTTCGGCGCGTTGCGGTCCTTGCCGCCTTGCGCGAGCAGCGCTTCGCGCGTGGCGCCGTCGCCTTCCACGAAGTCGGTCCACCACTCGCCGATCTCCGCGTCCAGTTCGCCCGACTCGCAGCGCAGCAGCAGAAAATCGTAGCCCGCGCGGAAACGCGGGTGCTCGATCAGCTTCATCGCGCTGCGGCCGCGCTTTTCCAGACGATGCTGCAAGCCCCAGATTTCGCGCATGTCCGCCGAATAGCGCTTGTGGATGGCGAGCTTCTCCGTCTGCATTTCGAGGACGTCGTCCATCGCGCGATGCAGCGCCGGCACCGGATATTCGCCCGTGGCCGTGTATTTCTGCCAGCGCGTCTGCACGTCGTGCCAGAGCAGCGTGGCGAAGAGAAAGCTCGGCGAGACGGGCTTGCCGGCGCGCACGCGCTCGTCTGTGCTCGTGAGCGCGAGCGTGACGAATTTCTCGCCGTGCGGCTGCTCCAGCACGACATCGAGCAGCGGCAGCACGCCATGATGCAATCCTTCCTGACGCAGACGCGTGAGACATGCGAGCGCGTGGCCGGAGAGCAGCAGCTTCAGCATCTCGTCGAAGAGACGCGCGGCCGGCACGTTGTCCATCAGATCGGCGAGTTCCTTGATCGGCGCACGCGTGGCTTCGTCGATCTCGAACCCGAGCTTCGCCGCGAAGCGCACGACGCGCAGCATGCGCACCGGGTCTTCGCGATAACGCGTGGCCGGATCGCCGATCATGCGCAACAGGCGCGCGCGGATGTCGGCCATGCCGTCGTGGTAATCCAGCACGGTTTGCGTCGCCGGATCGTAGTACATCGCGTTGATGGTGAAATCGCGGCGCGTGGCGTCTTCGTGCTGCTCGCCCCAGACGTTGTCGCGCAGCACGCGGCCGCTCGCATCGACCGCGTGCGTGCGCGCGTCGAGCTCGCCGCGGCGATACCGGCGCGGCGGCTCGGAGACCGGCGCGGGCGGCGCAGCGGGCGCGGCCGGCGCGTCCACGAGCGCGCGGAACGTCGAAGTCTCGATGATTTCCTGCCCGAACTGCACGTGCACGATCTGAAAACGCCTGCCGATGATGCGCGCGCGCCGGAAAAGCCGCTGCACTTCGTCGGGCGTCGCGTCGGTGGCGACGTCGAAATCCTTGGGCGCGACGCCGAGCAGCAGGTCGCGCACCGCGCCGCCCACGATGAACGCGCGATGTCCCGCTTGCTGCAGGCCTTCGGTCACGCGCACGGCGTTCTTCGAGATCAGCGACGGATCGATGCCATGAATGTCCGACGACAGAATGACCGGCACGCTCGGATCGCGCTTTTTCGGCGCTGCCGTTTTCTTGCGCGTGCTCTTGCGAGCCGGCTTTGCAGTGGACGAAGCCGTCGGATCGTCGGTGGCCGCGGCATCGCTCGCGGCTTCGGGCGCGACGCTTTCTTGTCCGAACAGCTTGCGGATGAGTTTTTTAATCACTGTGTATCGAAGAGGTTCAGAATGCGCCAGCCTTTGGCTTGCGCATGCGCGCGCAGCGTGTCGTCGGGGTTGGTGGCGACCGGGTCGGTGACGCGCTCGAGCAGCGGGATGTCGTTGTGCGAATCGCTATAGAAGTAGCTGCGTTTGAAGTCGGCGAGCGTCTTGCCGAGCGAACCCAGCCATTCTTCGACGCGCACGATCTTGCCTTCGCGATAGCTCGGCGTGCCGCGCGGCCGTCCGGTGAACGCGCCCTGCGGATGATCGCCGACGGTTTCGACTTCGCACGCGATCAGCGTTTCGATGCCGAATGCTTCCGCGATCGGCGCGGTGATGAACGCGTTCGTCGCGGTGACGAGGCAGCAGAGATCGCCGTTGTCCTGATGCTCGCGCACGAGCGTGACGGCCGTCGGCACGATGCGCGGGTTGATGATCTCGTGCATGAACTGCGCGTGCCAGTCGGCGAGCTGTTCGCGCGAATATTTCGCGAGCGGCGCGAGCATGGCGTGCAGATACGCGTTGATGTCGAGGACGCCCGCCTTGTAATCGGCGTAGAAGGCGTCGTTCCGGCGCGCGAATTCATTGGCGTCGACGATGCCCAGCTTCACCATGAAGCGGCCCCATTCGTGGTCGCTGTCGGTGGGAATGAGCGTGTGGTCGAGATCGAAGAGGGCGAGGTTCATGGGAGCGCATTCTACTTGAAGCGGCTTGCGGCGTTGTCCGGCGCGGCGGGAGCGGCGGCATCGAAGTCGTCCGCTTCCTGCGACGCTTCCGGCCCGAGCGCGACGAGCGGCGGCACGCGTCCCGTTTGCGCGAGCATCGTGCGCAGAAGCGAACGCGTGACCGCGCGCTTCTGTTCGAGCGAGAAGCGGTCGAGATCGTCGAACAGCGCCATCAGGCTCGGCATGTCGCGGCGAAAATGCGTGAGCAAATACGCGGGGACATCTTCCGCGAGCACGATGCCGCGCTCGCGCGCCGCGTTCTTCAGCACCGACGCCTTCGCTTCGTCCGAGAGCGGCAGCAGATGAAACACGAGGCCCCAGCCGAGGCGCGTGCGCAGGTCTTCGCGCACGGCGAGCGCCATCGGCGCGGCGTTGCCGGTGGCGACGAGCGCGCTCGCCGGATACGCGCGCACTTCGTTGAATAGATTGAAGAGCGCGATCTGCTGCGCGGCGGAAAGGCCGTCGCAATCGTCCACGGCGTACAGCGCGACGTGCGGATCGAAGCCGAATGCGTTCAGCGCGCTCTGCGGGCTGAGATACCGTGCGGGGCCGCCCGCTTCATGCACGAGCGCGTGCAGCAGATGGCTGCGGCCGCTGCCCGCTTCGCCCCAGACATAGAACGTGCGATCCGCCACCGGGCCGGCCGCGAGCGCGCCTTCGAGCTCGCGCAGCCGCGTCACCAGTTCGTGATTGCCGGCGGGGTAGAAATTGTCGAAGGTGGCGGGCGGCGGGGTGCCGAGGTCGAGCGTCAGTTGGCGTTGCACGGGCAATGGATGTCGTCGGGCGAGTTCGGTCTGTGCGTGCGCTTTCTCGAAAACGGAAGGCTGCGTCGCGTCGATGCGCGCGCCGCCGCTTGGCTGCCGTCTTTCGCGCGTATCGCCGCTTTCCGGGAAACGGGCGAATCGGTCTCGAAAAAAAGCGCTGCCGACTGGCGGCGAAACCGGCAGGCCGACCGTCGTCGGAGCATCATCGGGTAAAATCGCATTTTACCGACCTTCTTGCGCTCCCCCCATGAATCAACCGAAATCCGCCTCTGACGCCCAAGGTTTGTCGTATCGCGATGCAGGCGTCGACATCGACGCGGGCGACGCGCTCGTCGACCGGATCAAGCCCTTCGCCAAGAAGACGTTGCGCGAAGGCGTGCTGGGCGGCATCGGCGGATTCGGCGCGCTCTTCGAAGTGCCGAAGAAGTACAAGGAACCGGTGCTCGTGTCGGGCACGGACGGCGTCGGCACCAAGCTGCGCCTCGCGTTCCAGCTTAACCGGCACGATACGGTCGGTCAGGATCTCGTCGCGATGAGCGTGAACGACATCCTCGTGCAGGGCGCGGAACCGCTCTTCTTCCTCGATTATTTCGCCTGCGGCAAGCTGGACGTGAATACCGCCGCCGACGTGGTCAAGGGCATCGCGCAGGGTTGCGAATTCGCGGGCTGCGCGCTGATCGGCGGCGAGACGGCCGAGATGCCGGGCATGTATCCGGACGGCGAGTACGACCTCGCGGGCTTCGCGGTCGGCGCGGTGGACAAGAGCAAGATCATCGACGGCAGCAAGATCCAACCGGGCGATGTCGTGCTCGGGCTGGCGTCGAGCGGCATTCATTCGAACGGTTATTCGCTCGTGCGCAAGATCATCGAGCGCGCGAATCCGGATTTGAGCGCCGACTTCGATGGCCGTTCGCTCGCGGACGCGCTCATGGCGCCGACGCGCATCTACGTGAAGCCGCTGCTTTCCGCGATGCAAAGCGTCACGGTGAAGGGCATGGCGCACATCACGGGCGGCGGGCTTGTCGAGAACATTCCGCGCGTGTTGCGCGAAGGGCTCACGGCCGAGCTGGATCATCGCGCGTGGCCGCTGCCGCCGCTTTTCGCGTGGCTGCAGAAGCACGGCGGCGTCGCGGATGCGGAAATGCATCGCGTGTTCAATTGCGGCATCGGCATGGCGGTGATCGTCGCGGCCGAAGACGCGGATGCGGCGACGAGCTTGTTGTCGGCTGCGGGCGAACAAGTTTGGAAGATCGGCGTCGTGCGCGAGAGCGCCCAGGGCGAGGCGCAAACCGTCGTCTGAGTCCGCTTCCAGTTCTGAATGCGTGACTGAGAGGCCGCTCGTTTTTCGAGCGGCCTTTTTCATTCGATGCCCGCGATCCCGGCGATAGCCTTCACCGCCCGCTGCGTCGCATCCGCCGCGCAGCAATCCACGACGACGCGCTCCGGCATTGCTCGCAGCCACGTCAACTGCCGCTTGCACAACTGGCGCGTCGCGAACACGCCCTTGTCGCGCATGTCGTCGAAGTTCGTCGCGCCGTCGAGATACTCCCACGCCTGCCGATAGCCGACGCAGCGCATCGACGGCATCGAGAGATCGAGATCGCCGCGCGCGCGCAGGCGCTTCACTTCGTCGATGAAACCGTTGGCGAGCATCGCATCGAAGCGCGCGGCGATGCGCGCGTGCAGCACCGCGCGATCCGACGGCTCCAGCGCAATCGGCACGAAGCGATACGGCGCTTCCTCCGGCGCGACGCGCGGCGCGGCAAGCAGCGCGGACATCGGCTGGCCTGTCAGCAAGAAAATTTCGAGCGCGCGCTGAATGCGCTGCGAATCGTTGGGCGCGAGGCGCGCGGCGGTTTGCGCATCGACCGAGGCGAGGCGCGCATGCAAAGCCGGCCAGCCTTCGCGGGCGGCGTCGGCGTCGAGCGCCGCGCGCACGTCGGCGTCGGCGGAAGGCAGATCGTTCAGGCCTTGCGTGAGCGCCTTGTAGTACAGCATCGTCCCGCCGACGAGAAGCGGCACGTGACCGCGCGCTTCGATCTCGCCGACGAGCCGCAGCGCGTCCGCACGAAACTGCGCGGCGGAATACGAGTCGGCCGGATCGAGAATATCGATCAAATGATGCGGCGCGACCGCGCGTTCCTCCGCGCTCGGCTTGGCCGTGCCGATGTCCATCTCGCGATACACGAGCGCCGAATCGACGCTCACGATTTCCACCGGCCGTGCCGATTCCGCCGCGAACGCGAGCGCCGCCGCCGTCTTGCCGGACGCGGTCGGCCCCAGCAGGCAAGCTATCCGCGAAGCGCTCATTGGCCGCGCATGAAAAGGCGGTCGAGGTCCGCGAGCGTGAGCTGATACCACGTCGGGCGGCCGTGATTGCACTGATCGGCGCGCTCGGTGGCTTCCATCTGACGCAAAAGGGCGTTCATCTCGTCGAGCGTGAGGCGGCGGTTCGCGCGCACCGCGTGATGGCACGCGAGCGTGCCGAGCAGTTCATGCTGGCGTTCGGTCAGCACGCGCGAGCCGCCGTAGGCGTGCAGATCGGCGAGCACGGCGCGCGCGAGCGCCTGCAAGTCCGCGTCCTTCAGAAGCGCAGGCACCGCGCGAATCGCGATCGATGTCGGCGATAGCACCGCGAGATCGAAGCCGAGCGCGTCGAGCGTCTCGCGCTCTTCATCGACGATGCCGATCTCCACGGGCTCCGCCGGCATCGAAACCGGAATCAGCAGCGGTTGCACGGCGATCGCGCGGTCCGCGAGCGCGTGCTTGAACTGCTCGTACAGAATGCGTTCGTGCGCCGCGTGCATGTCGACGATCACGAGTCCGCGCGCGTTCTGCGCGAGCACATAAATGGCGTGAATCTGGCCGACGGCGAAGCCGAGCGGCTGCTCGTCGCTGCTGTGGCGCGTCGCGGCGTAAGCGGGCGATGGCTCATTCACCCACGCCACCGCAGGCGACGCCGCTTCCGGCTGCGTCGGCGCGGCAGCGGCTTCCTTGCGGCCGAAAAGCGCGTCGTAGAGCGCGAGCGGCTGCGCGACCGGCAGCGTGCCCTGCGTCATGCGCGACTGGCGCATCCACGACGTTCCGTTCTCGCTTTTCAGGCGCAGCGCGTCGGGCGTGCTCGCGAACGGCTTCGCACTGAACGACGCGGGGCCGTTCGCTTCGATCTGCGCCGCGTGCCCGCCCGAAGTCGTCTCCGGCGATTCGCCCGCGTGCCGCGCGAGGGCGCGTTGCACCGCGTGAAAGACGTATTGATGGATCGAGCGCGAATCGCGGAAGCGCACCTCTATCTTCGACGGATGCACGTTCACGTCCACCGACTCGGGCGGAAGATCGAGGAACAGCACATAAGCGGGATACCGGTTGCCGTGCAGCACGTCCTCGTAGGCGGCGCGCACGGCATGCGTGAGCAGCTTGTCGCGAACGAAGCGGCCATTCACGAAGAAATACTGTTGGTCGGCGCGTCCGCGGCTGGCGGTCGGCAGCCCCGCGCAACCGTAGACGGCGAGCGGCCCGGCGCGTTCGTCGAGCGGCAGATGCGCGGTTTCGAACACCTCGCCGAGAATCTTCGCGACGCGCGTTCGCGGATCGCTCGCGTTCCAGTGCTCGATGGCCTTGCCGTTGTGCATGACCGAGATGGCGACATCGGGCCGGGCGAGCGCCGTGCGGCGGATCACTTCGAGGCAATGGCCGAGTTCGGTCTGCTCGCTCTTCAGAAACTTGCGGCGCGCGGGCGTGTTGAAGTACAGCTCGCGCACTTCCATGGTCGTGCCGCAGGCGCCGGCGGCGGGCGACAGCGCGCCCGTCTGCGCGTCGATGCGCGTCGCGTGCGGGCAATCTTCGGTGCGGCTCGTGATGAAAAGCTCGGCCACCGACGCGATCGACGCGATCGCCTCGCCGCGAAAACCGAGCGTCGCGACGGCTTCGAGATCGGCGAGCGAGCGGATCTTGCTCGTCGCGTGGCGCATCAGCGCGAGCGGGAGTTCGTTGCGAGGAATGCCGCAGCCGTCGTCGGCAATCACGATGCGCTTGACCCCGCCTTCGTCGAGCGTGACGCGCAGCGTGCGCGCGCCGGCATCGAGCGCGTTCTCCAGCAATTCCTTGACGACGGAAGCGGGCCGCTCGACCACTTCGCCCGCTGCGATCTGGCTGACGAGCTGATCGGGCAGCGGGGCGATGGCGCGCGAACGGCGCGCGGCGGCGGCGGTCGAAACGCCGGCGGAGAGTTCGTTGAGATCGGCCATGAGCGAAATTATAGCCATTCGCAACGGGCGGCCCTCGGGCACGCCGCTTCCGCCATACGCGGGCGAGATGGCGTCCGGATGCGTGCTTTTTAACCGACGCAGCCGGTCACTTCGGTATCATGGCGCGACCCTTCGCTTGTTGCCGGACCGGTCCTTCGGTTGACCGGCGGCCCATTACTTCGAGGAATGCTTTTGGACACGCTGCTGCATTTTCTGGGACTCATCCTTCACATCGACAAATCGCTCGGTGACTTTATCCATGTGTACGGCGGATGGGTCTATGCCGTGCTGTTCCTGATCGTGTTCTGCGAAACCGGGCTTGTCGTGTTCCCGTTTCTGCCGGGCGATTCGCTGCTGTTTATCGGCGGCGCGTTCGCGGCCACGCACGAGATGGATCTCGGCGCGCTGATCGTGCTGCTGCTCGTCGCGGCGGTTGCGGGCAATACGGTGAATTACTGGATCGGACGCGCCATCGGCCCGAAAGTCTTCGATACCAACATTCCGGTGCTGGAACGCTTTCTCGACCGCGCCGCGCTCCAGAAGACGCATAACTTCTACGAGCGTCACGGCGGCAAGACCATCGTCATCGCGCGATTCGTGCCGGTGGTGCGGACCTTCGCGCCGTTCGTGGCGGGGGCATCTACGATGAACGCCACGCGGTTTCAACTGTTCAACGTGCTCGGCGCGGCGCTTTGGGTGCTCTTGCTCGTCCTGCTCGGCTACTTCTTCGGGAATATTCCGTTCATCCGGCAGTATCTGAATGTGATCGTGCTGGTCGGCATTGGCGCGGCCATCGTGCCGATTGCGCTTGGCGCCGTGTGGAAGATGAGCCGCCGCGGCTCGAAAGTCGGGCGGCTGTAAAACGATGCGGGGCCGGCGCGGGCGATGCCACGGAGCCGGCCCGTCACGATAAGACGTGGCTCTACGCGCGCCGGAAAAGGCGAATGATGAAGAGCAGCACGACCGCGCCGATGACCGCGGTAAGCAGCGAGCCGAGCAGTCCGCCGCCGAGCGAAATGCCGAGTGCGCCGAAGAGCCAGTTGCCGACCACGCCGCCGACGATGCCGACGAGAATGTCCACGAGCATGCCGAAGCCCGTGCCGTTCATGATGAGGCCGGCAAGCCAGCCCGCGACGCCGCCGATGATGAGACTGATGATGATTCCGTGATGCACGAGGTTCATGCGCTAACGCTCCTGAGAGTGAGGGAGTTGCAGGACCGCAGGGGGCCCCTGCTTTCGAGCGCCTCGAATTTAGCCGAAAGTGCTGTGCGAAAAATGCGCAAACTGTCAAGGATTGTGGATTCGCGCGGCGTTTTCCGAACGGCCTATGTGGACGTTGCGGGAACGTCGTGAGCAGCGTCGGCGAACGAGGACATTCGTGAAAAATTTAGAATCCCAAAGCGTCCGGTTGACTTTCGCCTAAAGTGTTCCGTTGACTCATGCGGACGATCGGGGTTCTGTAATGTCTTATGCTGGCGGATGTTCGCGCGAGCGGAAGTCGACGCGGTTTTACGCGTGCGGCTTGCGGCTCGTCGCAATTGGATTGTGTGGACTGGCTTTTGCGACGTTGCCCGGTTGCGGCATCGTCGGATGTGTCGGGACATCGCTGTATGGCGTGGGCTTCACCGTGTGCTGACGCGGCGGTGCACGCCGTAGGTAACGAATGCGTTGCAATAGATCAAGATAAAAGCATGGGAAAGTGGGTGTCGATGCACAAAGATGTCGTTGGGCCGCACACGCGGGCGGTCATCGCGAGCCTTTCGCTCGCAGCAGCAATCACGGCGGGGCTCGCGGGATGTACGTCCACTCCGCGAGAGCCCGCGCCGATCGTCGAGAACTCGATGCCTGTCGCGCCGCCCGCGGTGCAAAGCGCGCCGCGCAACGGGGCGCCGTCGCCGATGGCTTCGTCCGTCGCGTCCGCGCCTTCCGTGGCTGCGCCGGTCGAGGCGGGGTTCTATCGCGTGAAGCCGGGCGATACGCTCTTCGGCATCTCGCGGCTCTACAAGCAGAAGCCGGACGATCTGGCGAGCTGGAACAATCTGCCGCAGAGCAGGCAGGTCAACGTCGGGCAGGTGTTGCGCGTGGTGCCGCCGGGAGCGTCGGCGTCTGCGTCCACGTCGGGAGGCGCGAAGGATCTGCCGCCGCTCTTGCCGTCGCCTGGCAAGGCCGCCGCCGAAAGGCCCGTTGCCAAAATCGCCGAAGCCCCGGCGGCCACTACATCCGCGCCGGCGGGCAAAGGCACGTTCATCTGGCCCGCGAAGGGCGAGATCGTGCGCGCGTTCGGCGCGAGCGGAAGCAAGGGCATCGATATCGCCGGGAAGGCCGGTCAGCCGGTGAAGGCCGCGGCGGCGGGCAAGGTGGTGTACGCGGGCAGCGGGCTTCGGTCGTATGGGCGCATGATCATCGTGCGACACAGCAACGACTATCTGACGGCCTACGCGTATAACGACAAACTGCTCGTGCACGAAGGCGACGCCGTCAAGCAGGGCGCGACCATCGCGGATATGGGCACGGGTCCGAGCGGCTCGCCCGTGCTGCACTTCGAGGTGAGAAAGGCGGGCGCAGCCGTCGATCCGGTGCCGCTGCTCGGCTCCGGCGGCTGAGTCGCGTGAGAGAGGACAGAATGAAAAAAATCGTGATTGCCGTGTTCTTCGCGGCGTCGTTGCTTGCCGGGTGCGACCAGCAACAAAGCGGAGAAGCGATGAGCAAGCTCAGTTCCTTCTTCAATTCCGTGAAGCCGGACACGCTGCTGCTCAAGGATCTCAAGCCCGGCGTGACGACCGAAGCGCAGATTCGCAGCCAGATGGGCGAGCCCGAGACGGAGCGCACTTTCACCGATGGCTCGAAGCGGCTCGAATATCCGCGCGGGCCGGCCGGCACGAACACGTACATGGTCGATCTCGATCCCGACGGCCTCTTCGTTTCGGTGACGCAGGTGCTCACGGCGGAGAACATCGCGAAGGTTCGGCCGGGCATGACGCAGGACGAAGTGCGGCGCCTTCTCGGCAAGCCGACCACGGTCGCGGAATACCGGCTGAAGCAGGAGCGCGTCTGGAGCTGGCACTGGCTGGAGGACGGCGTCAACCGCGACGCCATGTTCAACGCGCATTTCGGTCCGGACGGCACCGTGGTGACGACGTCGCGCTCCGAGGCGGAAGGCGGCGGGCGGCATTGAGCGCAGGACGCACGAGGCGTTGATGCAATGAGCGACAGAAACATCGGCAAAAGGCAGCGCGCGTTGATGGACGAAGCCACGCGATACCGCGAGCGGGCATCGGTGATAGCCCCCGGCGACGCGCCCCTGCGCTGGGAGTGCAGCCGCGGTCATCGTTGGGACGATGCGCTCGATCGCGCGCAAAACATTCGCTGCATGAACTGCGCGACGCAGCGGCGCGAGACCGAAACCAATCGGGCGCGCGTGATCGCGGACGTGCGCGGCGGCGCGCTCGTCTCGCCGGCTTATGTCGACGCCGCCGCGCCGCTCACCTGGCGATGCGCTCACGACCACATCTGGGACGCCACCGTGGATGCCGCCGAGCGCCACTGGTGCGCCGAATGCGCGCGGACGGTTTTCGCGCGCTATCGCTGACGCATCGCGCGGGAAAGCGGCGCTCGCGCGGAAAAAGAAAAAGAAAAAGCCGGCGATTGCCGGCTTTTGAGCTTCGTTGTCGGGGCGAGGGTTTATCCGTCTCCTACTCGCCGGGACGTTGGCAAAGAAGCGCGTTCACGCTTTTTTCTTTACCCACGGCTCGGTCGAGTGCCGCCCATCTTGTTTGTGATCTCTCGTTCGCGCGTGCTGCCGTTCCCCCGTGCGCAGATGAAGTATCTGCTCGTGCGTATTCGTCTGAATGTACGGTGGCCGACATTTTTGTGATTGTTCGGTTTGCGACGAGGAGATTCGACGAGCGGAAAAGGAAAAAGCCGCTGTCCTTTTGGAACAGCGGCTTTTTCTTCAAGCTGGTGGCGAATCAGGGATTCGAACCCCGGACCTGCGGATTATGATTCCGTCGCTCTAACCGACTGAGCTAATTCGCCGAAAGAAGCGAAATTATGGCGATGCCGTGAACGTCTGTCAACCCCTCGCGCGCAATTTTCATCGCGCGCGAGCCGGCATCAATCCTCGTGGTACACGTTCGACTTGCGCGTGTCCTTCACGAACAGCATGCCGATCACGAACGTCGCGAGCGCAATCACGATCGGATACCACAGCCCCGAGTAGATATCGCCGCGCGCCGCGACGATCGCAAAGGCCGTCGCCGGCAGAAAGCCGCCGAACCAGCCGTTGCCGATGTGATACGGCAGCGACATCGACGTATAGCGAATCCGCGCCGGGAACATTTCCACCAGCATCGCGGCAATCGGGCCGTAGACCATCGTCACGAAGATGACGAGGATCGTCAGAATCACGATCGCCATCGGCCAGTTGATGAGCGCCGGGTCCGCCTTCGCGGGATAGCCCGCGCTCTTGAGCGTGCCGGCGAGCGTCTTGTCGAACGCCGCGCCTCGCGCCTTCGCATCGGCCGCCTTGCCGTTGTAGGTGTTCACGACCGTCTCGCCGACCTTGATCTGCGCGAGCGTGCCGGCCGGCGCCGCCACGTTCTCGTAGTTGAGGCCGGCCTTCGACAGCGCGCTCTTCGCAATATCGCACGACGACGTGAACTTCGACGTGCCCACCGGATTGAACTGGAACGAGCACTCGTCCGGATTCGCAATCACGACGATCGGTGACTTCTGCGTGGCGGCTTCGAGCGTCGGATTCGTGTAGTGCGCGAGCGCCTTGAAGAGCGGGAAGAAACTGAGCGCCGCGATGAGACAGCCCGCCATGATGATCGGCTTGCGTCCGATGCGATCCGACAGCGAACCGAAGAACACGAAGAACGGCGTGCCGATCAGAAGCGCCACGGCCACCATGATGTTCGCGCTGGTGCCATCCACCTTGAGCGTCTGCGTGAGGAAGAAGAGCGAGTAGAACTGGCCCGTGTACCACACGACCGCCTGGCCCGCCGTCAGGCCGAAGAGCGCGAGCAGCACGATCTTCAGGTTCTTCCACTGGCCGAACGCTTCGGTCAGCGGCGCTTTCGAGGTCTTGCCCTCCGCCTTGATGCGCTCGAACACCGGCGACTCGTGCAGTTTCATGCGAATCCACACGGACACGGCGAGCAGCAGAATCGACACGAGGAACGGCACGCGCCACGCCCACGCGCCGAACTGCTCTTCGCCCGTCATCGTGCGGACGACCAGAATCACGATGAGCGAGATGAAGAGGCCGAGCGTCGCGGTGGTCTGGATCCACGCGGTCCACGCGCCGCGCTTGTTCGCCGGCGCGTGTTCCGCGACGTAGGTCGCGGCGCCGCCGTACTCGCCGCCGAGCGCGAGGCCCTGCAGCAGCCGCATCGCGATGAAGATGATCGGCGCGGCGATGCCTATCGTCGCGTAGCCGGGCAGAAATCCGATCAGAAACGTCGAAAGGCCCATGATGACGATCGTCACGAGGAACGTGTACTTGCGCCCGACCATGTCGCCGAGCCGCCCGAACACGATCGCGCCGAACGGACGCACCGCGAAGCCCGCCGCGAAGCCGAGCAGCGTGAAGATGAAGCCCGCGGTCGGGTTCACGCCCGAGAAGAACGTCTTGCTGATGTAGATGGCGAGCGAGCCCGCCAGATAGAAGTCGTACCACTCGAACACCGTGCCGAGCGACGAGGCGAAGATGACCTTCCGCTCCTCGTTCGTCATCGGCGCGTGGGAAATGCGCCCTTCGACCGTAGCCATGAATCGTCTCCTGTGGCGGCCGCATTCGGGGCTTCGCTGCCCCGATGCGATCCATGCAAGCTGGTTGCCGTGTTTATGCGTCTTGATGTCGACTTCATCGGGCCGCACGGAGCAGCGCCGGTGCACCGATTATTGGAACGAAAACTTACGGCGTTCTGACTCGGCACCATTTCGCGCGGAGCATCGCTGGCGACTGCCGAAAGCGCCAATGCGCCGGGTACGTCGGCTAAAGAGGATTCATTTGCAACGAAACACCGGCGTTCGCGGTTGGCGGCCGATGCCCGCGAACGTGTGCGCTCAGGGTTTGTCCCGGGCAGGAAAAACCCGCTGCAGGCTCACGCGCACCAGCGTTCCCGCGAGGCGCGGCGATTCCTGATAGACGTGATCGTCGATGGCGAGCGTGCCGCCGTGCATCGTCGCAATCTCCTTGACGATGGCGAGGCCCAGCCCGCTGCCGTCGCCTTCGCGCCCGAGAATGCGATAGAACCGCTCGACGACGCGCTCGCGTTCCGCAGGCGGAATGCCGAAGCCGGTGTCTTCCACTTCGAGATGCACGCGATCGAGGTCGTTGTCGTCGGTCCGAACCCGCACGGTGATGCGCCCGCCCGCCGGCGTGTAGCGGATCGCGTTGTCGATCAGATTCGAGAGCAGTTCGCGCAGCATCACCACATTGCCTTCGACCTCGACCGGAAACGGCGGCTCCTCGTAGCCGATGTCCATGCGCTTCGCAAGCGCCGCCTGCACCCAGTCGCGCACGGCGAGGCGCGCGAGCGAAGTCAGTTCGACGCGCGAAAAGATTTGTCCCGCCGCGCGGTTCTCGGCGCGGGCAAGCGCGAGCAATTGCGTGACGAGCCGTGCCGCGTGCTCGGAACTCGTCGCGATCTGTTCGAGCGAGCGCTGCACTTCGGCCGACACGTCCTGCCGCAGTGCGAGTTCCGCCTGCATGCGCAGCCCGGCGAGCGGCGTTTTCATCTGATGCGCGGCATCGGCGATAAAGCGTTTCTGGAACTCCATGTTCTGCTCGAGCCGCGTGAGCAGATCGTTGAACGACGCGACGAGCGGCGCGATTTCCGGCGGCGCGCGGCCGGCTTCGAGCGGCGAGAGATCGTCGGGGCGGCGCGAGCGGATATTCGCCTGGAGCGCGTGCAGCGGCGCGAGCCCGCGCGACAGCCCGAACCACACGAGGACGATCGCGAGCGGCAGAATCACGAACTGCGGAAGAATCACGCCCTTGATGATGTCGTTGGCGAGCTGGCTGCGCTTGTCGAGCGTCTCGGCCACCTGCACGAGCACGGGCTGCGCGCTTTCAGGGTCGCGGCCCGGCGCGAGGCCCGGCAGATCGACGGTCGTGTACGCGACGCGAATGTCGTTGCCGCGCAGCACGTCGTCGCGAAATTCGACGATGCCCGGCTGCGGCCGGTCGTCCTCGTGCGGCAAGGGCATGTCGCGGTCTCCGCCGACCAGTTCGCCGCGCGTGCCGAGCACCTGGAAGAACACGCTGTCCACGTTGTCGGCGCGCAGGAAATCGCGGGTCGCGCCGGGCAGCCGCAGTTCCGCGACGCCGCCCGCCGGCTGAATCTGACGCGCGATCACGTAGGCGTCGGCTTCGAGGGCGCGGTCGAACGGCCCGTTTGCGATCGATTTGGCGACGAGATACGTCACCGCGATGCTCATCGGCCAGAGCAGCAGAAGCGGCGCGAGCATCCAGTCGAGAATCTCGCCGAAGAGCGAGCGAGGGTGCGCCGCGCCTTCCGGCTCGAGTTCGTCGGGCGGCGCGAACGGATTCGCGTAGCGGGCGTCGCGCAGGGCGTCGGAGTCGGCGGCGCTGGCGCTTGCTGGCGACTCGCGCGGTGCCTCGTCTGCGCGCTCGGTGGATACAGGCGACGCCATGCGCGCCCCGGCTTCAGTGATGGCCCGGCGGCATCGGCGCGCTGGCGGACGCCCCGGCCAAGCCCGATGCGCCGTTCGACGCCTTTTCCAGCGTGTAACCGAGTCCGCGCACGGTGATGATCCGCGCGCCGCTCGGCTCGATCTTCTTGCGCAGCCGGTGCACGTAGACTTCGATCGCGTTGTTGCTGACTTCCTCGCCCCACTCGCATAGATGGTTGACGAGCTGCTCCTTCGACACGAGCCGGCCGGTGCGCTGCAGCAGCACTTCGAGCACACCGACTTCACGCGCCGACAGGTCGATCACCTGATCGCCGATATGCGCGATGCGCCCGACCTGATCGAACGCGAGCGAGCCGTGCTTCACGACCGTCGGCCCGCCGCCCGCGCCGCGCCGCGTGAGCGCGCGCACGCGCGCCTCGAGTTCGTTCAGGGCGAAGGGTTTGGCCATGTAGTCGTCCGCGCCGAGATCGAGGCCTTTCACGCGCTCGTCGACGCTGTCGGCGGCGGTCAGGATCAGCACCGGCATCGGCGAATTGCGCGCGCGCAGGCGGCGCAGCACTTCGAGGCCGGTCATCATCGGCAGGCCGAGATCGAGAATGAGCAGGTCGAACGTTTGCAGGGAAAGGGCGGTGTCCGCCTCGACGCCGTGCTTCACATGGTCGACGGCGTATCCCGATTGGCGGAGTGATCGGACGAGGCCGTCCGCGAGTATGCTGTCGTCTTCGGCAATGAGGATTCGCATCGTCGTATGCGCCTGATGCGCGGCGCGCATCGCATTGCCGGCACCGCATCGCCCGGCGCGGCGGTCTCCAGTGTTCGTGGTTTTTGCGCGGTTCGCGCGACGTGGAAAAAACCACGCTCGCGTGATCGGGCTTGCAAAAACTACTGTTTTTTTATACAGTGTCTGCATCTTTGCGAAAAGCGGCTAATCCGCCGTTACAGCGCCTTTTACGGGCGCGCCAAAGCCTTTTCGCACAAGCCTCAGACGCCGTTCATCATAGCAAAGGACGATTCATGGAAGAAAGCAAGAAAGGCCCGGCTGGAATGACTGCGGAAAAGAGCAAGGCCCTGGCCGCCGCGCTCTCGCAGATCGAAAAGCAATTCGGCAAAGGGTCGATCATGCGGCTCGGCGCGGGTGAGGCGGTCGAAGACATTCAGGTTGTGTCCACCGGTTCGCTCGGGCTGGATATCGCGCTCGGCGTGGGCGGCTTGCCGCGCGGCCGTGTCGTGGAAATCTACGGTCCGGAATCGTCGGGCAAGACCACGCTCACGCTGCAAGTGATCGCCGAAATGCAAAAGCTCGGCGGCACGGCGGCGTTCATCGACGCGGAACACGCGCTCGACGTGCAATACGCAGCCAAGCTCGGCGTGAACATTCCGGAACTGCTGATCTCGCAGCCGGACACGGGCGAGCAGGCGCTGGAAATCACGGACGCGCTGGTGCGCTCCGGCTCCATCGACATGATCGTCATCGACTCGGTGGCGGCGCTCGTGCCGAAGGCGGAAATCGAAGGCGAAATGGGCGACTCGCTGCCCGGTTTGCAGGCGCGTCTGATGTCGCAGGCGCTGCGCAAGCTCACCGGCTCCATCAAGCGCACGAACTGCCTTGTCATCTTCATCAACCAGATTCGCATGAAGATCGGCGTGATGTTCGGCAACCCGGAAACCACCACGGGCGGCAACGCGCTGAAGTTCTACTCGTCGGTGCGTCTGGACATTCGCCGTATCGGTTCCATCAAGAAGAACGACGAAGTCATCGGCAACGAAACGCGCGTGAAGGTCGTGAAGAACAAGGTCTCGCCGCCGTTCCGCGAAGCTATCTTCGACATTCTGTACGGCGAGGGCATTTCGCGTCAGGGCGAGATCATCGATCTGGGCGTGCAGGCCAAGCTCGTCGACAAGGCAGGCGCCTGGTACAGCTATAACGGCGATCGCATCGGTCAGGGCAAGGACAACGCGCGTGAATTCCTGCGCGAAAATCCGGACATCGCGCGCGAGATCGAGAACAAGATCCGCGAATCGCTCGGTGTGGCGGCGCTGGCGGATGGCGTAGCCACGGGCGCAGCAGTGGCGGGCGACGAATAAGCGTCCCGCCGCACGGTCGATGTTCAAGCGCCGGTCCGGGTCGAACGCTCGCAACGCCGAATCCAGGCGCAGCCGTTCTGAGCGTTCGGACGGCGCGCTGACCGGCGGTGAAGACGCTGTGGGTGCTGCCCGCAGCGTCGGGTTTTCAGATGAAGCCGCGGAGTCCGTCGACCGCTACGAGCGAAGCAGCGAACGCCGAGCGGCATCGTCGAAAAAACCGCGCTCGTCCACGCGCAGCGACAAGTCACGCGCCGACGCAGAGTCATCCGCGTCGGCGCGTGGCGCTTTCGACGCGCGTCGCGAGTCTCTTCGAGAGACTCCCCAAGAGACACCGCCACATGCGGCGAACGAGCGCGATCAACGCGACGAGAGCGAGCGAAGCGCGACCGCGCCGGAAGCGGAAACACCGCGCCGGGCGGCGAAGCATTCCGTCGCTGTTGAGGATGCAGAACAACTCGCAGCCGACGCTCATCGCCCTCAGCGCGCTGCCGAACTGGATCGCGCTGAACGCCTTGCCCAAGCACGCTCACTGATGGGGCGCACAACGGCGCCTGGCGTCCAGAAAGAGCCGGCATCGCTGAAGGCGTCCGAGGCGAGCTACGCGAACGCGGGCATCGATTCCTTCCCGGACCCCTTCGAAGACGCCGACCCGTTCGAGCCCTTCGAGCAATGCGCTCCGGCCGCTGCGCCCGAGCCGGAACCCGACACGGTCTATAGCCGATCGACGCAACGTCAGCGCAAGCCATCGGATGCCAACAACGCGAGACGCCCTCAACGTTCGCTAAAAGGCCGAGCGCTCGCCTATCTCTCACGCCGCGAACACAGCCGGGCGGAGCTGTCCCGGAAGCTGCGCCCCTACGTCCAGGAAGCCGATTCGCTCGAAACCGTCCTCGACAGTCTCGAACGCGACGGCTGGCTGTCCAATGAACGCTTCGTGGAAAGCGTGGTGCATCGGCGAGCGAGTCGCATGGGCGGCAGCCGGATCATCAGCGAACTGAAGCGGCACGCAGTCGGCGAGGCGCTCATCGGCGAGACGGCAGACAAGCTCGCGCAGACGGAGACCGCTCGCGCGAAGGCAGTCTGGGAAAAGAAATACGGCGTTGCGCCCGAAACGCCCGCCGAGCGGGCCAAGCAGGCGCGCTTTCTGGCGGCGCGCGGGTTTTCGAGCGGCACCATCGGCAAAATTTTGAAGGGCGGCGAGGAAGACTGGGCCGACGAGTTCGTCGACGATTGAGGGTGGCAAGCGCAAGCGCGAACCGCGCTCCATCGCGCGCAGCCATTCGTCAGGCACATGCAAGGCCGGAAATACTCGCTATGCTAAAATTCAACGGTTTTCCCCGTTCCGGCTTCGCTCCAATGCCTCTCTCACCGCCCGTTTCCCGCCAGTTGCGCCATCGTCGCGCGATTCGCCTGGAAGCGTTCGAGCGGGAGGACGGTCTCTGGGACATCGAAGCCTGCCTAACCGATGAGAAGCCCCGCGACTTTCCCCTCGCGGCGGGCGTCCGGCCGAAAGGCCTGCCGATCCATGAACTCTGGCTGCGCATCACCATCGACCGCAAGCTCACCATCGTCGACGCCGAGGCATCGTCGGAGTGGGCGCCTTATGCGGCGCTGTGCGCCGAGTCGAATTCCGCGTATCGCTCCCTCATCGGACTCAGTCTGCTCCAGAATTTTCGTCGCGAAGCCGGTGCGCGCCTGCGCGGAACGGCTGCGTGCACCCATCTCACCGAGTTGTGCGCCGTGTTGCCGACCGTCGCGATCCAGGCGTTTTCCGGCGAAGTATGGTCCATCGAGAACGGCAGTCCGTTCCAGCGGGGCGACGCATCGGGGCGCGAAGCGTCGGGTCAACCGCAGCCGCCGTTTCAGCTTGGCCGCTGCCACGCGTTGCGGTTCGACGGTCCGGCTGTGCGCGAATACTATCCGCGCTGGTTCGGCTACGAGCCGTCCCGGGCCGAGCGTTCGCAAGCCGCAACGCCAGATGCGCCAGATGCGCCCGACACATGAGCCGCTGATCGTCGGCAGGCAGTTGAGCGCCTCGCAGTCCAACACGAATCTAAAGAATTGGCGGTTCAGGCAATTCGAAATCGAAGTTCACTCCAACTCTCAGACTGAAGGAATCACGCATGAAGATTCACGAGTACCAGGGTAAGGAAATCCTGCGGAAATTCGGCGTCGCGGTCCCGCGCGGCAAACCCGTGTTCTCGGTGGATGATGCGGTCAAGGCCGCGGAAGAGCTGGGCGGCCCGGTTTGGGTCGTCAAGGCGCAAATTCACGCGGGCGGTCGCGGCAAGGGCGGCGGCGTGAAGGTCGCGAAGTCGATCGAGCAGGTCCGCGAGTACGCGAACCAGATCCTCGGCATGCAGCTCGTCACGCACCAGACCGGTCCGGAAGGCCAGAAGGTCAATCGCCTGCTGATCGAAGAAGGCGCGGACATCAAGAAGGAACTGTATGTCGGCCTCGTGCTGGATCGCGTCTCACAGAAGATCGTCGTGATGGCGTCGAGCGAAGGCGGCATGGACATCGAAGAAGTCGCGGAAAAGACGCCCGATCTGCTGCACAAGTTCGCCGTCGAGCCGTCGACCGGTCTGCAGGACAAGGACGCCGACGACCTCGCACGCAAGATCGGCATTCCGGACGCATCGATCCCGCAAGCACGCGCGATCCTGCAAGGTCTCTACAAGGCGTTCTACGAGACGGACGCATCGCTCGCCGAAATCAACCCGCTGATCGTGACCGGCGACGGCAAGGTGATCGCGCTCGACGCCAAGTTCAACTTCGACGCCAACGCGCTCTTCCGCCATCCGGAAATCGTCGCGTATCGCGATCTGGACGAAGAAGACCCGGCTGAAGTCGAAGCGTCGAAGTTCGATCTCGCGTACATCTCGCTCGACGGCAACATCGGCTGTCTCGTGAACGGCGCGGGCCTCGCGATGGCCACGATGGACACCATCAAGCTCTTCGGCGGCGAACCGGCGAACTTCCTCGACGTCGGCGGCGGCGCGACCACCGAGAAGGTCACGGAAGCCTTCAAGCTGATGCTGAAGAACCCGAACCTGAAGGCGATTCTCGTCAACATCTTCGGCGGCATCATGCGTTGCGACGTGATCGCCGAAGGCGTGATCGCGGCGTCGAAGGCAGTGGATCTGAAGGTGCCGCTCGTCGTGCGCATGAAGGGCACGAACGAAGACCTCGGCAAGAAGATGCTGGCGGATTCGGGTCTGCCGATCATCTCGGCCGACAGCATGGAAGAAGCCGCGCAGAAGGTCGTCGCGGCAGCCGAAGGCAAGTAAGCGCGTTCGCGTGCCTGCCTAAGAGAGCGTTCCACCAGATACGAATGGCGGCGCCGGGCATACGCCTGAGCGACGCCAAACGAACAGAGGTCACTACATGTCGATTCTGATCAACAAAGACACGAAGGTCATCACGCAGGGCATCACCGGCAAGACCGGCCAGTTTCACACGCGCGCTTGCCGCGAATACGCGAACGGCCGCGAAGCGTTCGTCGCGGGCGTGAACCCGAAGAAGGCCGGCGAAGACTTCGAAGGCATTCCGATCTACGCATCCGTCAAGGAAGCGAAGGCCGAAACCGGCGCGACCGTTTCGGTCATCTACGTGCCGCCCGCGGGCGCCGCTGCTGCGATCTGGGAAGCCGTCGAAGCCGACCTCGATCTCGCCATCTGCATCACCGAAGGCATTCCGGTTCGCGACATGCTCGAAATCAAGGACCGCATGCGCCGCGAAAACCGCAAGACGCTGCTGCTCGGACCGAACTGCCCCGGCACGATCACGCCGGACGAGCTGAAGATCGGCATCATGCCGGGTCACATTCACCGCAAGGGCCGCATCGGCGTCGTGTCGCGTTCGGGCACGCTGACGTACGAAGCGGTCGGCCAATTGACGGCGCTCGGCCTCGGCCAGTCGTCGGCGGTGGGTATCGGCGGCGATCCGATCAACGGTCTCAAGCACATCGACGTCATGAAGATGTTCAACGACGATCCGGAAACGGACGCCGTCATCATGATCGGCGAGATCGGCGGTCCGGACGAAGCGAACGCCGCTTACTGGATCAAGGACAACATGAAGAAGCCGGTCGTCGGCTTCATCGCGGGCGTGACGGCGCCCCCGGGCAAGCGCATGGGCCACGCAGGCGCGCTGATCTCGGGCGGTGCGGACACGGCGGACGCCAAGCTCGAAATCATGGACGCGTGCGGCATCAAGGTCACGAAGAATCCGTCCGAAATGGGCCGCCTGCTGAAGTCGGTGATCTAAGAGCCGGAAGCAGTCAGGCACGAAACGTCAGGGTTTGGTACGCTTACCGAATCCTTTCGTAACAGGCCGAATGAAAGCGAGGGAGCGCAGGCTTCCTCGCTTTTTTTGTTTTCCGCACATGCTCGATTTTTTCTCGACGCTCCACTGGAGCGCGGTCGTCCAGATCATCGTCATCGACATCTTGCTGGGCGGCGACAACGCCGTCGTGATTGCGCTTGCGTGCCGCGATCTTCCCGCTACGCAGCGCACGCGCGGCATCGTGTTCGGCACCCTCGGCGCGATACTGCTGCGCGTCGTGCTGATCGCGTTCGCCGTGTTCCTGCTGGACGTGCCGTTCCTCAAGTTCCTGGGCGGCCTGCTGCTGCTGTGGATCGGCGTGAAGCTGATGCAGCCCGGCCAGGACGCGCACGAGATCAGTTCTTCCGACAAGCTCTGGGCGGCGGTGAAGACGATCATCGTCGCGGATGCAGTCATGAGCCTCGATAACGTCATCGCGATCGCGGGTGCAGCCGAGGCTGCCGATCCGAGGCATCGCCTGACGCTCGTCGTGTTCGGGCTTCTGGTGAGCATTCCGCTGATCGTGTGGGGCAGCACGCTGGTGCTGAAGCTCCTTGACCGCTTCCCGGCCGTCGTGTTGCTGGGCGCGGGGCTGCTCGGATGGATCGCGGGGGGCCTCATCATCGACGATCCGTTCATCGACCGCTGGCCGTCCCTCAATACGGACGCGGCGGGCTACGCGGCGCGCGTGGCCGGCGCGGGCTTCGTGATAGTGATCGGCTGGCTGATGAAACGCCGCGCGCTCGCGGTCGCCAGGCGCGCCACCGGCTGACATGCCCGCGTTTCGCGCCTAGGCCGAATGGCCGACTGTTGCGGCGCGTGCTCGCCCAATACGATGAAAGCGTCGGTTCGCATTGCGCGGCCGGCGCTTTTTGTCTTTTGGGAGCAGCAATGACGAGCACGGCTTTGAGTTTGAAGGCGCCGCGTGAGCGGCTAGGATGGGGCGCATGGCTCACGCGCGCGAAAGCGGGCGCGAACGGCTTCACGCTGATCGAATTGATGATCGTGCTGGCGATCGTCGGCGTGGTCGCGGCCTACGCGATTCCCGCGTATCAGGACTATCTGGCGCGCAGCCGCGTAGGCGAGGGCATGGCGCTCGCGGCATCGGCGCGGCTCGCGGTGGCGGAGAACGCGTCGAGTGGCGCGGATCTCGCAAACGCCTACGCGTCGCCGCCCGCCACGCGCAATGTGGAATCGATTCACGTCGACAGCGACAGCGGCCAGATCACGATTGCATACAGCACGCGCGTCGCGCCGGAGGGATCGAACACGCTCGTGCTCGTGCCGTCCGCGCCCGACAACGCCGAGACGCCGACCGCGCGCGTCGCGCTGACGCGCGGCTCGGTGCAGGCGGGCACGATCACCTGGGAGTGCTTCGCCGGGGCCAAGGCGGCGTCCTCGCTCCCGGCGCCGGGCGCGGGACCGGCGCCGGCACAGGCGCCGACGCTGCCGGGCAATCTTGCACCGCCGGAGTGCCGCGCCTGAAGCGGGATGCGTCGAGCGGGGGCGAGAGGCAACGCGCTCCCGCGCGTCCGACGGTCATTTCGCGGCATTTACGGGCATGCGGCGCACAGCGGACGCAAAGTTTTGTATAGTGCGCCGGTTCCCGACGTTCCCAGCCCCTCATGCTTTCTCGATACGCGCGTTTTCTCTGTTTCGCCGTTTTGTGTCTCGCGTTGACGATTCCTTTCGGCGTCGTCAACCACACTTACCCGATTCCGACCTTCTATGCCGAGTACAGCGCGCTCGCCCTGTACCTTGCGCTCGGCGCGACGGTCGCGCTGCTCGTGCGCGTCTCGGAACCGCGCGTGCCGTTCGCATCGCCGGTCGTCGCGCTGATGCCGCTCGCGTTCGGCATCGTCGTGGTCGCGCAGACGGCGCTGCTGCCCGTCGCGCAGCCGTCGATGAACTGGCTCGGCGGCGCGTATCTGCTCGCGTCGTTCGTCGCGGTGCATACGGGCTTCGGCTTCGCGCGTGCGGGGCTGGCTGAAAAGGCGCTGCGCGTCGGCGCGGCGGCGCTAATCGTGGGCGGGCTCTTCGCCGTCTTTTGCCAGACGGTGCAGTTGTTCCACGCCGAGGCGAAGTTCGCGCCGTTCGTCGTCGCTTACAACGTCGCGATCCAGCGGCGGCCTTTCGGCAACATGGCGCAGGCCAATCACCTCGCGACCGTCATTTCGTTCGCGATGGCGGGCGCGCTCTACTTCGTGCAGACGCGCCGCATGCCCGTCGCCGTGTGGGTCGTCGTGTCGGCGGTGCTTTCTTTCGGGCTCGCGCTCACCGTATCGCGCGGACCGTGGCTACAGACGGGCGTGCTCGTGGTCGCGGGATGGTGGATGGCCTTCGCGCGCGGGCGCGCAGGCGCCGCCGCCGATGCCGACGATCCCGTATCGAGCGGCGGACGCGACCGCCGCGATATCCGCGCGTGGCTGATTCCGGTTGCGCTGGCCGTGCTGTTCGTCGCGGTGAACGCAGCCGTGCGCTGGATCAACGTGCGCTATCAGCTCGGTCTCGCGCAATCGGCGGCGGAACGCATGCAGGACGCGAACCAGATTGCGCCGCGTCTTGCGCTGTGGAAATACGGCTGGACGATGTTCCGCACGCACCCGCTGCTCGGCGTCGGCTGGGGCGAGTTTCCGCGCTATCAGTTCGATCTCGTTCGCGATCTCGGCGGCGTCGAGATTGCGAACAACGCGCACGATATCTTCATCGATCTGCTCGCGAAGACCGGGCTGATCGGCGTCGCCGTGCTGGTGGCGGGCATCGTGCTGTGGCTGATTCGCGTGCTGCGCGCGCCGCATACGCCCGCGCGCATCTTCGCGCTGTCGCTGCTGGGCGTGCTGCTGATGCACGCGCTCGTCGAATATCCGCAGCAGTACATGTTCTTTCTGATGCCCGCGATGCTCGTGTTCGGGCTGCTGGAGACGCGCCCGCTGCGGCTCGTCGCGCGGCCGGTGTCGTATGGCGTGTATGCGGTGCTGGTGGCGGGTGGCCTGATCGCGCTTTACCCGACGATGCGCGATTACAACCGCGCGGAGGTGCTGTATTACGGCTCACGTCCGGCCGAGCAGTATCGCGACGATCCGGCGTTCCTCTTCGGCGCCTGGGGCGAGTACGGCGCGGCCACGCTGCTGCCGATGAACGCGCAGGACCTCGAATCCAAGCTCGAGGCGCATCGGCAGGCGATGGCGCTCTTGCCGGGCGAGACGGTCTTGCGTCGCTACGCGGTGCTGCAGGCGCTCGCGGGGCAGCGGGCCGAAGCGCTGGACACGACCGCGCGCCTCAAGATATTCGCGACCGAGTTGCATGACTGGCCGGCGCAGCTCGATTCGCTCTACCGTTCCATCGACGAGATCGGCGCGCCGTTGGCGTCGTTCCGCGCGGAACTGGTGAAGCGGTACGGCGCGCCAGCGGGCGAGGAGGCGCAACCCGACGACGACGCGGACGAATGACGCGCGCGGCATCGGCGAAAGGCCGGGTCGTTCAGGCGGGCGATGCTTCGTCCGCTACCCAGTCCCCTGATTTCCCGCCGTGCTTTTCCATCACGCGCACGTTCGTGATGGTCATGCCGCGATCCACGGCTTTGCACATGTCGTAGATGGTCAGCAGTCCGACCTGCACGGCCGTGAGCGCTTCCATTTCGACGCCGGTGCGTCCGACCGTTTCCACGCGCACTTCGCAATGCACGCCGGGCAGCGCTTCATCGATTGAGAAGTCCACCGCCACGCGCGTCAGCGCGAGCGGATGACAGAGCGGGATGAGATCGGCGGTGCGCTTGGCGCCCTGAATCGCGGCGATGCGCGCCACGCCGAGCACGTCGCCCTTTTTCGCGCGGCCTTCGCGGATCAGCGTGAGCGTGGCGTCGAGCATGACGATGGAGCCGCGCGCCACCGCAATGCGCCGCGTCTCGTTCTTGTCGCCGACATCGACCATGTGCGCTTCGCCGGCGGCGTCGAAATGAGTGAGTCCAGACATGGCGTCTCCGTTTGCGCAGTGGGGTTGCTTTGAAAGGGCGCCTATCATAGCGCGGCATCGGCGCATCTCGTCGCGCCTTCGTCCGGAGGTCCGCGCGCACGACACTTGATACGATAAGCGCGTTTTCCCCGACACGCCGACCGCCGCCTCGAGCCCCGTTTCGCGATATGCCCAATCGTACAAGTCGCGTATTCATCGTCTCGCTCTGCCTGAGCCTCGCCATGCCGCCACTCGCGTGGGCGCAGGCGGGCGCGCCGAACGCGGACGTTCATCGCGACGCCAACCGCGACGCCATCGCCGCCGCTCCGGTCCACTCCGGAGGAGACGACGCCGGCGCGCAAAACGCGGGCAACGTCGCGGAGGGCGTCTTCGGCGTGTACGGCGGCGCAGAGAGCCGTTTTGCGGATCGTCCGGGAGCGATGTCGAACCTTCGCGCGCCGCTTTCGTCGGTGCAACTGCCCGATCTCGGCGACGGCTCCGGCGGTACGCTTTCGCCGCAAGCGGAGCGCAAGCTCGGCGAGCGCATGATGCGCGAAGTCCGCGCCGACCCGGACTATCTCGACGACTGGCTGATGCGCGATTACCTCGATTCCATCGCATCGCGGCTCTCGGCCGCCGCAGCCACGCAGTATCTCGGCGGCTACCGGCCCGACTTCGAACTGTTCGCCGTGCGCGATGCCCAGATCAACGCGTTCTCCATGCCGGGCGGCTTCATCGGCGTGAATACGGGGCTGATTTCGGCGACGCAGACGGAATCGGAGCTTGCGTCCGTCGTCGGGCACGAGATGGGGCACGTTCTTCAGCGGCACATCGCGCGGATGATCGGTGCGCAGCAGAAGAGCAGCTACGCGGCGCTCGCGGCGATGCTCGCCGGTCTGCTCGCCGGCGTGATGGCGCGCAGCGGCGATCTCGGCATGGGCATCGCGATGGGCGGGCAGGCGTTCGCCGTCGACAATCAACTGCGCTTTTCGCGCGCCGCCGAACACGAGGCGGACCGCGTCGGCTTCCAGATGCTGACGGCTGCCGGCTACGACCCTTACGCGATGACCGCGTTCTTCGAGCGGCTCGATCGCGCGTCGATGGCCGATAACGGCGTGCCGCCCTACGCGCGCACGCATCCGCTTACGACCGAGCGCATCGCCGACATGGAGGATCGCGCGCGGCGCGTGCCGTATCGCCAGCCGAGGCAATCGGCGGAATACGCGTTCGTGCGCGCCCGCGCGCGCGTGCTGCAGGTCAACTACGCGAGCGACTATCGCGAGGTCGCGAGCCGCCTGAAGTCCGAAATCGACGATCAAACCGCGCTCAATCCCGCGGCGAACTGGTACGGCATCGCGCTTGCCCGTTCGCTGATGGGCGACGCCGACGCCGCCAACGACGCGCTCGCGCGGGCGCGGCGTCTCTTCGAAGGCGAGGAGGCGAGCACGGCGGCGGCATCGGTCGAAGCGCGGCGTGAACTGGCGCAGACGGTCGATGCGACGGCGGGCGGGCGCGCCGCGGCATCGGCGGATTCGGCGGCAAGTTGGGCGAACGCGGCGAACGCGGCGAACATGTCAAGCGCGGCCAGTTCAACGCACTTATCGATGACAGCGCCGGCGCGTCCCGCAAACACCGCCAGCAGCAAGGCGCATGCGACGCAATCGGGCGGCGCACCGGCAGCACGGGCGCGTGAAACCGCCACCCCGCCCGCCGCCGCCACTTCCCGCGCGCCTGTCGCGAGCGCTCCGCCCGCCGCCGCGACTTCCCGCGCGCCTGTCGCGAGCGCTCCGCCCGCCGACGCCGCGTCTCGCGCGCCTGTCGCGAGTACCCCGCCCGCCGCCGCCGCGTCTCGCGCGCCTGTAGCGAGCGCCCCGCCCGCCGCCGCGTCCCGCGCGCCTGTCGCGAGTACTCCGCCCGCCGCCGCGATGACGTCCCTCTTCGGCAGCAGCGCACGCGACGCACTCGATGCGACGGCATCGACCGGCAACGAAATCACCCTTCCGCCCGTGCGTGTCACCGCCGACGCGCTGCCGCATCCCGCCCGCAGCACGCCGAGCCTCGACGTGCTCGCCGCCGAGATCGCGCGCCGGGCGGGCCGCTACAACGACGCGATCCGTCTCGCCGACATCGCAGAGACGCGCTGGCCGAACTCGCACGCGGCCATCGACGTTCATTTGCAGGCGCTCGTCGCGGCGCATCGCTATGCCGACGCCCAGACGCTCGCGCGCCGCGAAACGCGCATCGAGCCGGCCCGCGCCGACTGGTGGCTCTATCTCGCGCAGGCGAGCGCGGGGCTGAACGATCCGTTGCGCCACCACGAGGCGATGGCCGAGAAATTCGCGCTCGACGGCGCATGGCCGTCCGCGATCCGGCAGTTGAAGGAAGCGCGCGACGTGAAAGGCGCGAGCTTCTACGATCTATCGACGATTTCCGCGCGTCTGCGCGATTTCGAGACGCGCTACAAGGAAGAGCGCGATCAGGACGAGAAAAGCTAGCGCGTCAGCGTGTTAGCGCGGCGCGCGCCGACGGACTCGCGACGAAGTGAAAGCGCGTTTCGACCTCCGCGCGCGCGATCGGCTGCACGGTGATGTCGACCGCATCGCGCCAATGGACAACGCCGCTGCGCGCGGTGTCGTCGAACGATGCGTGGCTTGCGAGCAGATCGAGATCGTGATCGTGCAGCGCGGCGACGCGCGCGGGCGAGGCGCCGTCGGAGAAGAGCACGCCGCCTTCGTCGTCGAGCCACGCGTGCGCAGGCTCGAACGGCGTGCCGATGTGATCGGTCAGGCCAAGCCCGCCGTTCCTCTGGGCGAGCCGCACGATCCACGGCGTATAGGCCAGTTCCACGTAGACGCGCTGCGGCCCGTTCTGGAAGAACCACTGGCCTTCTTCGTCGCGCTCGTAGTTGCGGTTGATGAAGCCGATCAGCGCTTCATGGCGGATCACGTCGCCGAGCGTGCCCGCAGCCTGGCTCGCCTCGTCGCGCATGCGCCATTGGCCGCGCCGGTCGAGCAGCAGCCAGCCCGTGCAGTGCGGAACGTTGGGCCACTTGGCGAGCGCCTGTTTGACGATGTCATCCATGATTCACTCGCGGGGAAGGAAGTGTTCCAGATAGCCGAACACGCGCGACGACAGCCAGTCGATGCGCCCCGGAAACGGCCCTGTCATGAAGCCGACGTGACCGCCGTGGTTCGGCTGATCGAGCGTGACGCACGGCGACACTTCGGCCTGCGATGGCAACGCGGAATCGGGCAGGAACGGATCGTTGCGCGCGTTCAAAACGAGCGCGGGCACTTCGATGCGCTTCAGATGCGCGCGGACCGTCGCCGTGGACCAGTAGTCGTTCGTATCGCGAAAGCCGTGCAGCGGCGCGGTCACGACATTGTCGAACTCGTAGAGCGTGCGCGCGGCGAGCACGGCGTCGCGCGCGTAGAGGCCGGGATATTGCGCGAGCTTCGCGAGCGCCTTCTTCTTCAGCGACTTGAGAAAGCTGCGCGTATAGACCATGCCGAAGCCCTGCGAGATGGCCTGGCCGCCCGCGTGGACATCGAGCGGCGCGGAGATCGCCGCCGCCGCGCTGATGATCGATGCATCGGCGCCGCGTTTGCAGAGCCAATGCAGCAGCACGTTGCCGCCGAGCGACACGCCCGCCGCCACGATCGGCCCCGCGTGGCGCTCGCGCAGACGCCGCAGAATCCAGTCGACTTCGGCGCTATCCGCGAGGTGATAGAAGCGCGGCAGATCGTTGAGCGGCCCGCTGCAACTGCGAAAGTGCGGCACCACGCCGTGCCAGCCGCGTGCTTGCGCGGCAGCCATTAGCGTGCGGGCGTAGTGGGAGTCCGAGTTACCTTCGAGGCCGTGAAAGAGCACGAAGAGCGGCGCGGCCGAAGCCGGGCGCGCCGCGTCGGAATCGTGCGCGAGCCAGTCGAGATCGATGAAATCGCCGTCCGGCGTGTTCCATCGCTCGCGCCGGTAACGCACGTCGGGCTTGCGCCCGAAAAGCGCGGGCACGATGGTTTGCGCGTGGCTCGTCGGCAGCCAGCGCGGGGCGCTATACAGCCATTGCGACGCCGGCTGCGCCAGCACGCGCGCGGCGGCTTGCGCGGTGTCCTTCAGCGCCGCGGCGGGCGCTTTGTCCACGAACGACGAATCGTGCTTCAACAACGGATCGCGTTTCATGGCCTTCTCCCCGACGAACGTCTTTGTGTTTCGATACCGCGGTGTTTCAGTGCAACGGCCCTTGCCCGTGACGCAGCTTCGCGGCGAACTGGCCGGCCGCGTCGGTCGGCATCTCGCTCGCGTGAATATGCGCGATGCGCCATTCGCCGCGCTCGTGAACCATCACGTAAGTCGTGAAGATCATGCGCGGCGCGAGGGCGACCGCGTTCTGATGCGCCTCCGCGATGGCATAGACGACGGTGCCGAGACTGTCGTACACGCGGATGTCGAGCGGCTCGATGTTGAGCGGCTGCGTCTCGAACTGCTTGCCGAGACCCGCGCGGATGCTTTCCAGACCATGCAGATGCGTGCCGTCCGCGCAGATGCACGTGGCGAATTCCTCGTCGATCCAGAGCGACATCACAGCGTCGATGCTGTTGTCCGCGACGGCCTGATAGTAGGCGTTGAGCGTGTCGGCGGCAGCTTCGAATAGGCGGGCGAAACGTGGCATGGCTCGTGGGTCTCTGGCATTCGATGCGTCGCGCCGTGTGGCGGCGCGGCGTATCGGTCATGGTTCAAAGCATGCCTCCGTTCGGAGACATTGGCGTGTCCGCGCCCGCACGCTGCAATCGAAGCCGCCCGAAAAGCGCTTAACGATGCGCGAGCAGCATGCCGCGCAGATCGCCGAAAACCTGTTCGGCGGAGAGTTCGCGAAGGCAATTGAGATGGCCGAGCGGACACTCGCGGGCAAAGCACGGACTGCACTGGAGATGGAGCCATTGTACCTTTGCGAGATCGGACAAGGGCGGCGTGTGGCGCGGGTCGGTCGAGCCGTACACCGCGACGAGCGGCCGCCGCAACGCCGCCGCGACGTGCATGAGGCCGGAGTCGTTGGTGACGACGGCGCTTGCCCGCGCGATCAACGCGCACGCTTCTCCAAGCGATGTCTGACCGCATAGGTTGCGCACATTGGGCGAGCGTTCCGCGATGGCCTGGGCGACCGCCGAATCCTTGTTCGACCCGAGTGCGACGATGCGCGCATACGGAAACGACTGCGCGACGAACTGCGCGAGCGATGCGAAATGCTCCGGCGGCCAGCGCTTGGCCGGCCCGTACTCCGCGCCCGGACAAAACACGACGAGCGGCGTGCGCGTATCGAGATTGAAGCGCGCCGAGACGCGCACGGCTTCGTTCGGATCGGATTCGAGGCGCGGCACCGGCAAGTGCGGCGCGTCGCTCGTCTGCGCGGCGTCGGCCTGCGCGAACTTGTCGATGAACGGCAGCTTCGCGCCGGGCGCATAGGCGAGGGCGGCGTAGTGCGCGGTCATCGGCGGACGGTCGGTTTTCGGCGGATTCGCATGGCGCACGTTCAAGAGCCCGTAGCGGCTCTCGCCCTTGTAGCCGATGCGCAGCCCGATGCCGGCCATCCACGGCAGCAGCGCGGATTTCATCGAGTTCGGCAGGACGTAGGCGGCGTCGTAGCCGACATCGCGCAGGTCGCTTGCCAGTTGCCAGCGGCGCAGCAGTTGCAGCTTGCCATGCGCGAGGTCGGTTGCGTAGACGTCGCGGATCTCGGGCATGCGTTCGAGCACGGGCGCGACCCACGAGGGCGCGACGGCGTCGATCGCGATGCGCGGATGCAGCTTCTTTAGAAGCGTGAAGAGCGGCTGCGCCATCAATGCGTCACCGATCCAGTTCGGTGCTATTACCAGCGCACGGCGCATCTTTCGGTTTCCGATCTCAAAATTGCGCGGCTCATTGCCATCAGTGCAGCGAGCCGTGGTTCATGTCTTTGTTGTGGGGCGGCGGGTGCGCGCGTGCGGCGCGTTTGCGCTTGCGGCGAAGCCGAACGAAGCCGCGCGCGTCAGTGACGCGCGCGATACGCGGGCGCGACGGGCGTTCGGAGAATCAGTGACCCTTGACGATCTCGCCGTCTTTCAGCTTGTAGCGCGTGCCGCAGTACGGGCAGCGCGCTTCGCCGTGCGTCACGTCCAGAAACACGCGCGGATGCGTGCTCCAGCGCTGCATTTTCGGGTTCGGGCAGAACGCGGGAATATCCTTCGCCGACAATTCCACCAGCGGCATTTCCTTCAGGTCGCTCATTGCTATCTCTTTCTCGATGTCGTTCGTTGCTGTCGTCTGTCCGATCGAAGGCGAGCGCTCGGCCCGCCCGCGATGCATCAGACTTTTGCGAGCCAGCTCGCGTATTTCTCGTTCTTGCCGCCGACCACGTCGAAGAACGCGCTCTGCAGCTTCTCCGTGATCGGGCCGCGCTTGCCCGCGCCGATGGTGCGGTTGTCCAGTTCGCGGATCGGCGTGACTTCGGCGGCCGTGCCGGTGAAGAACGCTTCGTCGCAGGTATAGACCTCGTCGCGGGTAATGCGTTTCTCGATGACCGGAATGCCGAAGTCGCGCGCCAGCGTGATGACCGTGTCGCGCGTGATGCCGTCGAGGCACGACGACAGGTCCGGCGTGTACAGCTTGCCGTTGTTCACGAGGAAGAAGTTCTCGCCGGAGCCTTCGGACACGTAGCCGTCCACGTCGAGGAGCAGGGCTTCGTCGTAGCCGTCGGTCACGGCTTCCTGATTCGCGAGAATCGAGTTCACGTACCAGCCCGACGCCTTCGCGCGCACCATCGACACGTTCACATGATGGCGCGTGAACGACGACGTCTTGACGCGGATGCCCTTCGCGAGGCCGTCTTCGCCGAGATACGCGCCCCACGGCCACGCCGCGATGGCCACATGAATGGTGTTGCCCTTCGCGGACACGCCGAGCTTTTCGGAGCCGACCCAGATGATCGGCCGGATATAGCAGGTCTCGAGCTTGTTCTCGCGCACGACTTCGAGTTGCGCGGCTTCGAGCGTGGCGTGGTCGAACGGGACGTCCATCTGGAAGATCTTCGCGGAGTTCAGCAGGCGCTTGGTGTGTTCCTGCAGGCGGAAGATGGCCGTGCCTTTCGCGGTCTTGTACGCGCGCACGCCCTCGAACACGCCCATGCCGTAGTGCAGCGTGTGCGTCAGAACGTGGATGTTGGCGTCTCGCCAGTCGATGAGCTTGCCATCCATCCAGATCTTGCCGTCGCGGTCGGCCATTGACATACGGTTCTCCTAGCTGTCTCGTTCAGTGATTACGATGAATCCGTGTCTGCCGCCGTTCGTTGCCGGCGCCTCGCGCATCGCTCGCGAGACCGGGCAGAGCCACGAAACGCAAAGAGAGAGGCGGAGAAAACGGCGAACGAGCGCGGGCGGCGCAAAGGCGGTGAAAGTCCGTCATTTTAGCTTCTTTTCACAATCGAACCGAACTGGCACCGCCTTTCACGCCGCTATAATTTGCCTTTCGGCGCGTCGGTGAGCGGCGACGTCGCGTTTTTCAGTGCATCGCGCAATCTTTCTGCGCCGGCTGCGCGTTTCAGGCCGGCTGCATCGCATCAGACCGCACCATCCTGGCCTCGCACTCGTCCATGCTCGAACGGCTGTCCGAAACGAATCGCCGCGCTTTCATCGAAGGCTTTCGCACCTTCTCGCCGGCCATTGTCGCGACCTTTTCGTGGGGCCTCGTCACCGGCGTCGCCATGACCAAGTCCGTGCTCACGGTCCCGCAGGCGCTCGGGATGTCGCTCGCGGTGTACGCGGGGTCGTCGCAACTCGCGGTGCTGCCGCTTCTCGCCGCGAAGCTCCCGCTCTGGACCGTGCCGTTGACCGCCGCGATGGTCAATCTGCGCTTCGTCATCTTCAGCGCGGGACTCGCGCCGCATTTCACCTATCTGCCGATGCCGCGGCGCCTGCTCATCGGCTACTTCAACGGCGACATCATCTATCTGATGTTCGCGAAGCGGAACTTCGCCGTCGGCGCGCAGCCCGGCAAGGAAGCGTTCTTCTGGGGACTCGCCGTGACGAGCTGGATGTCGTGGCAAGTGTCGTCGGTGGCGGGCATCCTGCTCGCGAGCGTCATTCCGGACGACTGGGGCCTCGAGCTGGCGGGCACGCTCGCGCTGATTCCGCTCATCGTCTCGGCCATCGCGACGCGCTCGACGCTTGCAGCGGTGGCCGTCGCGAGCGTCGTCGCGCTCCTCGCATTCGATCTGCCGTACCGCTTCGGCTTGCCGCTCGCGGTGTTCGCCGCGCTCGCGGCGGGCACGCTCGCCGATGTCGTCGGGAAACGGGGGCAGCCGGCGCCAGCGCCTGCAACGCCTTGGGCATCCGAACAAGACGCGCAAGCGCCCGACGCCACGAGGCCCGCGCGATGAGCACGCTCTATATCTGGCTCGTGATTCTCGGCATGGGCGTCGTCACCGCCGTGACGCGTGCGTTCTTCCTGATTGGCGGCGAACGCGCCGTGCTGCCGCCGCGCATGCAGCGCGTGCTGCGCTACGCGCCGGCCGCCGCGCTCGCCGGCGTGGTCGTGCCGGACCTGCTCGAGACGCCTGCCGGGTTCTCCGTCGCGCTCTCGAACCATGCGCTGTGGGCGTCGCTCGCGGGGCTCGCGTATTGCCTGTGGCGGCGCGGGATGATGGGCACGATCGCCGTCGGCATGATCGTCTACACGCTGTTGCGCCTCGCCGCGTAAGCCCGCGCCAATCGTCCATGCCGATCCCGCCAAATACGCATCATCAAGAATCGCACGCTAAAAGCGGCCGGTGCTATCGGTTAAAATGACGGTCTTTCCTGTCGCATGGAGCGAGGTCGAAAGTGAGTCCGGCATTCACCGCGCATCGGTTCCGAAGCTCGCCGCGTCCGTCTCCTCGCGCTGTCGGCGTCTCGCTCTCCAGCGTCTTTCGCGCGGTCTTCGTCTCCCGTCTCGTCCGCGCGCGCATCTTCCGCTTCACGGATTCCGTTTTCAGGCCCCGCGCCCAAGTTTCAACGAACCGGCCGGCACACGCCGGTCTTCTTCGCCCGAACCGCTTTTCTGACTAACGTTGACTCCCATGACGAAAGTATTGCGTTTCACCGATCTGATCGCCGAAGGCAAAGTCTCCGGCAAGCGCGTGTTCATCCGCGCGGACCTCAACGTGCCGCAGGACGACGCCGGCAACATCACCGAAGACACCCGCGTGCGCGCCAGCGTTCCGGCGATCAAGGCGGCGCTCGACGCCGGCGCGGCCGTGATGGTCACGTCGCATCTCGGCCGCCCGACCGAAGGCCAGTTCAAGCCGGAAGACTCGCTCGCGCCGGTCGCGAAGCGCCTGTCGGAGTTGCTTGGCCGCGACGTTCCGCTCGTCGCCGACTGGGTCGATGGCGTCGATGTCGCGCCCGGCGGCGTCGTGCTGCTGGAAAACTGCCGCTGCAACAAGGGCGAGAAGAAGAACGACGACGCTCTCGCGCAAAAGCTCGCGAAGCTCTGCGACATCTACGTGAACGACGCGTTCGGCACCGCGCACCGCGCCGAGGCGACCACGCACGGCATCGCGAAGTACGCGCCGGTTGCGTGCGCCGGCCCGCTGCTCGCCGCCGAACTCGATGCGCTCGGCCGCGCGCTCGGCAACCCGAAGCGCCCGCTCGTCGCAATCGTCGCGGGCTCGAAGGTGTCGACGAAGCTCACCATTCTGAAGTCGCTTGCAGAGAAGGTGGATCAGCTGATCGTCGGCGGCGGCATCGCCAATACGTTCATGCTGGCGTCGGGGCTCAATATCGGCAAGTCGCTGGCGGAAGCCGATCTCGTGAACGAGGCGAAGGAGATCATCGAGGCGGCGCGCGCGCGTGGCGCATCCGTGCCCATTCCGAGCGACGTCGTAACCGCGAAGGAATTCGCCGCGACCGCGAAGGCGGAAACGAAGCCCGTCGCCGATATCGCCGACGACGACATGATTCTCGACATCGGCCCGGACACCGCCAACGCGCTCGCCGCGCAACTCGCGACGGCCGGCACCATCGTGTGGAACGGGCCGGTCGGCGTGTTCGAATTCGACCAGTTCGGCAACGGCACCAAGACGCTCGCGCAAGCCATCGCGAATTCGTCGGCGTTTTCGATCGCGGGCGGCGGCGACACGCTCGCGGCCATCGCGAAGTACGGCATTCACGACAAGGTCAGCTACATCTCGACTGGCGGCGGCGCCTTCCTCGAATTCCTCGAAGGCAAGACGCTGCCCGCGGTGGAAGTGCTCGAGTCACGGGCATAAAGCCAGTGACGGCCCGAGACAACCCGGCGAAAGCAGGAAAGAAGGGCGCGCAAGCAGCCGGCGGCGCGCAAACCGATGAACTCGAAAACGCCGGCGCACTCGATGCCGCCGGCGAAGCAGCCCGACTGATCGCAGAGTCGGCCCGTCCCGACGACGAGCCGCTTCCAGTCACGCAGGAAGCATTGCCGGCGACCCCGCCGGTCATCATCGGCGGCGTGCCCGCCCATGCGTTGAAGAACATCGACAAAGCGACGCCGGCACGAACCGGCGCGCGCGCGCAACCGGTGAGCAACAGCTCGCTGCAAGCGCAACGTGCTCGCAGCCCAGTTCCGGGCGTTCCCAAAGAGACGAGGAAAGACATGCATCGCGCCACCAAGATTGTCGCCACCATCGGTCCGGCATCGAGCAATCCCGACATCCTGCTGCAGATGATGCAGGCGGGGCTCGACGTCGTGCGCTTCAACTTTTCGCACGGCACCGCCGACGATCATCGCCAACGCGCCGAATGGGTCCGCGAGGCCGCGCGGCACGTAGGCCGCGAGGTCGCGATCATGGCGGACCTGCAAGGCCCGAAGATTCGCGTCGGCAAGTTCGAGAACGGCAAGACCATGCTCGTCGCGGGCAACACGTTCGTGCTCGACGCGAACTGCGAGATGGGCAACAACGAGCGCGTCGGCCTCGACTACAAGGACCTGCCGCGCGATCTGCGCGCGGGCGACACGCTTCTGCTCAACGACGGCCTGATCGTGCTCGATGTGACGCGCGTGATCGGCGAGGAGATTCATACGACCGTGAAGGTCGGCGGCGAGTTGTCGAACAACAAGGGCATCAACCGGCAGGGCGGCGGGCTGACCGCGCCCGCGCTGACCGAGAAGGACATGGAGGACATCAAGACGGCGATGTCGCTCGGCGCGGATTTCGTCGCGGTGTCGTTCCCGAAGAACGCGACCGACATGGAAATGGCGCGGCAACTCGCCAACATCGCGGGCGCGCCTTACGGCATCAAGCCGAAGATGATCGCGAAAATCGAGCGCGCCGAGGCTATTCCCGCGCTGCAAGGCATTCTCGACGCCTCCGACGGCATCATGGTCGCGCGCGGCGATCTCGCGGTGGAAGTGGGCAACGCGGCGGTTCCCGCGCTGCAAAAGCGCATGATCCGGATGGGGCGCGAGTCGAACAAGCTCGTCATCACCGCCACGCAAATGATGGAATCGATGATCCACGCGCCGGTGCCGACGCGCGCGGAAGTCTCGGACGTGGCGAACGCCGTGCTCGACGGCACCGACGCCGTCATGCTGTCCGCCGAAACCGCGGCCGGCAAGTATCCGGTGACGACCATCGAAACGATGGCGGCCGTGTGCATCGAAGCGGAGAAGTCCGAGGAGTCGCAACTGGACCGCGATTTCCTGGACCGTACGTTCACGCGCATCGACCAGTCGATCGCAATGGGCGCGTTGTTCACGGCGTATCACCTCGGCGCGAAGGCAGTCGTCGCGTTGACGGAATCCGGCTCCACGGCGCTGTGGATGTCGCGTCACTGGACGCATGTGCCGATCTTCGCGCTGACGCCGCGCGTCGGCAGCGAGCGCACGATGTCGCTGTATCGCAATGTCACGCCGCTGCATCTCGACACCAACATGGACCGCGACACCGCGCTGAATCAGGCGCTCGAAGTGGTCGTGTCGAAAGGCTATGCGGCGCGCGGCGACATGGTCGTGCTGACCGTCGGCGAACCGATGGGGCAGGCGGGCGGCACGAATACGCTGAAGATCGTGCGCGTCGGCGATCATTTCTGACGCCGCTCGATTTTCGGGAAAGATGCGCGGTCAAGCACCGCGCGCGTTTTACCGCATCACCGCATCGCCGCATCACGGCATTGAAACGCGTTCGCCGCCTGCATCGCCAGGCGCGAACGCGAAGAGCGCGCAAGTCGTCGCCATAGAAAAGGCCGGAAGCTGCCGAAGGACTCACGCAAGAGCAGAACCGCGCGCGCGAAGCGTTTCGTTTGACATCATGGAGTCCCACAATGCCTCTCGTATCAATGCGTCAATTGCTGGATCACGCAGCCGAACACGGCTACGGCCTCCCGGCATTCAACGTGAACAACCTGGAACAAGTGCAGGCGATCATGTCGGCCGCGAGCGAAGTGAACGCGCCCGTCATCATGCAGGCGTCAGCGGGCGCCCGTAAGTACGCGGGCGAAGCGTTCCTGCGTCATCTGATCGAAGCGGCCGTCGAGTCGTATCCGCATATTCCGGTCGTGATGCATCAGGATCATGGCCAGTCGCCGGCGGTGTGCATGGCGGCGATCCGCTCCGGCTTCACGAGCGTGATGATGGACGGCTCGCTCGAAGCGGACGGCAAGACCGTCGCGTCCTATGAGTACAACGTGGACGTGTCGAAGCAGGTCGTCGCGTTTTCGCATTCCATCGGCGTCACGGTCGAAGCCGAACTGGGCGTGCTCGGTTCTCTGGAAACGATGAAGGGCGACAAGGAAGACGGCCACGGCGCCGAAGGCACGATGACGCGTGAGCAATTGCTCACCGACGTCGAGCAGGCCGCCGATTTCGTGAAACAGACGCAGTGCGATGCGTTGGCGATCGCGATCGGCACGTCGCACGGCGCGTACAAGTTCACGAAGAAGCCGACGGGCGATATTCTCGCGATCGACCGCATCCGCGAGATTCATCAGCGCATTCCGAACACGCACCTCGTGATGCACGGATCGTCGTCGGTGCCGCAGGAATTGCTCGCCGAAATCCGCGAATTCGGCGGCGACATGAAGGAAACCTACGGCGTGCCGGTCGAGGAAATTCAGGAAGGCATCAAGCACGGCGTGCGCAAGGTGAACATCGATACCGACTTGCGCTTGGCTATTACCGGCGCAATCCGCCGCTATCTGTTCGAAAATCCGTCGAAGTTCGATCCGCGCGACTATCTGAAGCCCGCGCGCGAGGCCGCCAAGGAAATTTGCCGCCAGCGCTACATGCAGTTCGGCTGCGAGGGCATGGCGGGCAAAATCAAGCCGGTTCCGCTCGAGAAGATCGCCGCGAAGTACAAGGCCGGCGAGCTTGCGCAGATCGTCAAATGAGACGGCTCTGAGTAGCAGCGCGTATCTAAAGTAAAATCAACGGGTTCCGGCGACGGAACCTGTTCGCTTTTTCCCCTTCGCCGCGCTTCCAGCAAGCCGCGGCGATTCACTTTTTCGGCACCTCTTCGGTACATGACGATGTCCACGCTCTACGAATCCACGATCAAATCGCTGCCGCTGCTCGGCCGTGGCAAGGTCCGCGACAACTACGCCGTCGGCAACGACAAGCTCCTGATCGTGACGACCGACCGCCTTTCCGCATTCGATGTCGTGATGGGCGAGCCGATCCCGAACAAGGGCCGCGTGCTCAATCAGATGGCCGATTTCTGGTTCGAGAAGCTGGGCCATATCGTGCCGAATCACAATACGGGCATCGATCCGGCGACGGTCGTCGCGGCGGACGAAGCCGAGCAGGTCAAGGGCCGCGCGGTCGTCGCGAAGCGCCTGGAGCCGATTCTCGTCGAAGCGGTCGTGCGCGGTTATCTGGCCGGCAGCGGCTGGAAGGACTATCAGGCGACGGGCGCGGTCTGCGGCGTGCAACTGCCGCCGGGCCTGCAGAACGCCGAGAAGCTGCCCGAGCCGATCTTCACGCCGGCAGCCAAGGCCGAAATGGGCCATCACGACGAAAACATCACCTACGATGAAATGGAACGGCGCATCGGCACGGAGCTTTCCGCGACGATCAAGCGCATTTCGATCCAGTTATACGAGGAAGCCGCCGAGTACGCGGCGACGCGCGGCATCATCATCGCGGATACGAAGTTCGAGTTCGGTCTCGACAACAAGGGCGAGCTGTATTTGATGGACGAAGTCCTCACCGCCGATTCATCGCGGTTCTGGCCGGCGGACGGCTACACGGTCGGCACGAATCCGCCGTCGTTCGACAAGCAGTTCGTGCGCGACTGGCTCGAAACGCAGCCGTGGAAGAAGGAGCCGCCCGCGCCGAAACTGCCGGAAGACGTGATCGCGAAGACGTCGGAGAAGTATCAGGAAGCGCTGCAACGGCTGACCGGCCAGACGCTCGACTGAGCGGGGAATCACGAGAAATGACGAACGAAGTACATACGCACGACGCGCCGCTCGTCGGCGTGCTGATGGGCTCCAGTTCCGACTGGGACGTGATGAAGAACGCAGTCGCGATTCTTCAGGAATTCGGCGTGCCCTACGAGGCGAAAGTGGTCTCGGCGCACCGCATGCCCGACGAAATGTTCGCCTACGCCGAGCGCGCGCGGGAACGCGGCGTGCGCGCGATCATCGCGGGCGCGGGCGGCGCGGCGCATCTGCCGGGCATGCTCGCCGCCAAGACCACGGTGCCGGTGCTCGGCGTGCCGGTGGCGAGCAAGTATCTGAAGGGCGTCGATTCGCTGCATTCGATCGTGCAGATGCCCAAGGGCGTGCCCGTCGCGACGTTCGCGATCGGCGAGGCGGGCGCGGCGAACGCGGCGCTCTTCGCGGTGTCGATCCTGAGCGTGACCGACGCGCGCTACGCCGACGCGCTCGCCGCGTTTCGCGCGAAGCAGAATCAGGCCGCGCGCGACATGGCGCTGCCGCCGCTTTGATCGCGGCTTCGTTCCCGCTGCAAGACTTCGACAACCGCACGCATCGATGAACCCACACTCTTCTCCCAATTCCCCGATTCTGCCCGGCGCGTGGCTCGGCATGGTCGGCGGCGGCCAGCTCGGCCGCATGTTCTGCTTCGCCGCGCAATCGATGGGCTATCGCGTCGCCGTGCTCGATCCCGACGAGGCGAGTCCGGCGGGCGCGGTCGCCGACCGCCACATCCGCGCCGCGTATGACGACAAGTCCGCGCTCACCGAACTCGGCCGGCTGTGCGCGGCGGTATCGACGGAATTCGAGAACGTGCCGTCCGCCAGTCTCGAATTTCTGGCGTCGTCCACGTTCGTGAGTCCGGCGGCGAGTTGCGTCGCGATTGCGCAGGATCGCGTCGCGGAGAAGCGGTTCATCGCGCAGGCGGGCGTGCCGGTCGCGCCGCATCTCGCGATCGAATCGCCCGAAGCGCTCGCCGCGCTCAACGACGACGAGATCGCCGCCGTGCTGCCGGGCATTCTCAAGACCGCGCGCCTCGGCTACGACGGCAAAGGGCAGATCAGCGTGCGCAACGTGCAAGAAGTCCGCACGGCCTACGGTTCGCTCTCGGGCGTGGCGTGCGTGCTCGAAAAGCGCATGCCGCTCAAGTACGAAGTCTCCGTGTTGATCGCGCGCGGCGGCGACGGCAAGTCCGCCGTGTTTCCGCTCGCGCAGAACACGCACGTCAACGGCATTCTCGCGAAGACGATCGTGCCCGCGCCCGATGCGTCCGCCGCGCTCGTCGCTCAGGCGCAGGACGCCGCGCTGACCATCGCCGCGAAACTCGGTTATGTCGGCGTGCTGTGCGTCGAATTCTTCGTGCTGGAAGACGGCTCGCTGATCGCGAACGAAATGGCGCCGCGCCCGCACAATTCCGGCCACTACACGGTCGATGCCTGCGCCACCAGCCAGTTCGAACAGCAAGTCCGCGCGATGACCGGCATGCCGCTCGGCGACACGCGCCAGCATTCGCCCGCCGCGATGCTGAACCTGCTCGGCGATATCTGGTTCGACGGTCCGCAAAAGGACAAGGCCCGCGCGCCGGCCTGGGTCGATGTCGCGGCGATGCCGGCGGCGCGGCTGCATCTGTACGGCAAGGAGGAAGCGCGTCCGGGCCGCAAGATGGGCCACATCAACTTCACGGCGGCGACGCTCGAGGAAGCGCGCACGGCGGCGCGCGACTGCGCGCGCATGCTGCATATTCCGCTCGACTGAAATCGCAGGCAGCAGCTGGCAATGACCATTATTTTCCCGAGCGCGGCGCAGATCGACGAAGCAGCGGCTCTGCTCGATGCGGGGCAACTCGTCGCGTTCCCGACCGAAACGGTCTACGGTCTCGGCGGCGACGCCGAGAATGCGGAAGCCATCGCGCGCATCTACGCGGCTAAAGGCCGGCCGGCGAATCATCCGGTGATCGTGCATCTCGCGCCGGACGCCGATCCCGGCTACTGGGTGCGCGCGTTGCCCGCCGATGCGCAGAAGCTCATCGACGCCTTCTGGCCGGGGCCGCTCACGCTGATCCTGCAGCGCGCGTCGCATATTCCGGCGGCGGTGAGCGGCGGGCAGGATTCCGTGGGGATTCGTTGTCCTTCGCATCCGGTTGCGCAGAAGCTGCTGTCGGCGTTTGCCGCGCGGCGGGCCGGCACGGGCGGGCAGGGCGGCGTGGCGGGGCCATCGGCGAACCGCTTCGGTCACGTGAGTCCGACGACGGCGCAGCACGTTCGCGACGAATTCGGTGGCGCGGTGCATGTGCTCGATGGCGGCGCGGCGGACGTCGGCATCGAATCGACGATTCTGGATTTGTCGCGCGGCTTTCCGGCGTTGTTGCGGCCGGGGCATGTCAGCCCGCAGGCGATTGCGGACGTGATCGGCGTCGCGCCGCGCCTGCCCGATGGCACCGATGCCACCGCGCCGCGCGCATCCGGCACGCTGAAGGCGCATTACGCGACGCGCACGCCGCTCGCGCTCCTGCCGTTCGCATCGATCGAGCCGCTGCTCGCGGCGCATGATCGCGCGAGCGCGCAGAAGATCGCGCTGGTGGCGAGGGCGTCGAGTGCCGGCGACTGGGCGCGTGCGCCGCAGGTGCATTTCGTCGCCGCGCCGGAAGATCCGCAAAGCTATGCGCGCGAGCTTTATGGACTGCTGCGGGCGCTGGACCGGGCGAATGTCGGGCGAATTCTCATCGAGAAGTTGCCGGAGTCGGCGGAATGGGCCGCGGTGAACGACCGGCTGGGAAGGGCTGCAGCGGCGTTCGAAGGCGAGAACGGCGAGTAGCAGCGACCAAGCCCCTTTTCGAAAACGCAAATAAAAAACCGCCCGGCTCTTCCAACCGGGCGGTTTGTCGTTTAGCTCCCAGCGCTTCAGCGAAACATCACTTCCCCAATCCGCTCGCCGCCACCTTCTGCTCGGCCGTTTGCGCGTAGAGCGCGTGCAGATGCGTCGTCGGATGAACGGTATCGGCGTACATGTACGTCTGATCCGCGTTCGCCGCCGTATAGGTCTGCGGCGAGCAGAACAGCGACGTCGCGAAATCGCTCGGATTCGGTTCGCCGAACGCCTTTGCCGCCGCAGCCATCGCTTGCAGATTGCAGCCGGTGCCCGTATTCGACACCGCGAAGCCGTACTGCTGATAGTTCGCCGTGATATTCGCGAGCGGCCCGACGATATCGAGATAAATCACCTTCGACATCAGGCCGCTTTGCGTCAGCGCAGCGCTGAGCGCCTGATTGAAGCCGAGCGATGCCTGCGACAGCAGCGCGCGCGTCGTCGCGGTGCTCATCATGCCTTGCGGCGTCGTGCCGATATCCGGCACATCCGAGACCAGCACGTGCGTCGCGCCGCTTTGCACGATCTTGCCGATGACGCCCGCCAGATCGATCGCCGCCTGGCCGATCGCCGCGCTCGCCTGAGCCGGCGTCATCTGGCCCGCCTGAACCGCGCTCAGGTTGTACAGGATGTCGTTCGCGCCGCCATTGACGATCACGAGCTGATTGCCGTTGAAGCCGCCATGCGACGACAGGTAGTTCGTCACCTGCTGCGCGACCGGCACCGTCAGCGCGCCCGCGTAGTTCGCAGGATCGGCCGTCTGGTGGCCGACGCCGACCGGATTGGTCACGCGCGAGCCGCCCTGCGCGTAGCCGAGGCCCGACTGCGTTGAAGGCGGCGTGCCGAAGCCGCCGGTCATCGCGGGGGTGAGCGTGTCGCCGTAGTACTTCGCGACATCCTGCACCCACACTTCGCCGGGATTCGTCGTGAAGCGTCCGCCGCCGAAGTTAGCCGCCGCGACCGGCGCATACGTTCCGACGTCCGACAGGCTGTCGCCGAACGACACGACTTGCAGCTTGATGCCGCCCGCCGGCGTCGAGTTGTTGTCGTCTCCGCCGCCGCACGCGGCGAGGAAAGCCAATGCCGCGCTCGCGATGGCGGTGCGGGCGTGGCGCGCCAGTGCCGCGCGCCTCGAGAGTTGCTTCGTCATGGACCTCGTCTCCTTCTTCGATGTTTTCTAATGTTCTCGCGACATGCACGCCGCGCGTCCTGCTGTCCGGATTGTGCCGCAAGCCGCGCCGTCCGGGGATGCGGCGTGCCGACAGAGTACACGCCGCGCGCGCGCTGCCGGGCTACGCGTCCTAGAAGAAATCTTCAGTCACGCGAACGCGCGCACCGGCTGCGCGCTCAGTCGTCGGCGCCTGCGTTGCGCGCGCCTTCGTAGACCCATTCGAGCAGCGCATCGTGCGCGGCGCGAGCGGCTTCCGCGCGCGGATCGTTGATGAAGCTCACGACGACGTAACTCTCGCCATTCGCCGCGCCGACATAGCCCGCAATCGCGCGCACGTCGCGCAGCGTGCCGGTCTTGATGTGCGCGTTGCCGCCCGCGCCGGCGTTGGTCAGCCGGTTGCGCATCGTGCCGTCGACGCCCGCGATCGGCAGCGACTCCACGAAGACTTGCGCGACCGGGCTCGCGTTCGCCGCCTGCAGCAGACCGCCGAGCGATGCCGCCGAGATGGTTTCGTCGCGCGAGAGGCCCGAGCCGTTGTCGAGTTGCAAGCCTTTCATCGGCAGGGCGCTGCGGCTGAGAAACGTTCCGATGGCCTGCGCGGATTTAGCGGTCGTCGCGGGCGGCTTCAGTTGCGCCGCGCCGATCGTGAGGAAGAGATTGCGCGCCATCACGTTGTTGCTGTACTTGTTGATGTCGCGCACGATGTCCGACAGCACCGGGCTGCGGTGCGTGCCGACTAGCCGCGCGGCCGAAGGCGTCGGGCCTTCGCGCGTTGCGCCCTGGAACGTGCCGCCCGCCTGCTTCCACAACGCGAGGAAGCCGCCCGCGAAAAAGGTCGAATGATCGAGCGCCGCGACGTTGATCGTGCGCGATCCGCAGCGCAGCGGATAGTCGCCGATGAACGACGCCTGCACGAAGCCGCCCTGCGCCTGCGCCACGCTCGGCGACGCCGCCGGCAGCGTGCCCGCGCACGCGCCGCGCGTCACGCGCAGTTCGTTGTCGATCTGAAGCTGCGCGAGTTGCGGCAGCACGTCGATGGACACTTGCCCGTCCGCATTCGGCGTGAGCGTGAAGGAGAGCGACTTGAACGCGTACAGCAGCGGATCGGGACCGACGTTGTACGGCGCGGCTTCGTCGCTGTCGAAGGCCGGCAGATCACGCGTGGAGGCGTCGAAATAGCGCTTGTCGAGCACGAGCGCGCCATCGATGCCGGTGATGCCGTTCCTTCGTATCTGCGTGACGAGATCGATCAGTTCCTCGGGCACGAGCTTCGGGTCGCCCGTTCCCTGAATGTAGAGATTGCCGTGCAGCACGCCCTGCGCGTCGACGTCGCCATCGGCGTAGGCGGTCGTCTTCCAGCGATAGTCCGGACCGAGCAGCGAAAGACCCGAGTACGTGGTGACGAGCTTCATCGTGGAGGCGGGCAGCATCGGGCGATCGGCGTTGATCGCGACGAGCGGCGCGGGCGCGCCGATGCGCTGCACGAACACGCTCATCGACGATAGCGGCACGTGCGAGCGCGCGAGCGCGCCCATGACCGACGCGGGCAGCGGCCCGGCGGGCACGCTCGGGCGCGCGGCCCGCACCGCACTCTCGGCGCGCGCGGCTTTCTTCCCGTTGCCGTTGCCCTTGCCGCTGTGTGCGGCGCGCTCGGGCGCATGTTTCTGCGATTCGGCTTTCGTGCCGCCGCGTGCGTCGGCTTCCGGTGCGTGGAAAAGAGCGCCGCACGCGAGCGTCGCGGCGAGCGCGAACGTCGAAAGACGCGCGGAAAGGGAACCGAAAGTCGGAGAAAGAAGCGGCATACGGGCTTTGTTTTGGGCAATGAGTTCGTGGACCGCCCCGCTTGGCCGGCAAAGCCGCCGCGGGCAGAGCGGCTATTGTAGACAAGCTGGGCAAGCCGCGAACGAGCCGGCTTTCGCTCAAGCACGGCCCGCGCGCGGTTAAGTCCGGTTTAAGCCTGCCGTATGGCCGCGCGGCTAAAATGAGCCGCACGCGACGCCCTCCACGTTTTCATCAACACACACTGTCATGCGAATCCTGCTAGTCGAAGATGACCGGATGATCGCCGAAGGCGTGCGCCGTGCGCTGCGCGCGGACGGCTTCGCGGTCGATTGGGTGCAGGACGGCGAGGCCGCGCTCACGGCCGTCGCCGGCGAAGCCTACGACCTCATGCTGCTCGATCTCGGCCTGCCGAAGCGCGACGGCCTCGATGTCCTGAGGACGCTGCGCGCCCGCGCGAACGCGCTTCCCGTGCTGATCGTGACCGCGCGCGATGCCGTCGCGGATCGCGTGAAGGGTCTCGACGCCGGCGCGGACGATTACCTCGTCAAGCCGTTCGATCTCGACGAACTGGGCGCCCGCATGCGCGCGCTCATCCGCCGTCACGCGGGGCGCGGCGAATCGCTCGTGCGTCATGGCGACCTGACGCTCGATCCGGTCGGCCATCAGGTGACGCTCGCGGGCGCGCCGGTCGCGCTGTCGGCGCGCGAGTTCGCGCTTCTCGAAGCGTTGATGGCGCGGCCCGGCGCGGTGCTCTCGAAGAGCCAGCTCGAAGAAAAGATCTACGGCTGGGGCGAGGAGATCGGCAGCAATACCGTCGAGGTGTACATCCATTCGCTGCGCAAGAAGCTCGGCGCCGATCTGATCCGCAACGTGCGCGGTTTGGGCTATATGGTCGCGAAGGACGCCTGATGCGGTCGATTCGCCGCCAGCTTCTCATCTGGCTGCTCGCGCTCGTGATCGTCGGCGTGGGCTTCGCCGGATGGCTCATCTACCGGCAGGCGCTCGCCGAAGCCAACGAACTCTTCGATTACCAGCTTCAGCAGATCGCCGCCGCGTTGCCGTCGGAGCCGTTCTCGTCGGTGCTCAGTTCGCGCAGCGAGACGGACGAAGGCGTCGTCATCCAGATTTGGAACCGCAATGGCGTGCTGATGTACTACTCGCATCCGCGCGTGCCGCTCGCGCCGCATGCTGAACTCGGCTTCTCCACGGAAACGACGCCGCGCGGCGAATGGCGCGTGTATAGCGCGATCGTCGGGGATAACGTCGTGCAGCTCGCGCAGCCGCTGTCGATCAGAAATCGCGTGGCGGCGGGCGTCGCGTGGCGCACGCTGTGGCCGCTCGTGCTGCTCCTGCCGCTGCTCGGGCTTGCGATATGGGTGATCGTCGGACGCGGGCTGGCGCCCTTGCAGCGCGTGACGCGCGCGCTCGACACGCGCCATCCCGAAGCGCTCGACCCGCTTTCGGACCAACGCCTGCCGCAGGAAGTGCGGCCGCTCGTGCGCGCGCTGAATGCGCTGCTCGCGCGGCTTTCGACGGCGCTCGATACGCAAAAGGCGTTCGTCGCCGATGCCGCGCACGAACTGCGCACGCCGCTCGCGGCGGTGAAGATTCAGGCGCAACTCGTCGGGCGCGCTCACGACGACGCGGCCCGGCGCGAGGCGCTCGCCGATCTGAACGAAGGCATCGCCCGCGCGACGCGGCTCGCGGAGCAACTGCTCGCGCTCGCGCGTTCGGAGCCGGACGGCAAGGCGCTCGCCTCCGCCGTCGACCTTCGCGCGCTCGTCGACGACTGCGTGCGCGCGTATGTGCTCGTCGCGCAGGAACGCGGCGTCGATCTCGGCATCGAGGCGAGCGAGCCGGCGACCGTCATCGGCAATGCGGATTCGCTGCGCGTGATGATCAACAATCTCATCGACAACGCGACCAAATACACGCCGAGGGGCGGGCGCGTCGATGTGTGTCTGACCGTGCGCGACGGGCGCCCGGTCGTCGAAATCGCGGATACCGGGCCGGGCATTCCAGAAGAAGAACGAGAAAGGGTGTTCGACCGGTTCTACCGCGTGGGCCAGAGCGCGAATCGCGCGCGCACGGACGTGGCCGGCAGCGGGCTCGGGCTTGCGATCGTCAGGCGGATCGCGGAGCAGCACGGCGCGAGCGTCGAGCTGAGCGAATCGAAGGCGGGCGGGCTGAAGGCGTCTATTCGGTTCTAAAGGGCATTGCGAATTCGAAGGCGCAACGCTTGCGGCAAATGTGCAGGAAAACTAACGATCTCACGCGCATAAAGCGTTCTCGGCGATGGCCGAGGCAATGACGCGTCCTCATGCCTCCAGCGGGCGCTGGAATCGGCATTTCACCGATTCCATTCATTTTTTACAAATGAAAGCCCATTTTTAGACGGATGTCTATGGACGCGTTCGAGCATTATTCGGAGCGCGCCTATGTGAGTCCGGGTTGGACGCGTCTAAATTTCACACCTCGCTGCCGCATTCAGCTTTTCTCTCGTTCTGTCGGCTAAACGGCAGACCGTCGATGAAGGCTGATCGTTGCCAGTCGCAACGACCGGGAAAAGGACGCTTCGTGCGGTCCTCCTTGCATTGGGCCCTCGGCGCAGCTCGCAGGAAGGCTGGCCGGCTTAGTCGGCAGGGCAGCGTTTCTTGACTTCATCTATTCGTTCGTTCGGTTCTTCGGTTTCTCATGAAAAAAGTCTTCCTTAGCTCGCCCCTGCAATTGCAGTTTTTTTCGAAAGTCGTTCCCGCTCTCGTCGCCGTCGGCGCCGTGGGCATTGGTGCGCCGATGACGGCCTCGGCGGCCGCGCCTCTCATCGTCAACGACATGGACTTCGGCGTGGTCGACCCCGGTCAATGTCAGTATCTTTCCGGCAAGTCCTTCACTACCGTCGGAATGGAAGACTGCGCAAGCAGCAGCAATACGGCGGGCTATAACGTCGTCACGCAAACTGGCGCGGTCGCGATCGCCAACCAGAACATGTCTGTCGGCGGCTACCAGTTCATCAACGGAGCGGATACGAACAACAATGCGTTGACCGTCACACAGTCGGGCGCAAACATCCAGATGAACAACGGCAAGGTCACGAATCTCGCCGCTGGCACCGCCAATACCGATTCCGTGAATTTCGGTCAGTTGAAGGGTACGGCCAATAGCGTTGCGAGCGCCCTTGGCGCCGGCTCGACGCTGAATGCGGACGGCACCATCTCCGCTCCCAGCTTCGCACTCACCAACGCGAACGCGATCAACGGCACCACCGGCGCGGCCACCAACGTCGGCGCAGCGTTCACGAACGTCGACAAGGCGCTCGGCACGCTCGGCGGCGACTTCAACAACCTGAACACGGCGATCATCAACGGTCAGATCGGCCTGGTTCAGCAAGACGCGACGACGCGCAATATCACCGTCGCGAAGGACACCGACGGCACCGTCGTCGACATGACTGGCACGCAAGGCACGCGCACCGTGACGGGCGTGTCGGCGGGCGCGGTGAACGCCAGCAGCACGGACGCGGTCAACGGCTCGCAGCTCTATGGTCTCGCTTCCTCGACCGCCAGCGCGCTTGGCGCCGGCTCGACGGTCAACAGCGACGGCACGATCTCCGCTCCGAGCTTCGCACTCACCAACGCCAACTCGATCAACGGCACCACCGGCGCGGCCACGAACGTCGGCGCAGCGTTCACGAACGTCGACAACGCGCTCGGCACGCTCAACGGCAACATCGCCAACCTGAACACGGCGATCACCAACGGACAGATCGGCCTCGTTCAGCAAGACGCGACCTCGCGCAACATCACCGTGGCGAAGGACACCGACGGCACCGTCGTCGACATGACCGGCACGCAAGGCACGCGCACCGTGACGGGCGTGTCGGCGGGCGCGCTGAACGCCAGCAGCACGGACGCGGTCAACGGCTCGCAGCTGTACGCCACGAATCAGACCGTCGCCAACCTGAGCACGAGCGTCGCGCAGAACACTGCCGATATCGCGAACCTCAACACGAACGTCGCGCAGAACACCGCCGATATCTCGAAGAACACGACCGACATCAGCAACATCAACAACGCGATCAACTCCGGCAACGTCGGCCTCGTGCGTCAGGACGCAACGACGCGCACCATCACCGTCGCGAAGGACAACGACGGCACGGTCGTCGACATGACGGGCACGCAAGGCGTGCGCACGGTGACGGGCGTGGCGGCGGGCGCGCTCAGCGCGGACAGCACGGACGCGGTCAACGGTTCGCAGCTCTACGCGACCAATCAGCAGCTCGACAGCCTCTCGCAAAGCGTGCAAAACTTCGCCGGATCGACGAGCATCCTCGCCTCGGACAAGACGGATACGCCGGCCATCGCGAGCGGCAAGGACGCAACGGCAATGGGCAACGGCGCGGTCGCGTCGGGCAGTAATTCGGTCGCGCTCGGCAGCGGCTCGGTCGCCGACGAAGACAACACGGTGTCGATCGGCTCGGCGGGCAACGAGCGCCGTCTCACGAACGTCGCGCCCGGCGTGAAGGGTACGGACGCGGTCAACATGAACCAGTTGAACGCGGTGCAGAGCAACGTGAACACGGTCGCGCGTCAGGCGTTCGCGGGCGTCGCCTCCGCGATGGCCATGCCGAACCTCACGCCGAGCCAGCCGGGCAAGACGGTGGTCGCGGCAGGCGTCGCGAACTACAAGGGCTACACGGCAATCGGTCTCGGCGGCACGTATCGCTCGCAGAACAATCGCTGGCTCGTGAACGCGGCTGCATCGATCACGCCGAGCGGCGACACCGGCGTGCGCGGTCAAGTCGGCTACGAGTTCTAAGCGCCAGGCGCATCCGCGGCTGACAACGCAGGGGCGGCTGTCCGAAAGGGCAGCCGCCTTTTTTTATGCGCCGTGCGCTTTAAGAAAGGTTTAAGCGACGTCTCGTAATCTTGGCTCATCCGTGAATACACCCGTTATCAGGAATCAGGAGCACACGATGAAAGCGAAGATCCTCACCCGCAGCGCCGTCGCAGCCGCGGTCGCCGTGGCCTTGTCGGCGGGCTATGTCGCCGGTCACAACAACGTTCCCGCGCCGCAGGTCATCGCGCCGGCCCAGGCCGCGATGATGCCCGCCGAAGCCGCCGCCAAGACGGGCGTGCCCGATTTCTCCGGCCTCGTCGAGACGTATGGCCCGGCGGTCGTGAATATCAGCGCGAAGCACGTCGTGAAGCAGACGTCCGCGCGCCGCGGCAATGCCAACCAGTTGCCGATGGATCCCGACGATCCGTTCTACCAATTCTTCAAGCGCTTCTACGGCAACGTCCCCGGCATGGGCGGCGACGGCGGCGCGGCCGATCGTCCGAGCGAAGGTCTCGGCTCCGGCTTCATCGTGAGCAGCGACGGCTACATCCTCACGAACGCGCACGTCGTCGACAACGCGAATATCGTCACCGTCAAGCTCACGGACAAACGCGAATATCGCGCGAAGGTGATCGGCGCGGACAAGCAGTCGGACGTCGCCGTGCTCAAGATCGACGCGAAGAATCTGCCGACGGTCAAGATCGGCGATCCCAACGGCAGCAAGGTCGGCCAGTGGGTTGTCGCGATCGGCTCGCCTTATGGCTTCGACAACACGGTGACCTCGGGCATCATCAGCGCGAAGTCGCGTGCGCTGCCCAACGAGAACTACACGCCTTTCATCCAGACCGACGTGCCCGTGAATCCGGGGAATTCGGGCGGGCCGCTCTTCAATCTGCAGGGCGAAGTCATCGGCATCAATTCGATGATCTACTCGCAGACGGGCGGCTTTCAGGGGCTTTCGTTCGCCATCCCGATCAACGAGGCGATCAAGGTCAAGGACGCGCTCATCAAGACCGGCCACGTCGATCGCGGCCGTCTCGGCGTGACCGTGCAGGCGATGAACCAGACGCTCGCCAACTCCTTCGGCATGAGTTCGCCGCAAGGCGCGCTCGTGAGTTCCGTCGAGCCGGGCGGACCGGCCGCGAAGGGCGGTCTCCAGCCGGGCGATGTCATCACCGCGCTCAACGGCGTGCCGGTGGCGGACTCGACGTCGCTGCCGTCGCAAGTGGCGAGCCTCTCGCCGGGAACGTCGGCGAAGGTGCAAGTGTGGCGCGACAAGGGCACGAAGGAACTGAACGTGACCATCGGCGCGCTCAAGGATGCAAAGACCGCGAGCGCGAACGTGAATGGCGATGACGGCGGCGCGTCGCAGGATACGCGTCTCGGGGTCGCGGTGCGCCCGCTCACGCCCGAAGAAAAGCAGCAGGGCGCGGCTTCCCGCGGACTCGTCGTGCAGCAGGCGAACGGCGCGGCGGCGAGCGCGGGCATTCAGCCGGGCGACGTGATTCTCGCCGTCAACGGCCAGCCGGTCACCACCGTGCAGCAGTTGAAATCGATGGTTTCGCATGCCGGCGACAGCATCGCGCTGCTGATCCAGCGCGACGACGCGCAGATCTTCGTGCCGGTCGATCTCGGCTGACGCGCGCGGCGTCACGGCACCCCGCCGGTGGCCCCGGACACGCGATGCGGGCACGAAGCATGCTCTGTCGCATGCCGGGGCCCCGTCGCGTGATTCGCGCATCGGGCGTGAGGTCGCTCGTGCGTTTCGCGCACGGCGACATCGAATCAAGGAGCCAACAAGATGACGAACAAAACGGGCAAGCTGGCAGCGACGCTGCTGGCGGCGGCGCTGTCGGCGGGTCTCGCGAGCGGCGCCTGGGCGCAACAGTCGGGTAATGCGGGCAACGCGGGTAACGCGGGCAATGCGGCCAACGCCGCGAGCGCCGGCACGAGCGACACGGGCAGCGCGGGCAACGCCAACGGCGGTGGGCTGCCGCAGATCCAGCAGCAAGGGGACGTTTCGTACACGTCGGGCGGCGTCGGCCTCGACGAATCGCGCGCATTGTTGCGCGAACAGGCACACTGGCCGTTGTCGCTGCGCTTCACCGGGCCGACCGCCGATTATCTGTCGGGCGTGCAGGTGCGTATCGTCGGCGGCAAGGGCGGGCAGAGCGGCGAAGTGTTGAATACGGAATCGATGGGTCCGTACATGCTTGTCAAGCTCCCGCCGGGCAGCTACACCGTCTATGCCAAATACAAGGATCAGGAGAAGAAGCAATCCGTCAGCGTGGCCGGTCCCGGCAAGGCGAAGGCGGCGTTCCACTGGAATATTCAATGATGCGCTAGCGCCGCGATTCGATTCCGCTCTCCCTCGCGGCGGAAGTTTGTCTCATAATGAAGCCACGAGTCGCTTGCCGGCTCGTGGCTTTTTTGTGAACGCGGCGCGCCGCCGCGCCTCGCGACTCTCTCTCGACGGTCATGCGCGGAGGACACCACGATGAGCACGGATCTGAACGACGGCCAGAAGGCGCACCGCATCGAGATTGCGCCGAGCCCCCGGCGCTGCCGCGTGATCCATCAGGGCGTCACGTACGCGGACACGCACGCGTCGCTGACGCTCAGCGAAACGGGTCACGACATCGTTCACTATTTTCCGCGCGCCGACGTGAACATGGCGCGGCTCGAGCGCTCCATTTACACGTCGCATTGCCCGTACAAGGGCGACGCCACCTACTACCATCTGCTGACCGAGGACGGCCCCGTCGAGAACGCGGCGTGGAGCTACGAAAGCCCGCTCGACGGCGCAATCGAGATCAAGGGCTATCTCGCGTTTTATCCGACGCGGGTCGATCGCATCGACGAGACTTCTTAGGCGAGCCGGCGCACAGACACGGCGGGCGCGAGCGTCCATAACGAACGAATGCGGTCCTTGTCCCGGAGACGCCGATGGAAGTCACCGAAGCGTTGCGCGTGCCGCTCGAGCCGGCGCACGTCCAGTCCGCGCTCGGCGATCTCGCGCTGTTGCGCGCGAGTCTCGACCATTGCGAATCGTTCACGCGCACGCCGTCCGGCGAACATGCGCTCACGCTGGTCGTGCCGCTCGGCGCGCTGAGGGCGCGTTACGAAGTGCGCGCGCATCCGGCCGGGCGCACGCGGCAGGGCGCGGAGGACGGCGCCCCAGGCCACGCGAGCGATGCCGCCTACGCGCGCACGCTGAGTTTCAAGGCCCGCGGCGAGGGGGTCGGTTCGCTGCGCGGTCAGATCGCGGTTGCGCTCAATGCCGACGACGGCGGACACGCCACGTGGATCGAATACACCGTCTGGGCGACGGTGTCCGGGCCGCTCGCCGGCTTGCCCCCGCGCCAGATCGAAAACGCGTTGCGCGAAGGCGCCGACGATTTCTTCGCCGAATTCTGCGAAGTCGTGCGCGCGAAGCACGGCTTGCCCTCGATGCGCGAACGACGCGACGCGCGCCGGCACCTTTTCCTGCGCCCCGGCGCGATGTCGGCGGCATTCTCGCGTCGTCCGGCTTCGACCGCGCGCGCGGTCCACGGCTCGCCCGGCGACGCCGCCGCGAGCGGCGTGCTCAGGCATCGGCTGGGCGCGCATCCGTTCGCGCAACAGCAGCGCGATCAACGGCAGGAGCCGCATCCGTTCGGGCTGCACGGCTGGGCGTGGGCGGCGATGCTCGTGCTCGTCGCGCTGCTCGCGTTCTTCGCGGAGCGCGGAAGCCTGCACTGAACGGCGATCGGCGCTAAAGTCCTGCGTTCCTCCCCAAAGTTCGCCGAAAGGAACGAGACCATGCCGCGCCGCGCCCTGATCGTCATCGACGTGCAGAACGAGTACGTCACCGGCAATCTGCCGATCGAATATCCCGATGTGAACGTCTCGCTCGCGAACATCTCGCGCGCGATGGATGCCGCCGACGCGCACGGCGTGCCGATCGTCGTCGTGCAGAACTTCGCGCCGGCCACCGCGCCGATCTTCGCGCGCGGCTCGGCGATGGCGGAGTTGCATGAGTCGGTGGCTTCGCGCCCGCGCGCGCATTACGTCGAGAAGTCGCTGCCGAGCGCGTTCGCAGGCACCGATCTCGCGCAGTGGCTCGAGACGAACGACATCGACACGATCGTGATTGCCGGCTACATGACCCACAATTGCGACGATTCCACCGTGCGTCATGCGGTGCACGCGGGCCTCGCGGTGGAATTTCTCGTCGATGCGACCGGCGCCGTGCCGTACGAAAACCGCGCGGGCCGGGCGAGCGCGGAGGAGATTCATCGCGTGTTCACGGTTGTGATGCAGTCGCGCTTCGCGGCCGTGCTCCGCACCGACGAATGGATCGCCGCGCTCGAAAGCGGCGAGCCGCCCGCGCGTGACAACATCTACGCGTCGAATCAGCGGACGCGTGCGACCGCGCGGTAGAGGAAAGCCTCAGTCGAGCGTCGTCGTGAGCAGCGCGGGGCTCGCGCGCAGCGCGTCGAAGCAGGCGTCGATGAGCGCTTCGGCGTCGTTCGCGGGATCGACGCTGTCGGGCAGCATCAGCGAGTCGTGCAGGATGCCCGTGAAAAGCGCGTGGAGCAGCGTGGTGGCGCGGCGCACGTCGAGCGCGGCGGGAAGCTGCGCCTTGTCGATGGCGTTGCGCAGCGCCCGCGCGATGCGTTCCATGCCGTCGCGCATGTTGTTCTGCTGGCGCTCGCGCACCGGCCCCATCTCTTCGACGAATTCGCACTTCAGAAACAGAATGTCGAACACGCGGCGGCGCTGCTCGTCCTCGGTGATGTTGCGCATGCACCAGACAAAAATCTCGCGGATGTGCGCGAGCGGGTCCGGCTCCTTGCCGTCGAGCGTGGCCTCGACGAGTTCGTCGAGCGGAAGCAGGCTGCGGGCGAACATGGCGTTGAATAGATCGCCTTTGTTCGCGAAATGCCAGTAGATCGCGCCGCGCGTGACGCCCGCCGCGTGCGCGATGTCCGCGAGCGACGTGCGCGACACGCCTTTTTCATAAAAGACGCGCTGGGCGGCGTCCAGAATGCGGTTGCGCGTCTCCTGCGCTTCTTCCTTGGTTCGTCTGACCATATCGTGATACTGCGGCTTGCCGCCGGCAGCGGAACTGCGGCGCGAGGGGCGAAGCGTGAATTGAGGGAAACGGCGTACCGCTTTTGTCGAGCTTTACGCGGTGAACATTTCGTTACAGCCGTAACTTATGCGTTGATGGACTTATACATTCATTCGTGAATGTATTTATAATACCACCCCACGCCACGTCAAGACCGCGGCACTTCCGCCGGTTCATCACCGTCACCATCGTTGTTCAGAATCTCCCGCGGCGCTGGCGCTTTAGTACGGCGCGCGCCGCTCGCTCGCAGATGCGCGCATCGCGTTCAAAAGAGATCCGCCTCGTCCGTCGAGGCGCGGTCTTCCCGATGCGCGCGTTTTTATTCGCTATCAGTTACGAACAGAGGTCGCTCCATGCGCTTCGAAAGGGTTCCCTATCACCTCGTCAGTGCCGCAACGGCTGCCATGCTGCTCGCGGCATGCGGACAAAAGCAGTCGGCGCCGCCGCCGCAGACGCCCGAAGTCGGCGTCGTGACGATCCAGCCCGCCGCCGTGCCGGTCACGACGGAACTGCCTGGCCGCACGAGCGCCTACCTCGTCGCGCAGGTGCGGGCGCGCGTCGACGGCGTCGTGCAGCGCCGCGAGTTCACCGAAGGCAGCATCGTCAAGGCCGGCCAGCGGCTCTACAAGATCGACCCGGCGCCGTACATCGCGCAGTTGAACAACGCGAAGGCGTCGCTCGCGAAGGCGCAGGCGAACCTCGCGTCGACCACCGCGCAGGCCAACCGCTACAAGGTGCTCGTCGCGGCGAACGCGGTCAGCAAGCAGGACTACGACAACGCGGTCGCCTCGCAAGGCCAGGCCGCCGCCGACGTCGCCGCGGGCAAGGCCGCCGTCGACACCGCCGCGATCAACCTCGGCTATACGGACGTCGTGTCGCCGGTGACGGGTCAGGTCGGCATTTCGCAGGTCACGCCGGGCGCATACGTGCAGGCGAGCCAGGCGACGCTGATGGCAACCGTCCAGCAGCTCGACCCGATGTACGTCGATCTCACGCAATCGAGCCTCGACGGTCTCAAGCTGCGCCGCCAGATTCAGCAGGGCCGCCTGACGACGAGCGGCCCGAACGCCGCGAAAGTCTCGCTGGTGCTGGAAGACGGCCGCGTCTATGCCGAAAACGGCAAGCTCCAGTTCACCGACGTGACCGTCGATCCGACCACCGGCTCCGTCACCGTGCGCGCCATTTTCCGGAACACGGACCGCGTGCTCTTGCCCGGCATGTTCGTGCGCGCCCGCATCGAAGAGGGCGTGAATCCGAACGCGATCGTCGTGCCGCAGATCGGCATCACGCATGACCAGAAGGGCACGCCGACGGCGCTCGTCGTCGGTCCGGACAACAAGGTGGCGCTGCGCCAGCTCGTGACGTCCGGCACCTACGGTCAGAACTGGGTGGTCGATAGCGGCCTCAATGCGGGCGACCGTGTGATCGTGCAGGGCGTCGACAAGGCGCGTCCGGGCATGGAAGTCAAGACCGTGCCCGCGCAACTGCCCGCAGCGCCCGCGGACGGAGCATCGCAGGCGAGCAGCGCGCAAGCCGCGCAGCCCGCTTCGTCCGCTCAGCCCGCCTCTGCTGCCTCGGGCGCGTAAAACCAGGAGCCCGCCTCATGGCAAAGTTCTTTATCGATCGCCCGATTTTCGCGTGGGTGATCGCCATCGTTTTGATGCTCGCGGGTATCGCGGCCATCTTCACCCTGCCGGTCGCGCAGTATCCGACCATCGCGCCGCCGGCCGTCCAGATCAGCGCGACGTACCCCGGTGCATCGGCGAAGACGGTGGAAAACACCGTCACGCAGGTGATCGAGCAGCAGATGAGCGGCCTCGACCACTTGCTGTATCTGTCCTCCACGTCCGACGACTCCGGCACCGCGACCATCACGCTGACGTTCGCGCCCGGCACGAACCCGGACATCGCGCAGGTGCAGGTGCAGAACAAGCTGCAGCTCGCCACGCCGCTTCTGCCGCAGATCGTGCAGCAGCTCGGCACGAAGGTCACGAAGTCGAGCAACAGCTTCCTGCTCGTGCTGGCGTTCGTCTCGCAGGACGGCAGCATGAGCAAGTACGACCTCGCGAACTACGTGGCGTCGCACATCCAGGATCCGGTCAGCCGTCTCGACGGCGTCGGCACGGTGACGCTGTTCGGCTCGCAGTACGCCATGCGCATCTGGCTCAACGCGGACAAGCTGAACAACTTCGGCCTCACGCCGGTGGACGTGCAAAGCGCGCTGCAGGCGCAGAACGTTCAGGTCGCGGGCGGCTCGCTCGGCGGCACGCCGTCGGTGCCGGGGCAACTGTTGCAGGCGACCATCACGGAAGCGACGCTGCTTTCGACGCCCGAGCAGTTCGGCAACGTGCTGCTGAAGGTGAATCAGGACGGCTCGCAAGTGCGTCTGAAGGATGTCGCGCGCATCGAGCTCGGCGGCGAAAACTACAACTTCGACACCAAGTACAGCGGCCAGCCGGCGGCGGGCTTCGGCATTCAGCTCGCGACGGGCGCCAACGCGCTCGCCACCGCGAAGGCCGTGCGCCAGAAGATCGACGAGTTGTCGAAGTACTTCCCGAACGGACTTGTGGTCAAGTATCCGTATGACACTACCCCGTTCGTGCGCCTGTCCATCGAGGACGTGGTCAAGACGCTGATCGAAGGCATCGTGCTGGTGTTCCTCGTGATGTATCTGTTCCTGCAGAACCTGCGGGCCACGCTGATTCCGACCATCGCGGTCCCGGTCGTGCTGCTCGGCACGTTCGCGATCATGGCGGCGGTCGGTTTCTCGATCAACACGCTGTCGATGTTCGGTCTCGTGCTCGCCATCGGCCTGTTGGTGGACGATGCGATCGTGGTCGTGGAAAACGTCGAGCGGGTGATGGCGGAGGAAGGCTTGCCGCCACGCGAGGCGACGCGCAAGGCGATGGGGCAGATCACCGGCGCGCTCGTGGGCGTGGCGCTCGTGCTGTCGGCGGTGTTCGTGCCGGTGGCGCTTTCGGGCGGCTCGGTGGGCGCGATCTACCGGCAGTTCTCGCTCACGATCGTCTCCGCGATGGTGCTCTCGGTGCTGACCGCGCTGATTCTCACGCCGGCGCTGTGCGCGACCATTCTCAAGCCGATTCCGGAAGGCCACCACGAAGCGAAGAAGGGCTTCTTCGGCTGGTTCAACCGCACGTTCGACAAGAGCCGCGACAAGTATCACTCGGGCGTGTATCACGTCATCAAGCGCTCGGGGCGCTGGCTCATCATCTATCTGGTGGTGATCGTGGCGGTCGGCCTGCTGTTCGTGAAGCTGCCGAAGTCGTTCCTGCCTGACGAAGACCAGGGCACCATGTTCGTGCTCGTTCAGACGCCGGCCGGCTCGACGCAGGAAACCACGGCGCGCGCGCTGAAGGACGTGTCCGACTATCTGCTGAATCAGGAAAGCGCGATCGTCGAATCGACCTTCTCGGTGAACGGCTTCAGCTTCGCGGGCCGCGGGCAGAACGCGGGTCTCGTGTTCGTGCGCATGAAGGACTACGGGCAGCGCCAGAAGGGCGACCAGAAGGTGCAGGCGCTCGTCGGCCGGCTGTTCGGGCGCTTCGCGGGCTACAAGAACGCGACGGTGTTCCCGGTCAATCCGCCGTCGATTCCGGAACTCGGCACGGCGGCGGGCTTCGACTTCGAGCTGCAGGATCGCGCGGGCGTAGGCCACGACGCGCTGATGGCGGCGCGCAACCAGCTGCTCGGCATGGCGGCGCAGGACCCGACGCTCGCGCAGGTGCGTCCGAACGGCCTGAACGACACGCCGCAGTTCAAGGTGAACATCGACCGCGAGAAGGCGCTCGCGTTGGGCGTCACGGCCGCTTCGATCGATCAGACGTTCTCGATCGCGTGGGCGTCGCAGTACGTGAACAACTTCCTCGATACCGACAGCCGGATCAAGAAGGTGTACTTGCAGGCCGACGCGCCGTTCCGCATGACGCCGGAGAACATGAGCGACTGGTACGTGCGCAACGCATCGGGCGGGATGGTGCCGTTCACCGCGTTCGCCACGGGCGACTGGACTTACGGTTCGCCGAAGCTCGAACGCTACAACGGTATTTCGTCGATCGAAATCCAGGGCGCGGCGGGTCCGGGCAAATCCACCGGTCAGGCGATGCAGGCCATGCAGACGCTTGCCGCGAAGCTGCCGGCCGGCATCGGCTACGAGTGGACGGGTCTCTCGTATCAGGAAATCCAGTCGGGTTCGCAGGCGCCGATCCTTTACGGCATCTCGATTCTCGTCGTGTTCCTGTGTCTCGCGGCGCTGTATGAAAGCTGGTCGATTCCGTTCTCGGTCATCATGGTGGTGCCGCTTGGCGTGATCGGCGCGCTGCTCGCGGTGACGCTGCGCGGCCTCGAAAACGACGTGTTCTTCCAGGTCGGCTTGTTGACCACGGTGGGCTTGTCGGCGAAGAACGCGATTCTGATCGTGGAGTTCGCGCGCGAGCTGCAGATGTCGGAGAAGATGGGGCCGATCGAAGCGGCGATGGAAGCCGCGCGTCTGCGCTTGCGTCCGATTCTGATGACGTCGCTCGCGTTCATTCTCGGCGTGATGCCGCTTGCGATCAGCAACGGCGCGGGGTCCGCGAGCCAGCACGCGATCGGCACCGGCGTGATCGGCGGGATGCTGACCGCGACGTTCCTCGCGATTTTCATGGTCCCGATGTTCTTCGTCGTGATCCGCGCGCAGTTCAGCGGCGAGAAGGAAAATCCGGAGACGGCGCTCGAGCATTACGAGCAGCATCATCCTGAACAGCAGCATCCGCGCGATGGCGGCGGCTCAGGCAACGAAGGACACTGAAATGCGTAGACTTTCTCTGATTGCCGCGGCCATCGCGGCGCTTGCGACGGGCTGCTCGATGGCGCCCAAGTACGAGCGTCCCGCGCCGCCCGTGTCGGCGAACTTCCCGGCCGGCGGCGTGTATTCGACGCAGCCGGGCGCAGCGGACGCGGGCGCGCGCAGCGCGAACGGCGTCGCGGCGGCCGACATCGGCTGGCGCGACTTCTTCGTCGATGCGCGGCTGCAGCGTCTCATCGACATCGCGCTCTCGAACAATCGCGATCTGCGCGTGTCGGTGCTGAACATTCAGGCAGCGCAGGCGCAGTACCGCATCGTGCGCTCGGAACTGTTCCCGGCAATCGCGGCGCAGGCGGGCCCGTCGGTGCAGCGCACGCCGCGCGACCTGTCGTTTTTTAACCAGACGATCTCGCGCAGCTACTCGGTGGGCCTCAACGCGTCGTGGGAACTGGACCTCTTCGGCCGCGTGCAAAGCCTGAAGGATCAGGCGCTCGCGCAGTATTTCTCGACCGCGTATGCGCGCAAGGCGGCGGAAATCCTGCTGGTGTCGCAAGTGGCCTCGCAGTATTTGCAAGTGCTGCAGGCCGACGATCTTCTGCAAGTCACGGAGCAGACGCTCAAGACGACGCAGGAGTCGTACAACATCGTCAAGCTGCAGTTCGACAACGGCACGGCGTCCGAACTCGATCTGAGCCAGTCGCAGACGGTGGTCGAAACGGCGGCGTCGAATCTGCAGGCGCAGCAGCGCGCGCGGGCGCAAGCGGTCAACGCGCTCGTGCTGCTGATCGGCGAGCCGATTCCGGACGATATCCCGACCGGCATGTCGCTCAACGAACAGGACCTGCTCACCGACATTCCGGCGGGCTTGCCGTCCGACTTGCTGACGCGTCGTCCGGACATCATGGAAGCCGAGCAGAACCTGCTTGCGGCCAATGCGAATATCGGCGCGGCGCGCGCGGCGTTCTTCCCGAGCATTTCGCTCACAGGCAGTTTCGGCACGCTGAGCCCGACGCTCGGCGGCCTGTTCAAGCCCGGCTCAGCGGCATGGAGTTTCGCGCCGACGATCACGCTGCCGATTTTCGAGGGCGGCCAGAATCAGGCGAACCTCGATCTCGCGAATATCCAGAAGAACATCCAGATCGCGCAGTACGAGAAGGCGATTCAGTCCGCGTTCCGCGATGTCGCCGACGGCCTCGCCGCGCGCGGCACCTACGATCAGCAGATCAAGGCGCTCGAGCGCGACACGGCGGCTCAACAGCGCCGGCTGGATTTGTCGACGATGCGGTATCGGCAAGGTGTCGATAGTTATCTGAATGTGCTGACCGCGCAGCAGGACCTGTATTCGGTGCAGCAGACGCTCATCACCGCGCGCACCGAGCGGCTCGCGAATCTGGTCACGCTGTATCAGGCGCTCGGCGGCGGCTGGGTCGAGCACACCGGCGATCAGCCGCGCCCGGCCGATGCGCCCGCCGATGTCGGCGCGGCGAGTGCGCCGCGCGCGGCTTCATCGGCTGCGGCGGGTTGATGGTTTCCCGCCCATAGCGTGCTTCGAAGCTGCAAGGCCCGACCGTGTGTCGGGCCTTTTTTTTCGCGCGCCGTCGCGAAAAAAAGCGCCGCGGCTTTCACCGCGGCGCTTCAACCCATCACAACCCGCAACACTCCGCCACAAACCTTCGTTACTGCGCTTCCGACGCGTGCGCCGTGCCGTCGAACTCATGCCCGGCGTGACGAATCTCGCAGCGCGCATCGCGTTCCTTGCGCACACCGTTGAACACGATATTCAGGATCACCGCCGACACCGACGCCAGAAGAATGCCGCTGTGAAGAATCGGCTCGAGCGCGTGCGGCAGTTGCGAGAAGAACTTCGGCGCGACCACCGGCACGAGACCGAGGCCCACGCTCACCGCGACGATGAACAGGTTGTGGTGATTCTTCGTGAAGTCGACCTTGGAAAGCACCTTGATGCCGTTCGCCGCGACCATGCCGAACATCACGATGCCCGCGCCGCCGAGCACGAACGGCGGCACCGATGCGACCACCTGCGCCATCTTCGGAAAGAGGCCGAGCACGACGAGAATCACGCCGCCCGTCGCGCAGACGAAGCGGCTTTTTACGCCCGTCACGCCGATCAGCCCGACATTCTGCGAAAACGACGTATGCGGGAACGAATTGAACACGCCGCCGATGAGCGTGCCGAGGCCATCGACACGCAAGCCGCGCACGAGCGCCTTCTGATCGACCGGACGCTCGACGAGATCGCCGACCGCGAGGAACATGCCGGTCGATTCGATGAACGTCACGAACATGACGATGACCATCGTCGCGACCGAGAGCGCATCGAAGTGCGGCAGGCCGAAGTGGAACGGCAGCACGATGCCGACCCACGGCGCATGCGCGACGCCATCCATGTTCACGCGCCCGAGCATCGCGGCGATCACGAAGCCCGCGACGATCCCGAGCAGCACCGAGATATTCGCGACGAAGCCGCGCGCGAACTTGTTGATGAGCAGGATCAGCGAAAGCACGACGAGCGAGAGCAGCAGATAGACCGGATTGCCGTAGTCCGGATTGCCGACGCCGCCCGCCGCCCAGTTGATGCCGACGCCCATCAGCGAAAGCCCGATCACCGCGATCACCGTGCCGACCACGACCGGCGGAAAGAACCGCAACAGCTTGCCGATCATCGGTGCGAGAAAGATGCCGATCACGCCCGCCGCGATGGTCGCGCCGAATACATCGAGAATGCCGAGCGACGGATTCGTGCCGATGGCGACCATCGGGCCGACGGCGGCGAACGTGCAGCCCATGATGACCGGCAGGCGGATGCCGAAGATCCACAGGCCGAGCGTCTGGATCAACGTCGCGACGCCGCATGAAAAAAGGTCCGCGCTGATCAGAAACGCGACTTGATCCTTCGTGAGATGCATCGCCGCGCCGAGGATCAGCGGCACCGCGACCGCGCCCGCGTACATGACGAGGACGTGCTGTATTCCCAGCGTCAACAACTGGCCGGTTGGCAGCCGTTCATCGCATGGGTGGACCTTCGGGTGGCTCGCGCTCGATGCCATGTCTGTCTCCTTATTTGCCTCTGCATTGATTGGCCTCCACGGTAAGTGCGAAAAAATGCGCGAACAAGACCACCCGGCGCTATACGTCGCGTTCGCCAGCCGATATGGAAAACGCGCGCGGCGTGCGGCAACATCGCGGAAAAGCCCTTGCCGCAAGGGGTCCGGTGCTTGCCGCGAGGCTCGCGTCGTATGAAGAAAGGCTGCTTTTGCCGGCGCGTGGTTATGGCGGTCATCACGGCGCGCGTATAGTCCGTTTTCGTGCGTGGCGCGCTCGCGGCGGGGTTTACCCGCGATTCGCGCGTTTTCCCTAACGTCTTTTCGATGGACTCATTCATGCGTTTTCTCGGCATCGATCTGGGTACCGGCTCCCTCAAGCTCACGATCGTCGATGACCGCGCGCGCGAGATCGCGTCGTCGAGCGCGGCCTATGCGGTGACGAGCGCGCATCCCGGCTGGGCCGAGACATCCGCCGATGCGTGGTACGCCGCGCTCGTCGATGCCGCGTCGCGCTTGCCGCCCGGCGAACGCGATGCGGTCGCGGCCATCGGCTTCTCCGGGCAGATGCATGGCGTCGTCGCCACCGCCACCGATGGCCGCGCGTTGCGTCCCGCGATGCTCTGGCCCGACACGCGCGCGAGCGCACTCGTCGACGCGTGGCCGGACTCGCAGCCCAATCCCGTCGCGCCGGGCATGGCCGGACCGCTGTTGCGCTGGCTCTCGATGAACGAACGTGCGCTCGCCGCCGACATGCGCTGGGCGTTGCAGCCGAAGGACTGGCTGCGCGCGCGGCTCGGCGGCGCGTTCGCCACCGATCCATCCGATGCCTGCGCGACCGCGCTCGCGGCGCCATCGGGCGAATGGGACGCGGCGCTCATCGACAGGCTCGGATTGCCGCGCGAGTGGTTCGCGCCCGTGCTGGCGTCGGACGCGGCGGGCGGCGCGTTGTCGGCGCAAGCGGCTTCCGAACTGGGACTTCGCGCCGGCATTCCGATGGCCGTCGGCGCGGGCGACACGCCTTGCGCCGCGCTCGGCAGCGGCCTCGTCGCCGATGGCGATGCGCTGCTCACCACGGGCAGCGGCGGGCAGATCGTCGTCATGTGCAAGGAAGCGCCGCCTCGCGTGCGCGGGCTGCATGGCTATCGCGCGGCGACCGGAACGCCCGCGTGGTATCGCATGGCCGCGATGCAGAACGTCGGCGTGGCGCTCGAAGCGGTGCGCGGCTGGCTCGGCTACGCGGCATGGCCCGCCGCCTACGACGACGCCTTCGCGGGCGCCCCCAGCGACGCCGTGACCTTCCTGCCGTACTTGAGCGGCGAACGCTCGCCGTGGATGAATCCGGGCGCGCGCGGCGGCTGGCTCGGCCTCGGTCTCGACGACACGCGCGGCTCGCTGATGCGCGCGGCGTTCGAAGGCGTGGCATTCGCATTGCGGGCGGGACTGGACGCGATACGGCGCAGCGGCACGCCATTGACGTCGATGCGTCTCGCGGGCGGCGGCTCCATCGACGCGCGCTGGCGTCAATTGCTCGCCGACGCGCTCGATGTCGAATTGCACGCCGTCGATTGCCCGAACGCGGCGGCGCGCGGCGCGGCGATCATCGGCGCGATGGCGGCCGGACACTGGCGCGCGGACGATCTCGCATCGCTCGTGCCGTCCGCGCGGCGCGTCGCGGGTCCGCGGCGCGACGATGCGCTCGATCCCCGGTACGCGCGCTTTCTCGCGCTCTACGCGCGCGCCGAAGACTGGTTCTGACGTCGCGCACGTTAGCCCTTAAACTGGCGTGCCACGTTTCTCATGTGCCAGTCGCGTCAGGCTCATCACTACAACATCGACCTTCCGCCATGTCCGCATCCGTCCCGTCGCAACCCGATTTCCGCTCGCGCGCATTTCTGCTCGATCACGCGCTGCGCACGATGATCTTCTATCACCCGCACTGCATGGACCCCGCAGGCGGCTTCTATCACTTCTACAAGAACGACGGCACGATCTACGACCGCAAGTCGCGGCACCTCGTGTCGAGCACGCGCTTCGTCTTCAATTACGCGATGGCGTGCAAGCACTTCGGCCTGGAGGAGTATCGCGGCGGCGTGCGGCACGGCATCGACTATCTGCGCGAGTTTCATCGCAATCCGCAGACGGGCGGCTATGCATGGACGCTCGATGGCCGTGAAGTCACCGATGCGACGAATCACTGCTACGGCCTCGCGTTCGTCGTGCTCGCGTATGCGAAGGCGGTCGAAGCCGGCTTCGACGAAGCGCGCGCGTATCTCGACGAAACGTGGAACCTGATGGAGACGCACTTCTGGGACGCGCCGCACGGCCTCTACAAGGACGAAGCGAGCGCGGACTGGAAGGTGTCGGAGTATCGCGGGCAGAACGCGAACATGCACGCGTGCGAAGCCTTTCTCGCCGCGTTCGAGGCGACCGGCGAGACGCGCTATCTCGATCGCGCCGCGCTGATCGCCGACAACATGGTGAACCGTCAGGCCGCGCTTGCAGGCGGTCTCGTGTGGGAACACTACAAGCCGGACTGGTCCGTCGACTGGGATTACAACAAGGGCGACCGCAGCAACATCTTCAGGCCGTGGGGATTCCAGCCGGGGCATCAGACGGAATGGGCGAAGCTGCTGCTGATTCTGGACCGGCATCGCCCTGAAGCGTGGCACGCAGAGCGCGCACGCGAACTCTTCGATCGCGCGCTCGAATGCTCATGGGACAACGAACACGGCGGCATGGTCTACGGCTTCGATCCGGACGGCAAGTTCTACGACGAGGACAAGTACTTCTGGGTGCAGGCGGAATCGCTCGCGGCGGCGGCGCTGCTCGCCGACCGCGCGGACCGCGACGGCGATGCGCAATCCGCCGCGCGTTACTGGACCGAGTACGAACGCCTGTGGACCTATAGCTGGACGCATTTCGTCGATCACAAGTACGGCGCGTGGTATCGCATCCTGACGCGCGACAACCGCCAGTACAGCGATGAAAAGAGTCCCGCCGGCAAGACCGACTATCACACGATGGGCGCATGCTACGAAGTGCTGAACGTCGTGCGTTGAAAACGAATCGATGACATCGAACCGAGGAACCGAACGATGAAGACAAAAGCCGCAATCGCATGGAAAGCAGGTCAGCCGCTCACCATCGAGGAAGTGGATCTCGAAGGCCCGCGCGCGGGCGAAGTGCTGATCGAAGTGAAGGCGACAGGCATCTGCCACACCGATTACTACACGCTCTCGGGCGCGGACCCGGAAGGCATTTTCCCGGCGATTCTCGGCCACGAAGGCGCGGGCGTGATCGTCGATGTCGGGCCGGGCGTCGGCACCGTGAAGAAGGGCGATCACGTCATTCCGCTCTATACGCCCGAGTGCCGTCAGTGCAAGTTCTGTTTGTCGCGCAAGACGAATCTCTGCCAGGCGATCCGCGCGACGCAAGGCAAGGGTCTGATGCCCGATGCCACGTCGCGCTTCTCGCTCGACGGCAAGCCGCTCTTTCACTACATGGGCACATCGACGTTCTCGAACTACATCGTCGTGCCGGAGATCGCGGTGGCGAAGGTGCGTGAAGACGCGCCGTTCGACAAGATCTGCTATATCGGCTGCGGCGTGACGACGGGCGTCGGCGCGGTCGTGTATTCGGCGAAGGTCGAAGCGGGCGCGAACGTCGTCGTGTTCGGGCTCGGCGGCATCGGCCTGAACGTGATCCAGGGCGCGAAGATGGTCGGCGCGGACAAGATCATCGGCGTCGATATCAATCCGGGCCGCGTCGAACTGGCGAAGAAGTTCGGCATGACGCACTTCATCAACCCGAACGAAGTCGAGAACGTGGTCGACCACATCGTCCAGTTGACGGACGGCGGCGCGGACTATTCGTTCGAATGCGTCGGCAATGTGAAGCTGATGCGTCAGGCGCTCGAATGCACGCACAAGGGCTGGGGCCAGTCGTTCATCATCGGCGTGGCGGCGGCGGGCGAGGAAATCAGCACGCGGCCGTTCCAGCTCGTGACGGGCCGCGAGTGGAAAGGCTCGGCGTTCGGCGGCGCGCGCGGGCGCACGGACGTGCCGAAGATCGTCGACTGGTACATGGAAGGCAAGATCAATATCGACGATCTCATCACGCATCATCTGAAGCTCGATCAGATCAACGACGGCTTCGACCTCATGAAGAAGGGCGAGTCGATCCGCTCCGTCGTCATTTATTGAGCGAGGAGAACGTCATGCTCGAACTCGTCGAAGAGCACCGTTGTTTCGATGGCGTGCAGCGCATTTATCGGCACGAGCCGGAATCCATCGGCCTGCCGATGCGCTTTTCCGTCTATTTGCCGAAGCAGGCATCGTCGGGCAAGGTGCCTGCGCTCTTCTATCTTGCCGGCCTCACCTGCACGGAAGAGACGTTTCCGATCAAGGCGGGCGCGCAACGATACGCGGCCGAGCATGGCATCGCGCTGATCGCGCCGGACACGAGTCCGCGCGGCGCCGACATTCCCGGCGAGAAAGACGCGTGGGACTTCGGCGCCGGCGCGGGCTTCTATGTCGATGCGACGCGCGAACCGTGGGCTGCGCGTTATCGCATGTATTCGTATGTCACGCGGGATTTACGCGAGGCGGTGCTTCGCGAATTGCCGGTGCGCGAGGACCGGCTCGGCATCTTCGGGCATTCGATGGGCGGGCATGGCGCGCTCGTGCTCGCGCTGCGCAATCCGGAGCTGTACCGCAGCGTGTCGGCATTCGCGCCGATCGCCGCGCCGTCGCAATGTCCGTGGGGCGTGAAGGCGTTCACCGGCTATCTCGGCGACGACCGCGACGCGTGGAAGCAGTACGACGCGAGCGAACTCGTCAAGGGCGATGCCGCATCGCGCTTCGAGGGGGGCATCCTCATCGATCAGGGGCTGGCGGATCAGTTCCTCGCCGAGCAGCTTTATCCCGATGTCTTCGAACGCAATGCGCGCGACGCGGGGCATGACGTGACCGTGCGCCGGCACGAAGGCTACGACCACGGCTATTTCTTCATCTCCACGTTCATGGGCGAGCACATCGCGCATCATGCGCGCGTGCTGTGCCGCTGAACATGCGACACGGCTGGCCGGCGCCGCGCGCCGGTCAGTTCCCGCGCCGCGCGAGCAGGCTCGCGCCATAAACGAGCGCGGCGAGCATGGTGATCCAGAAGCTCGTCGGCCAGTCGGTGTAGTAAGCGAGCGTGAGGCCGATCCACGCCTGCCCGAGCGCGAAGAGCGCCGCGAGCAACAGCCCTGCCGACAAGCGCGTCGTGACGTTCTGCGCCGCCGCCGCAGGCCCGACCATCAACGCGAACACGAGCAACACGCCGACGATCTGCGTGCACGCCGCCACCGCGAGCGCGGTGATCGCGAGAAACAGCACCGACACGAGCCGCAGCGACACGCCCTTGGCTTCGGCCAGCTCCGGCTGCAACGAAGCAAACAGCAGTGGCCGCATGATGATTCCGAGCGCGACAAGACTCACGGCCGCCAGTCCCGCCAGCACCGCGAGCGTTTCGTGACTGACGCCGAGCACGTTGCCGAAGAGCAGCGCGGTGGCCTGTGTCGCATACGCGGTGAAGAAGTGCAGAAACAGCAACCCGAAGCCGAGCGATAGCGAAAGAATCACGCCGATGGCCACATCGCGGCCCGAAAGCCGCTCGCCGAGCGCGCCCATGCCGACGCCTGCCGCTAGCGTGAAGCCGACCATGCCCCAGATGGGCGGCATGCCGAGCAGCACCGCGCCCGTCGCGCCGGTGAAGCCGACGTGCGAGAGCGCGTGCCCCGCGAACGTCTGCCCGCGCAGCACGAGAAAGTAGCCGACGATGCCCGAGAGCACCGCGACGATTCCCGACGCCGCGAACGCGTTCACCATGAAGTCGTATTCAAACATTGTTATTCGCCGTGACTGTGATGGTGGCCGTGCTCATGTCCGTGCCCATGCTCATGCTCGTGCTCATGTTCGTCGCCTTCCTCGTGCGCGTGATCGAGCTTGTCGATCTCGACATCGCCCGACATCACGAAGATGCGGCCGTTCACGCGCATCACGTCGATGGGCGAGCCATAGAGACGCGAGAGCACCGGCTTCGTGATGACTTCGTCGATGGTGCCGAGCGCCGCGCGCCCGTTGCCCAGATAGAGCACGCGATCGAGCGAGTTCAGAAGCGGATTGAGTTCGTGCGCGGAAAACAGCACGGTGATGTTGAGTTCGCGCTGCACGCGCCGCACGAGTTCGACGACGCCCGTCTGATGACGCGGATCGAGGCTGATGAGCGGCTCGTCGAGCAGCAAAAGGCGCGGCTTGCCGAGGAGACACTGCGCGAGCAGCAGGCGCTGACGTTCGCCGCCCGATAGCTCCGACAGCGGCCGCGAAGCCAGTTGCCGCGCGCCGACGAGATCGAGCACGCGCTCGACCTCGGCGCGGATGCGCGCATCGCGATGCGCCAACCCCCAGCGGTGTCCGTCGGCGGCCATCGCGACGAAATCGCGGCCCAGCACCCGGCGATTCGCGAGGCCGGTGCGAATCTGCGGCATGTAGCCGATCGAAGGATTGCCGCGCACGACCGCTTCGCCGTTCACGCGGATCGCGCCGGACGCGACGGGCACGAGCCCGAGCAGCGCGCGCATGAGCGTGGTCTTGCCCGCGCCGTTCGGCCCCAGCACGCCGATGAATTCGCCGGTGCGGACCGTGAAGCTCGCGTCGTTGAGAATCGTGCGTCCGCCGAGTTGCAGCGTCACGCGGTCGACTTCGAGCGCTTCGTGGGCGTGGTGCGTCATCGCTGCCATCCTTGCAGCGCGCCCGCGAGCGCATCGAGCTGCGATTCGATCCATTGCTGATACGTCTTGCCGGCGGGCAGCGTCTCCGTCACGCTGACGCTCGGCAAGTGCGCGTCTTTCGCGACATCGAGCAGACGCCGTGTGAGCGCGCCCGTCGCCTGACTGTTGTAGATGAGCACGTGCACGCGGCGTTCGCGCAGGTCTTTCTCGAACGCGGCGATATCGGCGGGGCTCGGCTCCGTCTCGTTCATCTCGGCGGTCTGGAAGCGCTGATTGCGCATTTCGAAGCCGATGGCGTCCGCCGTGTAGCCGAAGACCGGTTCCGTCGCGGTCACGGGCACGCCCTTGTAATGCGACTTCATTACGGCGATGCGCGCGTCGATGGGTTTGAGCGAATCGAGAAACGTGGCGAGGCGTGCGTCGTAGTCGCGCTTGTGCGCCGGGTCCGCGCTCGACAAATAGGCGCTCACCGCTTTGGCGACGGCGGGCATCGTCGGCGGGTCGTACCAGAGATGCGGATTGTCGCCGGGCTTCTTGCCGGTGAGTTGCGCCGCGACGATGACCGTGCGCTTGCCGCTGGTCCGCGTAGAGCCGAGCAGCTTGTCCATCCACGGATCGTAGTTCGCGCCGTTATAGACGACGAGCGCCGCATGCGCGAGCGCGCGCGCGGTCTTCGGGCTGGCTTCGAACAGATGCGGGTCTTCGTCCGGATTGTTGAGGATGCTCGTCACCTGCACGTTCTCGCCGCCGAGCTGGCGGATGACATCGCCGTAGAAGTTCTCCGCCGCGACGACCGGCACGACGGGCACGCCCGCCGCGTGCGCGATCGCGCTTTGGCCGAAGCTCGCCGCCGCCGCGATGCAGGTCAGGATTTGCGCGAGTTTCATCGGTTTCCTTGCGGTTGAGCCTGCTTCGTGTTGCGATGTTTTCTCTGGCATTCGCTGCATAACCCGCTCAGTTCGACGACCTGATGCCGCACTTCGAAGCCATGCGCGGGCGGGCTCGCCGACAGCGACGACGCGAGTTCGCGGCCCTGAATTTCGAGCGTCGCGCCGCATTCGTCGCAGATGAGGAACTGGCTTTCGTGCGGCTTGCCGGCGTCGCAGCATGCGACGAACGCGTTCTTCGATTCGATCCGGTGCACGAGCCCGTTTTCGACGAGGAAGTCGAGCGCGCGGTAAACGGTGGTCGGCGGCACGCGCGCGCCACGTTGCGGCTCGAGCGCGTCGATGAGGTCGTAGGCGCCGATCGGCTTGTGCGCCCTGAGCACGAGTTCGTAGACGTGACGGCGCAGCGGCGTGAGCGCGAGCCCGCGCTCATCGGCGAGCGCCTCGGCGCGCGCGAGCATGGTTTCGACGGATGCGGTCATGAAGTCGCGGCCCTGCGTAAGTGTGGTGCTGCGATGATATAACGTATCACCGACGTTTGCATCGGACGAATGGCGTCTTTGAGCCTCCCGCGCCGCAACATCGAAACAGGGCGGCCCCGCCTTGACACGCGCCGTCGCAACGCCGATCATTCGATCAAACATAGAGCAATTGATCGGCTGTCGAGCGTTCGCTCACTTCGGCGGCCGGCAGCCAAAGAACGGAGACATCGGTGAGACTGAAAGACAAGGTCGCGGTCATCACAGGCGCAGCAAGCGGAATCGGCGAAGCGGTCGCGCGCCGCTATCTCGACGAAGGCGCGAAGCTCGTTGTCGTCGACGTCAAGGACGAGCGCGAAATGGCAGCGCGCTATCAGAGCGCTTCCGAGCGCGTTCTCGCGCTGAAGGCCGACGTCACGCGCCGCGAAGACATCGAGCGCATCGTGGCGAGCGCGTCCGAGCGTTTCGGCGGCATCGACATTCTCTTCAATAACGCGGCGCTCTTCGACATGCGCCCGATCCTCGACGAATCCTGGGACGTGTACGACCGCCTCTTCGCGGTCAACGTGAAGGGCATGTTCTTTCTGATGCAGGCGGTCGCGCGCCGCATGGTGGAGCAGGGGCGCGGCGGCAAGATCATCAATATGTCGTCGCAGGCGGGGCGGCGCGGCGAGGCGCTCGTCTCGCATTACTGCGCGACCAAGGCGGCCGTCATCAGCTACACGCAGTCGGCGGCGCTCGCGCTCGCGAAGGATCGCATCAACGTGAACGGCATTGCGCCGGGCGTCGTCGATACGCCGATGTGGGAACAGGTCGATGCGCTCTTCGCGCGCTATGAGAGCCGGCCGCTCGGCGAGAAGAAGCGCATCGTCGGTGAGGAAGTGCCGCTCGGGCGCATGGGCGTGCCCGGCGATCTCACCGGCGCGGCGCTCTTTCTCGCATCGGCGGATTCGGATTACATCACCGCGCAGACGCTCAACGTCGACGGCGGCAACTGGATGAGTTGACCGGCGCGCGCCTTGCAGCGCGAGGCGCACCGTCTATAGTGAAACGGCGTCGCGGCGAAATGCTCGCCGGGAAGCGCCGGCAAAAGCAGCCATCACGCGGTTCCCAGCGCATCACAACACGCAGCGGCGGCGGTATCCGGCAGTTTCAATGAACCGTCTGCCCACTGCGCCCGTGCAAACGAAAAAGGAGACGAACCAACATGAAACGCACCCAACGCATCGTTCGAGCCGCACCGCGCGCCCCGCGCCTCGCCACAGCGCTTTCGACGGCGCTCGCCGCCGCCGCGCTCGTGCCGCTCGGCGCGCACGCCGCGACGACCATCACCATCGCCACGCTGAACAACCCGGACATGATCGAGCTGAAGAAGCTCTCGCCGGCTTTCGAAAAAGCCAATCCGGACATTCAGCTCAAGTGGGTCATTCTCGAAGAGAATGTGCTGCGCCAGCGCGCGACGACCGACATCACGACGAACAGCGGCCAGTTCGACGTGCTGACGATCGGCACGTATGAAGCGCCGCAGTGGGGCAAGCGCGGCTGGCTTTCGCCGATGGCGAACCTGCCCGCGAACTACGACCTCGACGATGTCGTGAAGACCGCCCGCGACGGTCTCTCGTACAACGGCCAGCTCTACGCGCTGCCGTTCTACGTCGAAAGCTCGATGACGTACTACCGCAAGGACTTGTTCCAGGCCGCGGGCCTCAAGATGCCCGACCAGCCGACCTACGACCAGATCAAGCAGTTCGCCGACAAGCTCACGGACAAGTCGAAAGGCCAGTACGGCATCTGTCTGCGCGGCAAGGCGGGCTGGGGCGAGAACATGGCGTTCGTCTCCACGGTGGTCAATACGTTCGGCGGCCGCTGGTTCGACGAACAATGGAAGGCACAGCTCGATTCCCCCGAGTGGCACAAGGCCGTGTCCTTCTACGCCGACTTGCTCAAGAACGACGGCCCGCCGGGAGCGAGCTCCAACGGCTTCAACGAGAACCTCACGCTGATGTCGTCGGGCAAGTGCGCGATGTGGATCGACGCAACCGTCGCCGCGGGCATGCTGTACAACAAGTCGCAGTCGCAGGTGGCCGACAAGATCGGCTTCGCCGCCGCGCCGACCGAAGTCACGCCGAAGGGCTCGCACTGGCTCTGGTCCTGGTCGCTCGCGATTCCGAAGACGTCGAAGCAGCAGGACGCCGCGAAGAAGTTCGCCGCGTGGGCCACGTCGAAGGAATACATCGAGATGGTCGGCAAGGACGAAGGCTGGGCGTCGGTGCCGCCGGGCACGCGCAAGTCCACGTATGCGCGCCCCGAGTACAAGCAGGCCGCGCCGTTCGGCGACTTCGTGCTGCAGGCGATCGAATCCGCGAACCCGAACGATGCGTCGCTCAAGAAGGTGCCGTATAGCGGCATCCAGTTCGTCGGCATTCCGGAGTTCCAGTCGTTCGGCACGGTGGTCGGGCAGTCGATCGCGGGCGTCGTCGCCGGGCAGACGAGCGTGGACAACGCGCTGAAGGCGGCCAACGCGACAGCCGACCGCGCGGTCAAGCAGGCGGGTTATCAGAAGTAAGTGCTTCGCGGGCCGTTTCGCGTTCTTGGCGGCGCGGCCCGCCGGCATCATCGAGAGGTGACACGATCATGCGCCAACTGAATCCCCCCATCACCGATCACTTCGAAGACTCCGCCGCCGAGCGCGACAAGAAGCGCGCGAAGTCCGTGCGATGGCTCATCACGCCGTCGAGCGGACTTCTCTTCCTGTGGATGGCGATTCCGCTCGCGATGACGATCTGGTTCTCGTTCTCGCGCTACAACCTGCTCAATCCCGACGTAAAGGGCTTCGCGGGCCTCGACAACTTCCAGTTCCTCGTCACCGATCCGGCGTTCGGGCCGTCGATCGGTCATACGCTCACGCTCATTGCGTCCGTGCTGGCGATTACCGTGATCGGCGGTGTGCTGCTCGCGGTGCTTTTCGACCGCAAGTTCATCGGCCAGGGCATTGCGCGCCTGCTCGTGATTGCGCCGTTCTTCGTGATGCCGACGGTCTCCGCGCTCATCTGGAAGAACATGATCCTGCATCCGGTGTACGGCCTCGTCGCCTCGCTGATGCGATCGCTCGGCATGCAGCCGATCGACTGGTTCGCCGAGTATCCGCTCTTCGCGGTCATTGTGATCGTCGCGTGGCAGTGGCTTCCGTTCGCCTTTCTGATTCTCTTTACCGCGATCCAGTCGCTCGATCAGGAACAGAAGGAGGCGGCGCGCATCGACGGCGCGGGTCCGTTCGCGATGTTCTTCTTCATCACGCTGCCGCATTTGAAGCGCGCGATCGCCGTCGTCGTGATGATGGAAACCATCTTTCTGCTCTCGATCTTCGCGGAAATCTATACGACCACCGGCGGCGGTCCCGGCACCGCGACCACGAACCTTTCGTATCTCATCTACGCGCTCGGCCTGCAACAGTTCGATGTCGGGCTGGCTTCGGCGGGCGGCATTCTCGCGGTGATCCTCGCGAACATCGTCGCGTTCTTCCTCGTGAGAATGCTCGCGAAGAACCTCAAAGGGGAGTACGAGTCATGAGCACGCATCCCGTTACCGCCACGACGCGCACGCCCGCGCTCGATCATGTGAAGAACATCGTGCCTGGCGTGCTCGCGTGGATCGTGTCGATCCTGCTGTTCTTCCCGATCTTCTGGATGACGATCACCGCGTTCAAGACGGAGCAGCAGGCGTATTCGTCGTCGCTCATTTTCTCGCCGACGCTCGATAGCTTTCGCGAAGTGTTCGCGCGCAGCAACTACTTCGGCTTTGCGTGGAACTCGGTGCTGATCTCCGTCGGCGTCACGGTGCTCTGCCTGTTGCTGGCCGTGCCGTGCGCCTACGCGATGGCCTTTTTCCCGACGCGAAAGACGCAGAAGCTCCTCTTGTGGATGCTGTCCACGAAGATGATGCCGTCGGTCGGCGTGCTCGTGCCGATCTATCTGCTGTGGAAGAACAGCGGACTGCTCGATACGGTCACCGGCCTCATCATCGTCTATACGCTCATCAATCTGCCGATCGCCGTCTGGATGGCCTACACGTATTTCAACGAAGTGCCGAAGGACATTCTGGAGGCGGGCCGCATCGACGGCGCGACGACATGGCAGGAGATCGTCTACTTGCTGATGCCGATGGCGCTGCCGGGGCTCGCATCGACGGGGCTGCTGCTCATCATCCTTTCGTGGAACGAGGCGTTCTGGAGCATCAACTTGTCGAGTTCCAACGCCGCGCCGCTGACGGTGTTCATCGCGTCGTATTCGAGTCCGGAAGGGCTTTTCTGGGCGAAGCTCTCGGCGGCGTCGCTGCTCGCGGTCGCGCCGATCCTGATCGTCGGCTGGCTGTCGCAGAAGCAGCTCGTGCGCGGTCTCACGTTCGGCGCGGTCAAGTGAGGGCGGGGCACGTGAATCACGCTCCCATTTCCGGCCGCCTTCTGATCTGCGATTGCGACGGCGTCCTGATCGACAGCGAAGCGGTGGCGGCGCGCATGCTCGTGACGGAGTTGCAAGCGCTGTGGCCGGGCGTCGATGTGGAACCGGTGGTGCTGCCGCTGCTCGGCCTGCGCATCGAGGCGGTGCTCGCGAGCGCCGCGGACAGCGTGAACCGCACGCTCACGCCCGAACAGGCCGCCGCGATCCGGCGCTCGGTGGAGGCGGCGGCGGTGCAGGCGCCGCCCGTCGAAGGCATTACACAGGCGCTTGCCGCCGTGCCGCTCACGAAGGCGTGTGCGAGCAACAGTTTCTCGTCGTATGTCGATACGGCGCTGCAACGCACCGGCCTCGTGCGCTTCTTCGGCGACCGGCGCTTCTGCGCGGATATGGTCGCCAATCCGAAGCCCGCGCCGGACGTGTATCTGGCGGCGGCGCGCGCGATGAACGTCGATCCGTCGAACTGCCTCGTCGTGGAGGACAGCGTGACGGGCGTGACGGCGGCGACGGCGGCGGGCATGCCGGTGCTCGGTTTCATCGGCGGCGGACACGCGACGGAAGGACAGGTCGAGACGTTGAAGCGCGCCGGCGCCGCGATCGTATTCGACGACATGGCGCGCCTGCCCGCGCTCGTCGAGCATTGGCTGCAATACGCGACGTTCGAAACACGATGAACGCGCGCGCTCAACGAAAGCATGGAGACACATCATGGCTAGCCTGACCCTGCGCAACATCAACAAGCGCTACGAAGACACCGAGGTGATGCGAAGCGTGAACCTCGACATCGAAGACGGCGAGTTCGTCGTTTTCGTGGGGCCGTCGGGATGCGGCAAGTCCACGCTCATGCGAATGATCGCGGGCCTCGAGGACATCAGCGGCGGCGACCTCATGATCGACGGCGCGCGCGTGAACGAGTTGCCGCCCGCCAAGCGCGGCATCGCGATGGTGTTTCAGTCGTATGCGCTCTATCCGCACATGACGCTCTACGACAACATGGCCTTCGGCCTCAAGCTCGCGGGCGAGAAAAAGCCCGCGATCGATGCCGCCGTCAAGAACGCCGCGAAGATCCTGCACATCGATCATTTGCTCGACCGCAAGCCGAAGCAACTGTCGGGCGGGCAGCGTCAGCGCGTCGCAATCGGCCGCGCGATCACGCGCAAGCCGAAAGTCTTTCTCTTCGACGAGCCGCTTTCCAACCTCGATGCCGCGCTGCGCGTGAAGATGCGCCTGGAATTCGCGCGCCTGCACGACGATCTCAAGACGACGATGATCTACGTCACGCACGATCAGGTCGAAGCGATGACGCTCGCGGACAAGATCGTCGTGCTGTCGGCAGGTAACGTCGAGCAGGTCGGCACGCCGAACACGCTCTATCACGCGCCGGCGAACAAGTTCGTCGCGGGCTTCATCGGCTCGCCGAAGATGAACCTCCTGTCCGGCACGGTGGAGCAAGTTCTGAGCGATGGCGTGCTCGTCAAGTACGCGAGCGGCGAGACGCAACTCGCCGGCGTGCTGCCGGGCAACGCGAAGCCGGGCGATGCGGTGACGGTCGGCATCCGGCCCGAGCATTTGCAGCCGATCGGCGCGGGGAGCGAGAACGGCGTCTCGGCGTCGACGATGACGGTCGAAACGCTCGGCGATGCGGCTTATCTGTACGCGGAGACACCGGTGGCGCCGGACGGTCTCATCTCGCGCATTCCGCCGCTTGAGAAGCACGCGCGCGGCCAGAAGCTCAAGCTCGGTGCGGAGCCGGATCACTGCCATATGTTCGATGCGAACGGGCAGGCGTTCAGGCGGAATGCGGTGGAGGTTTATTTGAATGAGCATCCCGAAGTGAAGATGTCGCGCGTGCAAAGCGCCTGACGGTGCGCGCGTGTTAGCGAATGCGGCGACGGGCGATAATGCGGCTTCGCCCGCCAATCGTCTTTCGCCAATTCTCGCCATGTCCGTTCTGAAAGAACTTTTCGTCTATCCGATCAAGTCTTGCGCGGGCATCGGGCTTGCCCGCGCGGTGCTGCTGGAAACCGGCCTCGAGTACGATCGCAACTGGCTCGTGACGGACGCGACGGGCGGCATGATCACGCAGCGCACGCATCCGTGCATGGCGTTGATCCGCACCGCGTTCGATGGTGACGATCTGCTCATCGAAGCGCCCGGCATGCCCGCGCTGCGCACACCGTTGCGCGCCGAAGCGCTGCTGCACGCGCAGCCCATGCGCGCGACCGTCTGGCGCGATACCGTCGATGCGCTCGACGCCGGCGAACAACCGGCCCGATGGTTCAGCGAACTGCTCGATCTGCCCGCGCGGCTCGCGCGCTTTTCGCCGAAGGTGAAGCGTGTCGTCGACCGGAAATGGACGGCGCCGCTCGTCACGCACACGCGCTTCGCCGATGGCTTTCCGCTGCTCGTGCTCGGCCAGGCATCGCTCGACGATCTCAATGCGCGTCTCGCGCAGAAAGGCGCGCCGCGCATACCGGTCAATCGCTTTCGCCCGAATCTGGTGATTGACGGCCTGGATGCTTACGAAGAGGATTTCGTCGACGAGATGCGCATTGGCGCCGCGGATCGCGATGTGCAACTACGCCTCGTGAAGCTGTGCACGCGCTGCCCGGTGCCGACGATCGATCAGCTTACCGGCGCACCGAATCCCGCGTGGCCGCACGAACCGCTCGACACGATGAGCGCGTATCGCGCGAGCGAGCGGCACGGCGGCAAGCTGACCTTCGGCAAGAACGCCGTGATTCTGCGAGGCGAGGGTGTGGCGCTCGAAGCGGGGCAGAGCGTGGAAGCGGAGATCGCGTTCTGATGGACGGCCGGCTCACGCTTCGAGCGCGGCTTTCGCGCAGAGTTCGTCCGTGACGAGGCCGGAGAGCCACTGACCTTTGAGCGCGGCGATCAGCGCTTCGCGCTTGCGCTGGCCGCCCGCGAAGCCGATGGTCGGCCGCTTTGGGGGCGCATCGAGCTTGAGGCTTGTCACGCGTGCGCCGGTTTTCGACTGCACGCGCTTGCCTTGCGCGTCGATCGGCAGTCCGAGCCATTCGGCGACCGCGCCGGCTTTCAACATCTCGTCGACTTCCGCGCGCGTGATGAAGCCGTCTTCGTGCAGCGGGCAGTTGATGCCGATATTGCCGATGCCGACGAACGACACATCCGCCTGCTGCGCCAGACCCTCGACGATGCGATACAGCCGGTGATTGACCCATTGCGCGCGCTCGGCCTCGTTGTCGGCCATGAGCGGCGCGGGCAGCATGAAGTGCTTGCCGCCGGTTTTCTCGGAGAGTTGCTGCGCGACGTCGTAACGGTTCGACGATCCGTCCTGCGCGATGGCGCCGACCATCGACACGAAGCGATGCTGCGGCCGGTCGAGCTGTCCGATTTGCGCGACGACGGCTTTCAGCGTGCGCCCGCTGCCGATGGAAACGACGATGGGTTTCTCATCGACGAGATAACGCTCCATGACTTGCGCGCCGGCGACGGCGAGCTTGCGGTCGACCTGCTCGCTCGAATCCCCGTCGATAGGGACGACCTCGCAGATCGCGAGTCCGTAGCGGTCGCTGAGCTGCTGTGCGAGCGCGAGGCAATCGGCGATGCGGTGATCCACTCGCACGCGGATCAGGTTCTTTTCCACCGCGAACGCGACGAGCCGTTGCGCCACCGGACGCGAGATTTGCAGTTTCTCTGCGATCTCGTTCTGGGTGTTGCCGGCGACGTAATACAGCCACGCTGCGCGGGTTGCTAGATCGAGCTTTTCGGTTGATTTTGGCAATTTGTCGGTCTTTCTTTTTTTCGCAGGGCGGCTTTGTTGTCGGTGAACTTGTATTCGTGTCGGTCTCTTAGCTCGCCCCTGTGCGGGGCGGCAGTCACTTTCTTTGCTTGGGACCAGAGTAAGGCACTAAAGCGCCAACTCTGGTCGACACAAAGAAAGTGACCCCCGCCCCGGGGAGGGGCAACGCAAATAAACCGACACGAAAACAAGCTCCCCGGGAGCCGCAGCGAACCAAACCCGCCGCGAGCGAAACGCAAAAAGACCGCTTAAGCCAACCTCGGCCGAGAAACATCAAACAACGGCCACACATGCTGATAAAGCTCCCGAAACCCTTTCAACCGCTGGCGCAAAGCCGCATGCCGCTGTGCATCGGGGGTGAATTCGAGCCGAACGGCAGGCTTGGCAAGCACGACCGCAGGATCGCCCCCAGCCGCAAGCCACCCCAGCCGCGCCGCGCCAAGTGCGGCACCCGTCTCGCCGCCCCCGTGCGTGCGCGTCGGCGTATTGAACGCATCCGCGAACATTTGCCCCCAATACGCGCTTCTCGCGCCGCCGCCAAGCATCGACAACGCATGCGCCTGCGTACCCGCCGACTGCAACGCGTCCAGCCCATCGGTGAGCGCGAGCGTCACGCCCTCCAGCACCGAATAGCCGAGCAGCGCGCGGTCCGTCGCGTGCGTCATGCCGAAAAACACGCCCTGCGCATACGGATCGTTATGCGGCGTGCGTTCGCCGCTCAAATACGGCAAGAAAAGCGGCGCAGTCGAGAGCGTTTCCGGCGGCAACGCCTCGATTTCGGCGAGCAAGGTCGGCTCGTCGGTCGATGTCAGCTTGCACACCCAGCGCAGGCAGCTCGCCGCCGACAACACCACGCTCATCTGATGCCAGCGGTCCGGTATCGCATGGCAAAACGCATGCACCGCCGACGCCGGATTCGGCCGGAAGCGATCCCCGACCACGCACAGCACGCCCGACGTCCCGAGCGACAGAAAGCCATCGCCCGGTTCCGTCGCGCCGATGCCCACCGCGCTCGCCGCATTGTCGCCGCCGCCCGCCGCGACGATCACGCCATCGGGCAGGCCGAGTTCGCGCGCCAGCGACGGCAACAGCGTCCCCGACGGCTCGCTGCCTTCCGCGAGCGCCGGCATCTGCTGGCGCGTCATCCCGCACGCGGCGAGCAGTTCGTCCGACCAGTCGCGGCGCGCGACGTCGAGCCAGAGGGTGCCGGCCGCATCGGACGGATCGGACACCTTCGTGCCCGTCAGATGCATGCGCAAATAGTCCTTCGGGAGCAGCACGCACGCGGTCTGGTTGAAAAGCTCCGGCTCGTTGTGCGCGACCCATAGCAGCTTCGGCGCGGTGAAGCCGGGCATCGCGAGATTGCCGGCGATCTCGTGCAGGTTCGGCGCGCGCTCGTAAAGCTCGGCGCATTCCTTGTCGCTGCGCATGTCGTTCCAGAGAATCGCGGGACGCAACACGCGATCCGTCGAATCGAGCAGCACCGCGCCGTGCATCTGACCGGAAAGTCCGATGCCGCGCACTTCCGCGAACTGCGCCGGAAACTTGTCGCGCAACGCGAAGAGCGCGGCGCGCGTACCTTCCCACCAGTCGAGCGGATTCTGTTCCGACCAGCGCGGTTTCGGCCGCGAAACGGTGAATGGCGTGCCCGCCGTGCCGACGACGCTGCCGTCGCCCGCGAGCAGCAGCACTTTCACTTCAGATGTGCCGAGGTCGATGCCTAAGTACATGAGCTAAGCCCTGGGTGTAGCCGGAACGCATGCCGGCTGAAAACGTGGAATTTAACGCCCGGCGCCGCCGCGCGCCATGAGCACAATACCGGAGCGCGCCGCGCTTTCCGATGCGATCACGGACGGTTCGCCAGCCACGCATCGACCTGCGCGAGCGCCGTGCGCATCACGCGTTCGAGCTTTTTGCTCTGCGCCATGCTGCCCCAGAGCAGCTTGTCGCCGGTGAACGCCTTGACCGGATCGGCCGCCGTGAAGAAGCCATGGGCGACGGCCGCGTCCATCACGCCGTCCTGATACGCATACGGCAGCGTGCCCTCGTGCCAGCGTTCGAGGAAGCGGAAAAAGAGCGCGGGGAGAATGGCGGTCGCGGCGGGATCGACCTGGCGCGCGAAGCATTCGGCCATCGTCGGCGCGATGAAGCCGGGCAGCTTGGAAAAGCCATCGGCGGCGACGCGCTGGTTCGTGTCCTTGATATACGGATTGCTGAACCGGTCGAGCACGACATCGCGATACTGCGCCAGATCGATCGGACTCGGCGTGAGGCAGGGAATCACGTCCTCGGTGACATAGCCTTCCGCGAGCGCGCGGATTTCCATGTCCTGCGTGCCTTCGTGAATGTATTGCAGGCCGACGAGCGTGCCCGCCCACGCGATGCAGCTGTGGCTCGCGTTGAGAATGCGGATCTTCGCCTCCTCATACGGATGGACGGAATCGACGAGTTCCGCGCCGGCTTTTTCCCACGCCGGCCGCCCCGCGATGAAGTTGTCTTCGATCACCCACTGGATGAACTTCTCGCCCATCACCGGCGCGTTGTCGTCGATGCCGGTCGCGGCCTTCACGCGCTCGGCGACATCCGGCGTCGGGCGCGGCGTGATGCGATCGACCATCGAATTCGGACTCGACGTGTTCGCGATCATCCAGTCGCGCAGCGCGGTCTGCCCGCGCAGTTGCAGAAATTCGAGCATGCCCGCCTTGAAGCGGTCGCCGTTGCTGCGCAGGTTGTCGCAGTTCTGGAGCGACACCTGGCCCGAGCCGTTGTTCATGCGCGCTTCGAGGATCGCGGCGAGCGCGCCATAGATGGTCGTCTTCGCGCCCTTGAGGTCGGCGGCGAGGTCGGGGTTCGCGGTGTCGAGCCTGTCGTGCTCGTCGAGGTAATAGCCGCCTTCGGTCACGGTGAACGAGACGATCCGGCACTCCGGCGCGGCGCCCGTCGCGATCAGTTCCGCGAGGTCCGCCGACCACGGTACGACTTTGCGGATCGATCGCACCGTTTCGTATTCGCGCTCGCCCTGCGGCGTGACCGTTTCGAGCGTGTATGCGCCGTTTTGCGCGGCGAGCGCATCGAGCACGGCGTTCATGTCTCCGCGAATGTTGCCGACGGCGAGCGACCAGCCCGCATCGCCCGATTCGATCAGTCTGTGCAGGTACCACGCCTGATGCGCGCGATGAAACGAGCCCGCGCCGATGTGCAGGATCACGTTCGCGCCCGGTGTGCCAACGCCTTGTTCGCTACTCATGTCTGTCTTCCTCTGATTGGCTGAAGCGCCCGTTCTCGCGCGGACGACGGTTGAGCAATTGCTCGATGATTGGTCGATTGATCGAAATCATGGTGTCGGGCCTTTTGAAAGTCAAGGCGCGCAACCGCGCGCGCTCCGCTGCGATGCAGCGCGAACGGGCGCGCGATGCGCGTCGTCGGCTGATCGCGCGGGCGCTCGGCGGCGGGCGTTGCGTCGCACCAAATGCGGTGCGTCGGCGAATCGGGACATACCCGGATAGGCAACGGCGCGTGCGTTGACGGAACGTGCATGCGACTCCGGCGCAACGACGACGCGAGACACCGTCATGAACCTTGTGATCGGCATCGACATCGGCACGCACAGATCACATAAGCCACGAAGACCATCTGCTATATTCGACAGATGGTTTTCCGTAAGAGAGCAATGGTGGCAAAGAATAAGTTAGGCATCCTCGTCTACGTCGACAATAACGACGAAATGGTGGAGGAGTTCTCGTGGTTATTTAAGAGCGCGATCTATTCGGGCGTGATCGAAGGCTGCGAGTTGATTGTCGTATGTCATCCGGATGTCGCGGAAAAGCTACCTCGGGAAAATTGCATCAGATTGATTCCCGCGCTTCCCTACGCAGAGCGAAACAATGAATGGGCCGACTACAAGTTCGTCAACTCGATTGGCAATCTGGTAGAACCGGCCGTCCACGCGGCATGCAGCGAATTCGAATACATCCTTAAAACCGATTGCGATACCTTCGTCACGCCGCATCTCAAAGGTTTCGAGCCATCGGGCTTGTGCTTCGGTTTCGGTGCTTACGCATATCAGGCTTCCGTTCGCCGGAAACTCGACGAATGCAGCGAGCGCTGGGGTTATCCGCACATCGGCTTGCATAACATCGGCGCATCCGTTCTCGGGCCGACGGACAGGGTGCTCACGTATCTGAACGTGCACATGCAGAACTGCAACCGGCTTCTCGAGGAAGAGTTCGCGGACTTCTCCGGCCAATGGCCCAACTGGACGAAGCAGGTTCTGACCATGTACGCCGGCGAACTCGCATTGCGCATGACCTATCCGCAACAGTGTTCGATCGGTCTGCTGGACAACTTCACTCAGGGCGAGCGCAAGTTAGCGAGCGACGTGCTGCACGTACACGCATGGCACACCGATGATTATTGGTCGAAGCATAAATTCCGTGCGGGCGAATACCACGACATGGACCCTTCGCAAATCGATCGGACGAGTCTCGGCGGATATTGTCATTGGCTCGCCGCCGCCGATCTCGAAGACGTGAAAGCAGCGCGTTCCGCCGCGATTCGCTAATCGATTCAAACGGGCGCTGCGCAAATCACCGTGCTTGCGTCGAGTGCGAATCAAACACCGGCCCCTGCACGAAATGCACGTCGAACTGCTGAAGCGCATCGAATTGCGCTTCGTCGGAGACATTGCAGAAGATGAGCGGAATCTTCAGCCGATGCGCATACGCAACGAGATGCTTCACGACCGAGTCGCGCAGCGCCGCGCCCGCATCCATCTTGATGAAATCGAGCCGCGCCATGTCCGATACCGCCAGGATCGCCCCGGCGTTCGGCAGATTGCCCGCCACCTTGAATCCGTAGCGCTGATAGCTCTTGGTCAGATAGCCGAGAAACGTCTTGTGCGCGACCGCCGCGGCCGGCAGTTCGATCACCACGCGCGACGGATTCATGGCGAACTCCTGCAGCACCGACGAAAAGTGCCGCCCGTGATCGTATTTCACGCTCTTTAGCAGCCGCTCGTGCACGCGCAAAAACAGCAACCCCGGCCGATGCGGCCCGAAGAAATTCATCGCATGCAGCGCGCGCGATAGCCGGTCGAGCGCGACGAGCTCGCGATCGTCGTCGAGCGTCGAGAACGGATCGGGCGGCGCGTCGCCCCGGATCACCGTCAGCGCCTGCACGCCCAGTTCGTCGCCGAAGCGCTCCGCACTCTCGGCCGAAGCCGAGAGCGTCTGCGGGAAGCTGTGCGTGCCCACATCGAAGATCGGCTCGTACGCGCTCGCGACCGTGACATCGTGATAACGCGCGATGGCCTGCCGCGCGCGCTCGCCTTCGCCGAGCACAATATGCGCGCCGAGAAACGGATGCTCGGCGGCGCGTGCGACGAGTTCTGGCAGGGACGGGGAAATCATGGATGGGTTCTGGTGCGTGCCGTACCGGGCGCCTTGTTCGTGGATGGTATCAGCGCGCCTCGCAGCGCCTTGCACCAAATCGACATATTGATATGCGCAGCCGGCGCGTCGAATGAGGGTTTACGAGCTATTTCACTAAACGTAATCGGTTTAACATTCGTAAAACCACGTCACAGGATCCGACGATGCCCCCCTTCGAGACGCACACCGACGCGAGCCGCCACTACCAGTCTGGCTTCGCGAACGACTTCGCCACCGAAGCGCTGCCCGGCGCGTTGCCGCTCGGCCGCAATTCGCCGCAGCGTGCGGCGTATGGCCTCTACACCGAGCAGCTTTCCGGCACCGCGTTCACCGCGCCGCGCGCGCACAACCGCCGCTCGTGGCTGTATCGCATCCGGCCGGCCGCCGTCCACAAGCCGTTCACGCGGATGACGGGCGAGGCGCTCCGGGCGAAGCTCGTCGCGAATTTCGGGGATGTCCCGCCGACGCCGCCGAATCAGTTGCGCTGGGACCCGCTGCCGATGCCCGCAGAGCCGACGGATTTCATCGACGGATGGGTGACGATGGCCGGCAACGGCGCGGCGGAATCGATGACCGGCTGCGCGATCCATCTGTACGCCGCGAATCGTCCGATGCAGGACCGCTTCTTCTACGACGCCGACGGCGAACTGCTGATCGTGCCGCAACAGGGCCGGCTAACGATCGCGACCGAACTCGGCAAGCTCGACATCGAGCCGTTCGAGATCGCGGTGATTCCGCGCGGCGTGCGCTTTTGCGTCGCGCTGCCGGATGGCGAAGCGCGCGGCTACATCTGCGAGAACTTCGGCGCGCTGCTGCAACTGCCGGATCTCGGGCCGATCGGCTCCAACGGCCTCGCGAATCCGCGCGACTTTCTCACGCCGCACGCCGCGTATGAAGACCGCGAGGGCCGCTTCGAACTGGTCGCGAAGCTCAACGGCGCATTGTGGCGCGCGGATATCGGCCATTCGCCGCTCGATGTCGTCGCGTGGCACGGCAACTACGCACCGTACAAGTACGACTTGCGCCACTTCAACACGATCGGCTCGATCAGCTTCGATCATCCCGATCCGTCCATCTTCCTCGTGCTGCAATCCCCGAGCGATACGCCGGGCGTCGACAGCATCGACTTCGCGATCTTCCCGCCGCGCTGGCTCGCCGCCGAAGATACGTTCCGGCCGCCGTGGTTTCATCGCAATGTGGCGAGCGAGTTCATGGGCCTCGTGCATGGCGTCTACGACGCGAAGGCCGAAGGCTTCCTGCCTGGCGGCGCGAGCCTGCACAACTGCATGTCGGGACACGGCCCGGACGCGGATACCTTCGAGAAGGCATCCAGCGGCGATACGTCGAAGCCCGCGAAGGTCGGCGACACGATGGCTTTCATGGTCGAAACGCGCACGCTCATCAAGCCGACGCAGTTCGCGCTCGACACCGCGCAGCTTCAGGCGAACTACTACGAATGCTGGCAGGGCCTCACGAAACACTTCAACCCGGAGCAACGATGAACGATGCGCTCAAGGCGACACTCGCCCCGACGCTCAGAAGCTGGATCGAGTCAGCGAACGACCCGGCCAGCGACTTTCCGATTCAGAACCTGCCGTTCGGCATCTTCAGCGACGCGGTGAACGAACGGCCGCGCGCGGGCGTCGCGATAGGCGACTGGATCGCCGATCTGTCCGTGCTGGAAGCAGCGCGCCTCGTTCCCGCGCACGACGTGTTCGCGCAGCCGGGCCTGAACGCGTTCATCGCGCTCGGACGCGAAACGTGGCGCGCGGTGCGCGTCGCGTTGAGCGGCCTCTTCGCGCGGGACACGCCGACGCTGCGCGACGATGCCGATTTGCGCCGCCGCGCGCTCGTGCCGCGCAAGGACGCGACGATGCACTTGCCCGTCGCGATTCCCGGCTATACGGACTTTTACTCGTCGAAGGAACACGCGACGAACGTCGGCTCCATGTTTCGCGATCCGAAGAACGCGCTGTTGCCGAACTGGTCGGAGATGCCGATCGGCTATAACGGGCGCGCGTCGTCGGTGGTCGTGAGCGGCACGCCGGTGCGCCGGCCGAACGGCCAGCTCAAGCTGCCGAACGAGGAGCGCCCGGTCTTCGGCGCGTGCCGCAAGCTGGATATCGAACTGGAAACGGGCTTCATCATCGGCCGGGGCAATGCGCTCGGCGAGCCGATTGCCTGCGAGGACGCCGAGGCGCATATCTTCGGCATGGTGCTGCTCAACGACTGGAGCGCGCGCGACATCCAGCAATGGGAATACGTGCCGCTCGGCCCGTTCAATTCGAAAGGCTTCGCGACGACGATCTCGCCGTGGATCGTCACGCTCGACGCGCTCGAGCCGTTCCGCAGCGCGACGCCCGCGCAGGAGCCGCAGCCGCTCGCGTATCTGCGTCATGCGGGCGATCATGCATTCGATATCGATCTCGAAGTGACCTTGCGTGCGCCCGGCGCGCAAAAGGCGACGACCCTCTCGCGCACCAACTTCAGGCTCATGTACTGGTCGATGGCGCAGCAGCTCGCGCATCACACGGTATCGGGCTGCAACACACGCGTCGGCGACCTGATGGGCTCGGGCACGATCAGCGGGCCGACGCCGGATTCATGCGGCAGCCTGCTCGAAGCGACGTGGAACGGCCAGCGGCCCATCGCGCTGGAAGAGGGCGGCGAGCGGTCCTTCCTGCTCGATGGCGATGAAATCACGCTGCGCGGCTGGTGTCAGGGCGCGGGTTATCGCGTGGGCTTCGGCGAATGCGTGGGACAGATCGTGCCGGCGCAAGGCTGAACGCAGAGGAAGCGAGCGATGCAAGCCAAGCCCGCTCCGGCGATGATCGAAAGCACGTCGACGTCGCCGCCCGGCACGAGAAAGGCGGCCAGCACGCCCACGCATGCGCGTCCGCCGTCAAAAAATCAGGCCGCTTGCCCGATGGACAAACGACGCGCGCGCTTGTCGAGCGTCGCGGAAAGCAGCGTGAGGCTGAACGCGCCGCACGCCATCGCCACGCCGACCCACGGCAGCGCGGTCATCGGCGCGCCCGCGCTGATGACGCAGCCGCCGAGCCATGCGCCCGTCGCGTTGCCGAGATTGAACGCGCCCTGATTGAGCGTCGAAGCGAGATTCGGCGCGTCGCTCGCGCGGTTCACGATCAGGAACTGCAGCGGCGGCACGATCGCGAACGCGAGCACGCCCCACAGGAAGATGGTGATCATCGCGGACATCGGCTCGTGCATCGTCGCGGCGAAGACCGTGAGAATCACCACGATCGATAGCAGAAACGTCAGCAGCGAGCGCAGCAGCTTCCAGTCCGCGAGCTTGCCGCCGAGCGTGCTGCCCACCGTCAGCCCGAGACCGAAAAGCAGCAGCACATACGTGACCGCGTGCGGCGAAAAGCCGGTCACGTCTTCGAGAATCGGCGTGATATACGTGAACACCGAAAAAAGACTCGCCGACGCCAGCACGCTGATGCCGAGCACCATCAGCACTTGCGGGTTCCTGAGCACGTCGAATTCGCGCAGGATGCTGGTTTCGCGCATTTCGAAGTGCTTCGGCAAGCAGACTGCCAGCGCGCCCGCCGCCGCCACGCCGATCAGCGTGACCACCCAGAACGTCGCGCGCCAGCCGGCCGCCTGTCCGAGCGCGGTGCCGAGCGGCACGCCCAGCACGTTCGCGAGCGTGAGACCGGTGAACATCAGCGCGATGGCTTGCGCGCGGCGGTTCGGCGCGACGAGATCGGCGGCGACCACCGAGCCGATGCCGAAGAACGCGCCGTGACAGAACGCGGTGACGATGCGCGCGCCCATCAGCACCCAGTAATTCGGCGCGAGCGCGCACAGCAGATTGCCGACGATGAACACGCCGATCAGCCCCATCAGCGCTTTTTTACGCGGCATTCTCGCGGTGACGATGGCGAGGATCGGCGCGCCGACGGTCACGCCGAGCGCGTAGCCCGAAACGAGCATGCCGGCGGCGGGAATAGATACGGCCAGGTCGCGCGCGACGTTGGGCAAGAGGCCCATGATGACGAATTCGGTCGTGCCGATGCCGAACGCGGCAATGGCAAGAGCTAGCAGGGGCAAGGGCATGGCGAGGCGGGAGAAGTCGCGGACGCGGGCGCCGCGGCGGAAAAAGAGGGCAGCGAAGGATCGAATTCTACAGAAAGGTGATTTTTGATGCTGGTGGAAACCCTAAGCCCGGACCGCCCGCACAATGCCGGATCATGAGCGGTTCCTTGTCGAATCGCCGGGCGCGGCGCACGAATCCTGCGCGCATGCGCCATGACGTGCCACACGCGTTTCGCATTTCGGGCGCCGGCGCGCGGATCGTTGCGCGCCACGCCTGTTGGAAAAACACAGCACTTACTGAACGAAAATGTCTCGACTGAAACTTGGCCTGCGCCCGGCCATCGCGGCCGTCGTCTATACGGCACTCTTCGTCACCCACGCGAACGCCCAGAGCGATGCCACCGGCCCCATTTCCACGAAGGCGGGCACCGTCTACTTCCTGCGCGACGAATCCGGCTTTGCCGCGATGCTCGGCACGCAAGCCTTCGATCGCTTCGACGCGCGCCGTCTCGCGCATTTCGACGAACCGTCCGCCGACGGCACGCTCGCGCGTTCACTGGTGCAGACGGACACAGGCCCGGTGCTGTACGACTTCCGCCGCAATCCGCCGCTCGTGCAGCGCGCGGGCAAGCGCATGGCGGTGCAGCGCGTGTTCTGGCAAGGCGATGAAGTCGTCATGCAGACATCGCTCGGCTGGTTCCGGCTCGAACGCGGCGCGCTCACGAAGTTGCAGGCGTCCACGCGCATCTACCACTGATTACACGCGCACGCCGAACACGCGCTCTCCCGCGACCACGTAGACGGCCTCGCGCTCGCGGCGCACGCTATCGTTCACCTCGAAGCCGCCCGTGAACGCGCCGAACGCCGGCAGCACGCCCGCGCGCGCCCCGAAGCGAAAGCACGGCAGCCGCACGCTGTCGGTGCGCGTCGCGAGCCGATACACCGGATGCTCGTGGCCGGCGAGCGCGTAGGCATCGTCCACATGCTGCGGATGATGGCAAAGCGCCCACGGCCCCAGCCGATACGGCTCCTTCACGAGTTCCACGTCGAAGCGCGGCGGCAGCGCGCCCGCGTGCCGGTCGTGATTGCCTTCCACGAGCACGAGCCGCAGTGCGCGATGCCGCGCGCGCCATGCATCGAGGGCGGCGAGGGTTTCATCGGCGTGAGATTCGCGGGCATGCAGCAGGTCGCCCAGAAAAACAACCGATTCCGGCCGATGCGTCGCGATGAGCGCATCCAGCCGCGCGATGTTTTCCGCGCTCGCGCCCGCGGGCACCGGAATGCCGCGCGCGCGGAACACGGCGTCCTTGCCGAAATGGGCGTCCGCGATAAAGAGGCTTTTCGCCAGCGGATCGAATGCCGCGCGTTCCGCCGAAAGGAGCAGCGCGCGGCCGCCTACGTCGATTGTCAGTGCTTCCGTTGCCATGCGCGCGTTCAGCCTCCCGCCGCCTTTTCCAGCTCGGCGAGCATGCGTTCGACGCGGTCCGCGAGCTTCTCCGTGCTCACCTTCTCGCGCAGACGCCCGACGATCAGCGGAAACGCGAAGGGCGTCGGCTTCTTCGGGCGCGTCAAGGCGAGACGGCTTTCGCTCATGCGCACGAGCGCGTCGCGCAGACGGCCCAGTTCCAGTTCCTGAAGCATCACTTCCTGATCGGCCTGCGCGAGCAGCAGATTGCTGCTGTCGTGCTTGCGAAAAACTTCGTAGAAGAGTCCGCTCGACGCCTGCAACTGCCGCGCGCTTTTCTGCTGCCCCGGATGCCCCTGGTAGATCAGCCCCGACACGCGCGCGATTTCGCGAAAACGCCGCGCCGACAACTCCGATGCGTTGAGGCTCGCGAGAATGTCGTGTTCGAGATCGTCCGGCGAAAAAAGCCCTTGCGCGATCAGCGTTTCCCAGTCGAAGGGGCGCGCGGACAAGAGTTCGAAGCCGTAGTCGTTCATCGAAATGGAGAACGTGCTCGGAGAATCGCGCGCGACGCGCCAGCCGATGAGCGATCCCAGCCCGATGTGCGCCATGCGTCCCGCGAACGGATAGCAGAAGAAGTGATGCCCTTCGCGCGAGCGCACGGCTTCCACGACGAGCACGCCCGGCCCCGGCAGCGCCGACCACTTCGCCTGCAAGTCAAGCAGCGGCTTGACGGCGCGCATCTCCGGCTCCTCGTAGATGCCGTCGTTCGCGCGCGCGAGCATCACGAGCGCTGCTTCCGCGAGTTCCGACGACAGCGGCATCTTGCTGCCCGCCCATTGCGGCATCGCGCCGCGCGAGGAGGTCGCGCGCTTCACGTAGGCGGTCATGTCGCGCACGCGGATGAGTTCGAGCGCGCGTCCGCCGAAGGTGAAGACGTCGCCGGGCTTCAGGCGCGAGATGAACGATTCCTCCATCGCGCCGATGCGTCCGCCCGTCATGTACGCGACGTTGATCGTGGCGTTCGCGACGATGGTCCCGACATTGTTCCGATGCCGTCGCACGAGGTCTTCGCGCGGCACGCGATAGACGCCGTCATCGCCCGCGACGACGCGGTGATAGTCCGGATACGCCCCGAGCGACGCGCCGCCGCGCTCGACGAACGCGAGCGCCCAGTCGAACTCGGCCTGCGTGAGATCGCGATACGCATACGCGGTGCGGACTTCGTCGAGCATGTCGGCCGGCCGGAAACCGCCGCCGATGGCCACCGTCACGAGATGCTGCACGAGCACGTCGAGCGGCTTCAGCGGCATGTCGCGCCCTTCGATGCGATGCTCCGCGATTGCCCAGCGCGCCGCCGCCGCTTCGACGAGTTCGAGCGCATGCGTCGGCACGATCGTCACGCGCGACACGCGTCCCGGCGCGTGGCCGGAGCGCCCGGCGCGCTGCATCAAACGCGCGACGCCTTTGGGCGATCCAATCTGGAATACGCGATCCACCGGCAGAAAATCGACGCCGAGGTCGAGGCTCGACGTGCAGACGACCGCCTTCAGCTGCCCGTTCTTCAGCCCGAGTTCGACCCAGTCGCGCACTTCCTTGTCGAGCGATCCGTGATGCAGCGCGATGAGTCCGGCCCAGTCGGGGCGCAAATCCAGCAGCGCGCGATACCAGATTTCCGATTGCGAGCGCGTGTTGGTGAAGACGAGCGCGCTCTGCGCGTGCTCGATTTCGTCGGCGACGGGACCGACTTGCCGCGTGCCGAGATGCCCGCCCCACGGAAAGCGCTCGATGGTGTCGGGAATCAGCGTATCGACGATGAGCGTCTTCGGCTGCGCGCCGCGCACGACCACGCGCGGCGTTTTCACCGGATGCAGCAGGGCATCGTGCGCGAGCGCGAGGTTGCCGAGCGTCGCGGACAAGCCCCAGATTTGCAGATCGGGACGCCAGCGCGTGAGACGGGCGAGCGCGAGCTGCGTCTGCGTGCCGCGCTTGTTGCCGAGCAGTTCGTGCCATTCGTCGATGACGACGAGCCGCACATGCGCGAGTTCTTCGCGGGCGTTGGCGCGCGTGAGCATCAGCGTGAGGCTTTCGGGCGTGGTTACGAGCGCGGACGGCATGCGGCGGTTTTGCCGCGCGCGTTCTGTCGACGACGTATCGCCCGTGCGCAGCCCGACGGTCCACGGCACCGACAGCGCGGTGACGGCGGTTTGCAGCGCGCGGGCGGTGTCGGCGGCGAGCGCGCGCATCGGCGTGATCCAGAGGACGGTGAGCGCAGCGGGCGATGCGGTATCGGCGTCGGCGCTTTGCGTCTCCCGCGCCTCGTTCGAGGCAGATGCAAGCGTGCTCGCAATGTCCGCATTCGGCGAACGCGCGCCGCGCCTCGACGATGCGCCCGCCCGTTTTTTCGCGCCCCGCGCCTTCACCGGCCCCGCATACGCCGCGAGCGCGCCGAGCCACACGGCCCACGTCTTGCCCGCGCCCGTCGTCGCGTGCAGAAGGCCGCTTGCGCCGCGCGCGATCTCGCGCCAAACCTCGCACTGAAACGGGAACGGCTGCCAGCCGCGCGCCTCGAACCAGCGGGCGATGCGCGCGTCCATCGGCTTGGCCGCTTCGATTGCATCGAACTCGAAGGGCGCGGGCCTGAACGATTCGGCGGCGGCATCCAGCTTCGCTTGCGCGGCCTGCGTGCGCGGCACGCGGCGCGGACGCGGCGCCCGCCGTCGTTCGCGTGCCGTGCGGCTCGCGATGTCGGGCGTGTCGCCGTCGTCGGGCTCATCGGCGGTATTCACGCCACCGCCTCGCTGAGAAAGCCCTTGAGCATGTCGAGCGTATCGGCGTCGTCGATGGTCTTGTCCGTGCGCCAGCGCAGCATGCGCGGGAACCGCACCGCGATGCCCGACTTGTGGCGCGGGCTCGCCTGAATGCCTTCGAAGCCGATCTCGAAGACGAGCGTCGGCGTGAGGCTGCGCACCGGCCCGAACTTCTCGACGGTCGTCTTGCGCACGATGGCGTCGACCTTGCGCATCTCTTCATCGGTGAGGCCGGAATAGGCCTTCGCGAACGGCACGAGCGTGCGCAGGCCGTCGGCTTCGTCCCAAACCGCGAACGTGAAATCCGTGTAGAGGCTCGCGCGGCGGCCGTGGCCGGGCTGCGCGTAGAGCAGGACGGCATCGACGGAATACGGATCGATCTTCCACTTCCACCACGTTCCCGACGACTTCGTGCGCCCGACGCCGTACATCGACGCGCGTTCCTTCAGCATCAGCCCTTCGACGCCGCGCGCGCGGCTTTCGTCGCGCAATGCGGCGAGCGCTTGCCAGTCGGCGCCTTCGACCATCGGCGAAACGCGCAGCACATCGACCGCGAGCGACGACGCGAGCGCATCGAGCTTCGCGCGGCGCGCCTCGAGCGGTTTCATGCGCAGATCGCGGCCATCGGCTTCGAGCAGATCATAGGCGAGCAGCGCGGCGGGAGAATCGGCGAGAACTTTCTTCGTGAGCGACTTGCGCGTGATGCGCGGCTGAAGACGCGCGAACGGCAGCGGCATGGCCGCGCCCGGTTCCCACGCGAGGATTTCGCCGTCGATCACGGTGCCGTCCGGCAGCGCCGCGCCGAGCGAGGCGAGTTCGGGAAAGCGCTCGGTCAGCAGGTCTTCGCCGCGCGACCAGAGCCACACGCGGCCGCTGCGCTTCACGAGCTGCGCGCGTATGCCGTCCCATTTCCATTCCGCGATCCAGTCGGCGGGCGCGCCGAGCGTCGAAGGATCGGCCTGCAACGGATGCGCGAGAAAGAACGGATAAGGCAGGCCCAGATCGCTTTCGTGCGGCGTGTCGATGTCGTCGCCCTCGGCTGCCGGCGCGATCAGCCGCAGATAGCGCGCGGCGCTCGGCGCCTGCCGCGAATCGGTCCAGCCGACCATGCGCTGCGCGATGCGCTTGTGATCGACGCCCGCCACTTGCGCGAGCGCGCGCACCACCAGTTGCCGCGCGACGCCCACGCGAAAGCCGCCGCCGATCAGCTTCGTGAGCAGAAAGCGCTCGCTCCAGTTCAGCTCGTCCCAGTAGCCGATGAGCCGTTCGCGCAATTCGGCCGGATTCGCGCCGCGCAAGGTCAGCACGCGATCCTCGATCCATTGCGCGAGTCCAAGCTCCGACTCGTGCGTCGGCGGCGGCAGCACATGCGCGATGGTTTCCGCGAGATCGCCGACCGCGTGATACGACTCCTCGAAAAGCCATTCGGGCAAGCCCGCGCGCTCGCGGGCGAATTCGATCAGAAGGCGCGTCGGCACCGACTGGCGCGGCTTGCCGCCCGCGAGAAAGTACGACGCCCATGCCGCGTCTTCCGGTTCCGCGCCCGAAAAGTACGCGATCAGCGCTTCGAGCTTTTCGTTCGTGGAGGTCGTCGCGTCGAGGGCGGCGTAGAGCGTGGCGAACCGTCTCATGACGATGCCCCCGGCGCTTCGGCGATGGTGTCCGCTTCGACGACGTCGTCGCCGTATTCGGTTTTGAACGCGCCCGCATCCAGCCCTTGTTCGCACAGCCAGCGCACCATCGGCTCGATCTGGCCGTGCGTGACGATCACGCGTTCCGCGCCCGTCGCGCCGATGGCCGATTGCAGCCCCGGCCAGTCCGCATGATCCGACAGCACGAAGCCGCGATCGACACCCTTGCGCCGCCGCGTGCCGCGCAGACGCATCCAGCCGGAGGCGAAGGCATCGCTGTAATCGCCAAAGCGCCGCATCCACGTGCTGCCTTGCGCGGACGGCGGCGCGACGATCAGCGCGCCCTTGAACGCGGCCTTGTCGCGCGCGGGAATGTCGCTGACGAGCCGCGTGTCGGGCAGCGCCACGCCCGCGTCGCGATACGCGCGGTTCAGCGGCTCGACCGCGCCGTGACAGAAGATCGGGCCGATGGCCGCATCGACGCCCGCGAGAAGGCGCTGCGCCTTGCCGAACGAATAGCAGAAGAGCACGGACGCGCGACCCTCGGCCGCGTTATGCCGCCACCACGAATCGATGCCTTCGAAGACCGCGTGCGGCGGCTCCCATCGATAGATCGGCAGGCCGAACGTCGATTCGGTGATGAAAGTGTCGCAGCGCACCGGCTCGAAGGGCGCGCAGGTCGGATCGGGCTCGACCTTGTAATCGCCGGATGCGACCCACACGCGCCCGCCGTGTTCGAGCCGCACCTGCGCCGAGCCGAGAACGTGGCCGGCCGGATGCAGCGACACCGCGACGCCGTTCACGTCGATGCGCTCGCCATAGGCAAGCCCCTGCACGTCGATGCCCGGCAGCCGCGAGAGCAGCACGCCCAAGCCCGGCTCCGCCGCGAGGTAGCGCGCGTGGCCGAAGCGCGCGTGATCCGCGTGCGCGTGCGTGATGACCGCGCGTTCGACGGGCCGCCACGGATCGATGAAAAAGTTGCCTGGCGGACAGTACAAGCCTTCGGGACGCGCGACGATCAAATCGGAGGACGAACTGGGCTGCGCTTTCAGGCGGTGCTCCTCAGAAATGTTCTATTCCGGCAACAAAGCACGCAACATGCCCGTCACGCCGCTTTCACGCGGAGCGTCTACGGTGTAAAAGTTTGTTTTATCGAAGTGCCGATGAAGCTGTTGATGAATTTCCCGTCGTAAGCGTATCTCGCGCTGGTGTTTTCAAAGTGAAGCCGAACATGGACACGATGGTTGCGTCGACCGCCGCAGAAGCGGTCTGGATCGTCAGGCTAAGGAGCCATCCGCAGTATGACTTCGTGCGCCTGAAGCGGGTTTTCCCGGGCGTGGGCTCGCGCCATCAGGTCGTGCTCGTCGACGTGAAGAAGCTGCTCGAATGCGCAAACCGCGACGACACCGATTACGTGCTCAAGGCCGTCGACGACTGGCACGCGGGCAAGGTGCGCGGCATCCGCGAGTTTCTGGATCCCGACAACCCGCGCGTGCCGGAAATGCCCTACGTGACCATCTGCGTGCGGCGCTCGGCGGGACTGCTCGGGCTTATCGGCGTGCATCGCGAAGGCGTCGTCGCGTTTCGCAACGGGCAGCATCGCGCGAGGTATCTGGCGCACGCGGGGGCGCTGTGCATGCCGGTCGAAGTCCACGAGCGCGAGGCCGATCTGCTGCGCGCCATGTGCGCCGCGCCCGACGAGACGAGCGCGGAATACGGCGAGTTCTGACTCATGCAGGCGGCGCATCGACGACATTGCGCGGTGCGCCGTCCGCCCATGCCTTCAGATTGCCGAGCGTCGTCGTCGCGATTTCGACGAGCGCCTCGCGCGTGAAAAACGCCTGATGCGCAGTGATGATGACGTTCGGAAAGGTGAGCAGCCGCGCGAGCACGTCGTCCTGAAGCAGGCGGTCCGAATGGTCCTCGAAGAAGAGGCCGCCTTCTTCCTCGTAGACATCGAGGCCGAGATGCCCCAGTTGGCCGCTTTTGAGCGCGCCGACGAGCGCATTGCTTTCGACGAGCCCGCCGCGCCCGGTGTTGATGAGCATCGCGCCGGGCTTCATGCGCGCGAGCGCGCGCTCGTCGATCATGTGATACGTGGACGGCAGAAGCGGGCAGTGCAGCGAGACGATGTCCGACTGCGCCAGCAGTTCGTCGAGTTCGACGTAGCGCGCGCCGCGATCGAGCAGGTCCTGCGCGGGCGGGCCGGGATCGTAGGCGAGCACGCGCATGCCGAAGCACGCCATGATATTGCCGAACACGCGCCCGATGATGCCCGTGCCGATCACGCCGACCGTTTTGCCGTGCAGGTCGAATCCCAGCAGGCCGGTGAGCGAGAAGTCGCCGTCGCGCGTGCGGGCGACCGCGCGATGCAGCCGGCGATTGAGCGTGAGGATCATGCCGGCCGCGTGTTCCGCCACCGCATGCGGCGAATAGGCCGGCACGCGCGTCACGGTAATGCCCAGGCGCTTCGCCGCATGAAGGTCGATGTGATTGAACCCGGCCGAGCGCAGCGCGAGCAGGCGCGTGCCACCCGCGTGCAGCTTTTCGAGCACGGTTTCGTCGACGCTGTCGTTGACGAACGGGCAGACGGCCGTGTAACCCTGCGCGAGGATGGCCGTCTGCGCGTCCAGATGCGCTTCCTGAAAGTCCAGTTCCACGCCGAACGCTTCGTTCGCTTGCCGGAAGGTGTCGGCGTCGTACTGGCGGGAGCTGAAGAGAATCAACCGGTTGGTGCGTGCGCGCGTGTCTGTCATCGTTTCGGGCCGTGCGGCGTGGACGTTGAGGAAACCGCGCCGGCCCGGAGCCGGGCGCGTCAGTGCGTTCTCGAAGCCCCCGCGCCCAGGCCAACGTTTGCGGAGGAGGTCTGAAAAGCGGGCGGCGTCTGACGATAGATATCGTCGGGCTTGGCGTTGCCGGCATTGATCTCCTTGGTCAGCCGGTCAAGTGCATAGTCGATGAAAAAGCGCGTCTTTGCCGGCAGATACTGACGTCCCGGATAGACGATCGACAGCTTCATCTCGGGATCGTCCACCGAATAATCCGGCAGCAGCCGCACGAGCGTGCCGTCCTTGATGTCGCCCGCGACGATGCCTTCGGGCAGCACCGAGAAACCCATGTCGCGCAGCGTCGCGAGCCTCACCATCAACGCGCTGTTCACCGAATAGACTGGCGCGAGCGTCACCTGTTCCGACGAACCCAGCCGATGCCTGAAATGCCACGACGAACTGCGGATTTCGTTGGGCAGACCCACGGCCGGCATCTGCTGCAAGTCCGCCGGCGCGGCAGGCATGCCGTGTTCGGCCACGAAAGCGGGCGTCGCGACGGGTATCAGCGCATTCACGCCGATGGGCCGCTCGACGAGCGCCGTGCTCGACACCATGAACGCCGTGACGATGCCGACGTCGTAGCCGTCCTCGACAAGATCAACATGCCGCTCGGCCAGTGTAAGCCGCACGTTCACCTTGGGATACAGCTTCCGAAAGCCGTCGATGAGCGGCGTCAATGTGAGCAGTGAAAGCGCGCTCGATGCGACCACGCGCAATGTGCCGCTCGGTTCTCCCTCGGTATGCGTGACTGCCGATTCAAGATGATCCAGTTCTTCCAGTAATGCGCGGCAGCCCTCCAAATAACGCGTGCCGGCTTCGGTGAGTGAAAGATTGCGGGTCGTGCGGTTAATAAGGCGAGTCCTGAGGTGCGCCTCCAGCATTGCGATCGCGCGTGTGACGAGCGCATTCGATACATCGAGTTGCTGCGCGGCGCGTCTAAAACTTTCGGTGTCCGCGACTCGGACGAAAACGCGCATTGCGTGGATCTGGTTCATCTGAGTGCCCTCTCTCTCTGTTGTGCTACGTGACGTAGGCGCGAATCGAGGTGAGACGCGTCGGCTATTTAAGATGCTTGAATGCATAATATTGACAGAACGAAGATATTGCAATATCAGATTACACATTGACTTGGCAGGTAGAAAAACTTGCCGCACGGCGCTTTCTTGATGCTGCGCGAGATGTCTGCAGAATGATCTTCTCAGCGAAGCGCGTTTTTCGGTAAGAACGTTTCAGTAAGCGGCGTTATGAATGAAGTTGGAATCCGGGAAACCGATAAGAAAGACGAAAATGTCAACGCGCGGGGCGCTTAATTAATATTCGCACCAGACTGGGGCCTTTATAAAGAAAAAAACGGCGTAAAAGCAGCAATAAGATTTCGGTAATCGATTCGGCTTTTCGATTAACCGCGCTGATGCATCAAGAGCAATAATCGATATACGGATTCCGCACTATCGCCTGTTTTGTTTGCAGGAACGGAAAGGGTGATCGAACCATGTCTGGACATCTTCTGTCGACGCAGCCGGAAATTGCGTTATTCGCAAGTCTGGCAATCGGGTTCTTTATCGGGTCATTCAAGTTGGGGCCCATTCAGCTCGGCGGCGTTTGCGGCACGCTCATCGTCGCGCTGATTCTCGGACAAAGCGGCGCGCGCGTATCGCCGGATCTGAAGAACATTGCATTCGCCCTTTTTATCTTCGCGCTCGGATTCACTGGCGGTCCGCAATTCTTCGCCAACATCGGGCGCGGCTGGCGCTACGGCGCGCTCTCGCTTGTCGAGGTCATCGTGGTCGTCGCGCTCGTCCTGGGCATCGCGGCGATGCTCAAGCTCGACCCCGGCACGGCGGCTGGCCTGCTCGCGGGAGGCGCGACGGAGTCCGCGGTCATCGGCACGGCGTCGGAAGCCGTCGCGCGGCTCGGTCTGCCTCCCGCGGACATCGCGCGCCTGCAGGCGAACATCGTGACCGCTTACAGCGTGAGCTATCTCTTCGGGCTGGTCACGATCGTGCTCTTTTCGAGCCAGTTCGCGCCGCTTCTGCTGCGCGTCAACCTGCGCGACGAAGCCGAGCGCGTCTGGCGCAAGCTGGGCGGTGACGGCGCGCTCGCGCAGGGACAGACGCCCGCCGTGTCGCCGCTCGCCGCGCGCGAACTCAAGGTCGACGGGGCGGCCGGCTCGAGTATCGGCGAACTCGAAAAGCGCTTCGGCAACAACGTGAGCGTGCAACGCGTGATGCGCGACCGCTCGCTCATCCGCAGCCAGCCATCGGTGACGCTCAAGGCGGGCGACCGCATCGTCGTCGCGGGGCGGCGCGAGGCGCTCGTCGAGGCCATTCCGTGGATCGGCGAAGAAGTGTTCAACGGCGGCGGCGACGTCTTCGTCGAAAAAGCCGACGTGATGCTCACCAACCGCGCGATGCATGGCCTGACGCTCGCGCAGGCCCGCGCGCGCGCCAATCCGGCGGAAGGGCGCGGCGTGTTCGTCGCCGCCGTGACGCGCCTCGACAGCACCGTTCCCGCGCTGCCGGGCACGCAGGTGCAGCGCGGCGACGTGCTGACGCTCGTCGGCAACAAGGAAGACGTGGCGCGCGGCGCGGCCAAGCTCGGCTATCTCATCCCCGCGACGCAGAAGACCGACTTCGTTTTTCTCGGGCTGGGCGTGCTCGCCGGCATCGCGCTCGGGCGGCTCTCGGCGCGCGTCGGCGGCATCGATCTGTCGCTCGGAACGGGCGGCGGCTGCCTGCTCGCCGGGCTCGTGTTCGGCTGGATCCGCTCGCGCTATCCGGTGATCGGCTCGCTGCCGTCCGCCGCCGCGCAGATTCTCAAGGACTTCGGCCTGTGCACGTTCATCGCGGCGGTGGGCCTCTCGGCGGGCGCGGACGCGCTGCGGCTCGTGCGCGAGTTCGGCATCGCGCTGCCGGTGGCGGGCATCGTCATCACGCTCGGGCCGGCGCTCGCGTCGCTTTTCATCGGGCGCGCGCTGCTCAAGCTCGAAGTGCCGATGCTGCTCGGCGCGATCGCCGGCCAGCAATGCAGCACGCCGGCGATCAGCGCGCTCGTCGGCGTGACGGGAAACGCGACGCCCGTCATCGGCTATACGATCACCTACGCGATCTCCAACGTGCTGCTGCCGCTGCTCGGGCCGCTCGTCGTCGGGCTCGTGAGCAAACTGGGCTGAGCACATGGACTGGCTACACGCGGTGTTCCAGAAGTCGCCGGAGACGGCGCTGTTCCTGTCGCTGGCGGCGGGCTATCTCATCGGCCAGATCAACTTCGGCAAGTTTCAGCTCGGCGGCGTCGGCGGCTCGCTGATCGCGGCGGTCGTCGTGAGTCAGGTCGGCGTGCAGATCGACAACGGCGTGAAATCCGTGATGTTCGCCGTGTTCATCTACGCGGTCGGCTACGACTCCGGGCCGCAATTCTTCAACTCATTGAACCGCCGCACGCTGCGCGAGATCGCGATGGCCGTGTTTCTAGCGGTGACGGCGCTCGTCACCGTGATCGTCTGCGCGAAAGTTTTCGGGCTGAACAAGGGGCTGGCGGCGGGGCTCGCGGGCGGCGCGCTCACGCAGTCGGCGATCATCGGCACGGCAGGCGACGCGATCGCGCGGCTCGGACTGTCCGCCGCCGAAACGAAGGCGCTGCAGGCGGATGTGGCGATTGCCTACGCGGTCACCTACGTGTTCGGCTCGCTCGGCGCGATCATCGTGTGCGTGAACATCCTGCCGAAGTTCATGGGGCGGGGGCTTCGCGAGGCGGCTATCGAAGCGGAAAAGTCGCTTGCGGGCGATGCCGCCGGTCCCGCGCCGGGGCAGGTTTCAGTTCTTCCGTCGCTCGTCGGGCGCGCGTATCGCGTGATGCCGGGCGGCGGGGCGGGGCGCACGGTCGCGCAGATCGAAATGGCCGAGGACGACTCGATCACCGTCGAGCGCATCCGGCGCGCGGGCCGTGCGGTGGAGCCGCGGCCGGACGTGATGCTGGACGCGGACGACATCGTGCTCGTCGTCGGGCGGCGCGAAGTGATGGTCGGCGCGACGGCGCGCATCGGCGAGGAAGTCGCGGACACGGATGGCATCAGCGTCATCATGCAGAGGCGCGAGGGCGTGTTCGCGAAGCGCGGCATGAACCGCACGACGATCGCCGCCGTGCGCGCGACAGTGGACCGCGAGATGCGCCACGGCGTCTATCTCCAGGCCATTTCGCGCGCCGGCATGCCGCTGCCGGTGCTGCCCGAAACGCGGCTGGAACACGGCGATGTCCTCACGTTCTACGGCTCGCCGCAGGACACCAAGCGCGCCGTCGATGCCGCTGGTTACGAGCTGCCGTATTCCAACAAGACGGACTTCATCTATATGGGCGTCGGCATCGTGATCGGCCTGCTGATGGGGCTCGTCGTCGTGCGCGTGGGCGGCATTCCGATCACGCTCGGCTCGGGCGGCGGCTGCCTGCTCGCGGGACTCGTTTTCGGCTGGATGCGCGGCAAGCATCCGATGTACGGCGTGATGCCGCCGGCCGCGTCGCAATTGCTGAAGGACTTCGGGCTTGCCGCGTTCGTCGCCGTGGTCGGGCTGAATTCGGGCTTGCAGGCGGTCGTCACCGTCAAGGAGAGCGGCCTCAGCCTCTTTCTGCTCGGCGTGTTCGTGACGCTGTTTCCGTTGCTGCTCACGATGCTCTTCGGGCGCTACGTGCTGCGCTACGACAACGCCGCCGTGTTCGCCGGCGCGCTGTCGGGCTCGCGAAGCGCGAATCCCGCGTTCGGCGGCGTGCTCGAGAAAGCAGGGAGCCCGGTGCCGACTGCCGCGTTCGCGGTGACGTATGCGCTTGCTAATGTGCTGTTGACGCTGCTCGGGCCGCTGGTTGTGGGGCTGGTTTGAGACGCGGCACCGGATTCGCTTTCCTTCCCCCTGCGCCATAATCGCCGGGCGAACAAGGAGGCTTCTCATGGCGAATGCGAATACCTTACCTGCCGTCACGCTCCCCGGCGGCGAAGCGATTCCCAAGCTCGGTCAGGGCACCTGGGAAATGGGCGAACGCCCTAACGCGCGCAAGGCGGAAATCGCCGCATTGCGCGAGGGCGTCGAACTCGGAATGACGCTCATCGATACCGCCGAGATGTACGGCGACGGCGAGAGCGAAAAGCTCATCGCAGAGGCGCTATCGGATATGCGCGACGATGTGTTCATCGTGAGCAAGGTGTATCCGCATAACGGCAGCGAGCGCGGCGTGCAGGCGGCATGCGAGCGCAGCCTCGCGCGCCTGAAGACCGATCGCATCGATCTGTACTTGCTGCACTGGCGCGGCGGCGAGGATTTGGAGGGCGTCGTGGCGGGCTTCGACAAGCTGAAGCGCGACGGCAAGATCCGGCATTGGGGCGTGAGCAACTTCGACACCGGCGACATGGAAGAACTCTTCTCGCTCGACGGCGGCGACGCCTGCGCGACGAATCAGATTCTCTATAACGTCGCGAGGCGCGGTGCGGAATTCGATCTGCTGCCGTGGCTGCGCGAACGCGGCTTGCCCGCGATGGCGTATAGCCCCGTCGATCATGCGCGGCTGCCGCGCGGCGGCGCGCTCGAGAAAATCGCGAGCGCGCGCGGCGTGTCGGCGTTTCAGATCGCGCTTGCGTGGGTGCTTCAGCAGCCGGGCGTCTTCGCTATTCCGAAGGCCGCGGACGTCGCCCATGTGCGCGAGAATCGCGCGGCGCTCGACATTTGCTTGTCGCCGCAAGAACTCGCCGACATCGATCAGCAGTTCAAACCGCCGAAGTCGAAGCGGCCGCTGGAAATGCTGTAGGCGCGCCGCCGCTCGGAACGCTACGAGCACGCATGGTGGCCGTGCACCGAACCGAGCACCGCGACTTCCGCCGGCGTGCGGCGCAAATCCGCTTCGCTGACCTGCTTCGCGTCGGCGAGGAAGTCGTCGACGATCGACGACACGCTCGTGTCCGTCAGGCACAGCGAGACGCGCTTCGCCTCGTCGGGCGGCAGCGAGGCGCGCTGCGAGAGAAACAGCACGCCGTACTGATAGCCCCGCACGATGCCGCGCACTGCGCCCACGCATTGCCCTTGCGCCGCGTTGTCGCTCTTCTGGCTGCATTGCTGCGCGAGCGACCACGCGGAGAAGGTCGGATCGGATGCGCCGGGCGTCGGGGCCGGCTGCGCGTGAACGCCAACGGCCGTGCAAAGCGTGAGCGAAGCAGAGAGTGAAGCGGCGAGCGAGAGAGCGCGTTTCATCGTGTGAGTCCTCTTGTTGTATGACGTGAACCCGTGAGAGGCGATGCGGCGCGCTTTGGTTCCGGCGATGGCGCTCGTCACGTCACGCCCGCGCGCGATTGCAGCGCGCGCAGTTCATCGACGGGAATGTGGCAATGAATCGTGTGGCCGTTGCCGGCATCGCGATCGGGCGGGGTCTCGCGCTCGCAGATTTCGCCGATCTTGCGCGGACAGCGCGTGTGAAATACGCAGCCCGAAGGCGGATTCGCCGCGCTCGGCAACTCGCCCGATAGCCGGATGCGCTTGCCGCGCGCGCGCGCGTCATCGAGCGATGGCGCCGACGACAGCAGCGCCTCCGTGTACGGATGCTGCGGGCCATCGAAGACATCGGCGGCGCGGCCGATTTCCATGATCCGCCCGAGATACAGCACCGCGATGCGGTCCGACAGATACCGCACCACATGCAGATCGTGTGAGATGAACACATAGCTCACGCGCCGCTCGCGCTGCAAGTCGGCGAGCAGGTTGAGGATCGCGGCCTGCACGGACACATCGAGCGCGGACGTCGGCTCGTCGCACACGACGACGCGCGGATCGCCCGCAAACGCGCGCGCAATCGCGACGCGCTGCTTCAGTCCGCCCGAGAGCTGCCGCGTGCGCGAGCTCAGATAGCGTTCGGGCAGGCGCACGGCTTCGGTCAGCGCGTGCAGCCGCTTTTCTTTCGCTTCGCCGTGCAGCGCGCCGAGCTTCGAGAGCGAGCGCGCAATCAGCCGCCGCACGGAATGCGCGCGATTCAGCGCCGAATCCGGATTCTGAAACACGATCTGCAGCGACTTCACCTGCTCGCCGCTGCGCCGCGTGACGCGCTCGGCGAGACGCTTGCCGTCGAGTTCGAGCGTCGCGCCTTCGTCGGGCGACACGAGGCCGAGAAGCAGCTTCGCGAGCGTGGTCTTGCCGCTGCCCGATTCGCCGACGAGCCCGAGCGTTTCGCCCTGCATGAGATCGAGCGAGACATCGTGGACGGCGCGCACGTCTTCGTCGCCGACGCGGAATGTTTTCGACACATGACGCGCGGAGAGCGCGAATACGTCGGACGGCGTGTCGCCGGGAATCGGCGAGGCCAGCGGCGCGGTGCCCGCAGAACGCGGCAGGGTTTCGGCGCGCTCGTGGTAGTGGCAGCGCGCCATCTGATCGCCGTGCAGCGAGGCCACGCGATACGGCGGCGGCGCGTCCTTCACGCAGCGCTCGTCGGCGAGCTTGCAGCGCGGCGCGAAAATGCATCCCTGCGTGACCGATCCCGGCAGCGGCAGCGAGCCGGGAATCGTATCGAGTCGGCCGCTTTCCTTGCTGCGCCCGCTCGTCGGCAGACAGCGCAAGAGGCCGACCGTGTACGGATGACGCGGCTTCGCGAACACATCGGCGGTTGCGCCTTCTTCGACGAGACGTCCTGCGTACAGCACGCCGACGCGGTCGCACATGCGCCCGATCACCGCGAGGTTATGGCTGATGAAAAGCACCGCCGTGCCGAGTTCCGCGCGCAACTGCGCGATGAGATCGAGCACGTCGGCTTCGACGGTGGCATCGAGCCCGGTCGTCGGTTCGTCGAGGATCAGGAGTTCGGGATTGCACGCGAGCGCCATCGCGATGACGACGCGCTGCTGCATGCCGCCCGACAACTGATGCGGATAGCTCTCCATCACGCGCTCCGGGGACGCGATGCGCACGCGGCGCAGCATGTCGGCGGTGCGGGCGAGGGCGTCGGCGGCGGATGCGCCCGCCGCTTCGAACGCCTCGGACACCTGCCGCGCGATGGTCAGCGACGGATTGAGCGCGCGGCCGGGGTCCTGATAGACCATCGACACGGCGTTGGCCCGCAGCGCGCGCAGTTGCTCGGCGGGAAGCGCGGACACGTCGCGTCCGCCGATCGAGACGCGGCCCGCCTTCACGCGGCCGTTGCGCGGGAGATAGCGCAGGATAGCGAGCGCGGCCGTCGATTTGCCGCAGCCCGATTCGCCGACGAGCCCATACGCCTCGCCGCGCCGCACGCGCAGCGTAACGTCCTGAAGGACGTCGCGTTCATGCCAGCGCGTGCGGTACGCGACCGTCAGGCCGACGACGGTGAGCGCGTCGGTTTCTGCGCCCTTGGACGCGCCGAACGCGGGAAAAGCCGATGGCGGCGGTCCGTTCATCGGTCGAGCACTCCTTGCACGGCATCCGCGACGAGGTTCACCGCGACCACGAGGGACGCAATCGCGGCAGCGTCGTACACGACGGTCCACCACGCGCCGCCCGCCATCAGTGTGTAGCTTTCGGAAAGCGCGAGGCCCCAGTCGGCGGAAGGCGGCTGAATGCCGAAGCCGAGAAACGAGAGCGTCGCGACCGCGAAGATCGCGTAGCCGAGGCGCACCGTGGCTTCCACGATGATCGGCGGCAGCACGTTCGGCAGTATTTCCGCGAACATGATGTAGAACGCGTTCTCGCCGCGAAGCTGCGCCGCGAGCACGTAGTCCAGATGGCGCTCGCCGAGCACGGCCGCGCGGACCATGCGCGCGGTGATCGGCGCGAAGGTGAGACCGATGACGAGAATCACCGTCGTGTTGCTCGCGCCGACCGCCGCGAGCGCGAGCAGCGCGACGATGACGAGCGGCAGTGCGAGCAGGGCATCGATGACACGGCCGACGATCGCATCGACCCATCCGCCGAAGTAGCCGACGATGAGTCCCAGCGCCGCGCCCGCCGCCGTGCCGAGCAGCGTCGCGAGCGGCGCGATGGTGAGAATGTCGCGGGAGCCGACGATCACGCGCGCGAACACGTCGCGGCCGAGCTGATCGGTGCCGAACCAGTGATCGGCGGAAGGCGCGGCGAGCGAGTTCAGCGGGTCCGACGCGTAGGGATCGTGCGGAACGAGCCAGTGCCCGAAGAGCGCGCAGACGATCCAGAACAGCAGCATGAGCACGCCGACATCGAAGGAAGGCGAGCGAAGCAGTGCGCCGAGCGCGTCGAAGCGCCGCGGTTTCGCGAGCGTGACCGTGCTCATCGCGCGCCTCCGGTGCGCAGGCGCGGATTGAGCACGACGTAGAGCGCATCGGCAATCAGGTTCGCCGCCGTGTAGATCACGCCGATGGTCAGCACGCCCGCTTCGAGCATCGGAAAGTCCTTCGCGCGCGCCGCGTTGTAGATCAGCGAGCCGATGCCCTGATAGTGAAAGAGCGTCTCCACGACGACGAGCCCGCCGATCATGTAGCCGAGCTGCGTCGCGGCGACCGTCACCGTCGGCAGGAGCGCGTTGCGCAGGACGTGCCGCAGGATCACGACGCGGCGCGGCAAGCCCTTCAGGATCGCGGTGCGCGTGTAGTCGGCGTCGAGCGCTTCGACGGTGCCGGCGCGCGCCATCCGCGCGATATAGCCGAAGAACACGAAGACGAGCGGCAGCACCGGCAGAACGAGATGCTTCAGTTGCAGCAGAAAACCGGCGCCGGCGGGCGCGGCCGCTTCGATCGGCAGCCATTGCAGCCAGACGCCGAAAATCAGGATCAGCACGATCGACGAGACGAATTCCGGCACGACCGTCGCCGTCAGTCCGCCGATGCTCAGGAAGCGGTCGATGAAACGCCCCGCGTTGAGCGCCGCATATACGCCGCCCGCGATGCCGAGCGGCACCACGACCACGAACGCGAGCGCGCCGAGCTTCGCCGAATTCCACAGCGCGCCGCCGATGAACGGCGCCACGGGTGCGCGAAACGCGTACGACTCGCCCATGTCGCCGCGCAGGAAGTGCGTGATCCAGCCGGTGTATTGCGCAAGCAGCGGCCGGTCCACGCCGAGTTGATGATTGAGCGCCGCGACGGCGCGCGCATCGGCGAGCGGGCCGAGAATCGCGCGGCCCACGTCGCCGGGAAGCAACTGGCCGCCGGCGAAGACGATCATCGAAAGAAGCCAGAGCGTCACGAGCGCAAGCAGCACGCGCACGCCGACGAAGCGCACGACGCGCCGCAGTCTCGCGAACTCAGCGACGCGCGCCGCCGGCATCATCGTGCTCATTTAGGCGCTCACCGTCGCGCGGTCGAACCACATCTGCGAGATCGCGTTGAAGCGCACGCCGGAGACGTTCGCGCGCGTGACGATCAACTGGTCGTAGAAGTACGGGATCACGACGGGCGTTTCGTCGAGCAGAAGGCGCTGGATTTGCCCGGAAACTTTCTTTTGCGAGGCGACATCGAGCGCCGCGACGAACTGCGCGACGAGCTTGTCGTATTCCGCGTTTTTGAAATGCGCCGCGTTCCATGTGCCGCTGCTCGTGAGCGGCGCGTTCAGGAACACGTTCGGCACGCCGCGATGCCCGTAATCGGTGATGCCGAGCGGCGAATCCAGCCAGTCCGACTTGCCGAACGTGCCCGAGCCGTAATACAGGTCCTGGCTTTCCACCTTGAGCGCGATGCGAATGCCGATTGCCTTCGCCGCGTTCTGCACGACGACCGCGAGATCGGGAATCTCCATGTACTTTTCGGTCGTCAGCGTGATGTCGAAGCCGTTGCCGACGCCCGCTTCGCTCATCAACTGCTTGGCCTTCGCGACATCGACGCGGCGCTGCGGCACCGTCAAATCGCTCGACGGGAAGACGGGCGCGAACGGACTGTCGTTGCCGACCACCGCGCGTCCGCGAAAGAGGCCCTTCACGATGACTTCGCGATTGATCGCGAGCGCGAGCGCCTGACGCACGCGCTTGTCCTTGAACGCGCCCATGTCGCAGCGCATGTGAATCTGCCGATGCGAACTGGATTTCGCGCCCAGCACCTTGAACTGCGGGTTCGTGAGCATCGAGACGCCGCCTTGCACCGTGAAGTCGCCCATCACGTCGGCCTGACGGCCTTGCATCGCGAGGAGCTGCGCCTGCTGATCGGCGTAGAACGAGAAGTTGACGCGGTCGGGCAGCGACTTCTCGCCCCAGTAATCCGGATTGCGCACGAACGACGCGCCCACTTTCGGCGTGTACTTTTCGAGCTTGAGCGCGCCCGTTCCCATGAACGACTTTTCATACGAGCCGCTGAAGTTCGCCGGGAGGATGACCGCGTTGTAGTTGTCCGACGAAACGTAGTAGGGGAAATTGCCGTTCGGCCCATCGAGATGGAACTCGACGGTGTGATCGTCGACGGCCTTCGCCGAGTTCTTCGAGAGCACGCCCTTCAGCACCGAGAGCGCCGCCGATCCCGCGCCCGGATCGGCGAGGCGGTTGAAGGTCGCGGCGACGTCCTTCGCGGTCATCGTCTGGCCGTCGTGGAACTTGACGTTCGGACGCAGCTTGAAGGTCCACACGTCGCCCGTCGCATTCGACGACCACGAGAGCGCGAGCGCCGGGCGCAGCGTGAGCGTCTGACTGTCGTCGTCGATCAGGAATTCGCCCGTCTGATTGATGAGCACGAGACCGGCGGCGTCCGTCACCGTGAGCGGATCGACGGCGCCCGCGGGCGTCATGTGCGCGACGCGTATCGTGCCGCCGGGCTTGGCCGCACCCTGCGCGCGCGCGGCCGGCATGCCGAAAAGCCCGCCCGCCGACAGCGCCATGCCGAGCACGCTCGCATGCCGCAGCAACTCGCGGCGCGTGAGCCGGCCGGCTTTGAATTCGTCGATCGCGTGATTGCCGAGTTCGCCTGCGCCTGCGCGCGCGAGTTCGAAGTGATGCGCGTCCGTCGATGCTTTTTTCATCGGGAAGGGTTCCGTGTGCGGTGTTGTCGTTGTCCGGCCGCCTCGCGGACGCCGACGCGGTGCGGTAGCAAGGCGCGCGCCGGCTTCAGTGGTCGTGCGGTTTGTCGTGCGGATGGTCGTGCGGATCTTTATGAATCGGATCGATCCAGAGCACTTCCTCCGGCGCCTCGACTGCATCGATATTCAGGTTGACGACGACCGCCTCGTTGTCGCTTCGGACCAGCACGCATTCGAGCGGCTCGTCCGTGCTCGCGTTGATTTCCTGATGCGGCACATAGGGCGGCACGAAGATGAAATCGCCCGGTCCGGCTTCAGCCGTGAATTCGAGGTGCTCGCCCCAGCGCATGCGCGCCTGTCCGCGCAGGATGTAGATCACGCTTTCGAGCGCGCCGTGGTGATGCGCGCCGGTCTTCGCGTTCGGATGGATCGTGACCGTGCCCGCCCAGATTTTCTGCGCGCCGACGCGCGCCGCGTTGATCGCCGCCGCGCGGTTCATGCCCGGCGTCTGCGGGGTGTTGGTGTCGAGCTGATCGCCCTTGATGACCCTGACGCCGTTTTCGCGCCAATCGATGTGATGTGCGTCGCTCATGATGGCTCTAACGCTCTGGTCCGCGGATAAAAAAAGTCCGTTGCCGCCACCAACACGAAGCGCACAACGGACTTCCGATATTACACGCCTATGTCGCGATCATTTCCCCTTCGAGTTGATGATCGCTTCGGACACGTTGTTCGGCGTCTCGGCGTAGTGCTTGAACTCCATCGTGTAGGTGGCGCGGCCCTGCGTCAGCGAGCGAAGGGACGTGGAATAGCCGAACATCTCGGCGAGCGGCACCTCGGCGCGCACGATCTTGCCGCCGCCGCCCGCGATGTCCTCCATGCCCTGCACGATGCCGCGCCGGCTCGACAGATCGCCCATCACGTTGCCCATGAACTCCTCGGGCGTTTCGACTTCGACGGCCATCGTCGGTTCGAGCAGAACGGGCTTGGCCTTGCGCATGGCTTCCTTGAAGGCAATCGAGCCGGCCATGCGGAACGCGTTTTCGTTGGAATCGACATCGTGGTACGAGCCGAAAGTCAGCGTGACCTTCGTATCGACGACCGGATAGCCCGCGAGCACGCCCGACTTCAGCGTTTCCTGAATGCCCTTGTCCACCGCCGGAATGTATTCGCGCGGAATTACGCCGCCCTTGATCTGATCGACGAATTCGTAGCCCTTGCCCGGATGCGGCTCCAGCGAAATCACCGCATGACCGTACTGGCCGCGCCCGCCTGACTGCTTGACGAACTTGCCTTCGACATCCTCGATCTTGTTGCGCACCGTTTCGCGATACGCGACCTGCGGCTTGCCGACGGTCGCCTCCACGCCGAATTCGCGCTTCATGCGGTCGACCAGAATTTCAAGGTGCAGCTCGCCCATGCCGGAGATGATCGTCTGGCCGGATTCTTCGTCGGTCGCGACGCGAAACGACGGGTCTTCCTGCGCGAGACGATTCAGCGCAATGCCCATTTTTTCCTGATCGGCCTTCGTCTTCGGCTCGACGGCCTGCGAGATCACCGGCTCCGGGAAAATCATCCGTTCGAGAATGATGACGTTCGCCGGATCGCAGAGCGTGTCGCCGGTCGTCGCTTCCTTCAGGCCGACCGCCGCCGCGATGTCGCCCGCGCGCACTTCCTTGATTTCCTTGCGCTCGTTCGCGTGCATTTGCAGAATCCGGCCGAGGCGCTCCTTCTTGTCCTTCACCGGATTGAAGACCGTATCGCCCGAATTCACCACGCCCGAGTACACGCGGAAAAAGATCAACTGGCCGACGAACGGGTCGGTCATGATCTTGAAGGCGAGGGCGGAGAACGGCTCGTCGTCGCTCGGATGGCGCTCCGCTTGCTGGTCGTCCTCGGTGTGGCCGAGGATCGCGGGTACATCCACCGGCGAGGGCAGATAGTCGATCACCGCGTCGAGCATCGCCTGCACGCCCTTGTTCTTGAACGCGCTGCCGCAGAGCATCGGCACGATCTCGTTCGCGATGGTGCGCTTGCGGATGGCCGTCTTGATCTCGTCCTCGGTCAGGCTTTCGTGGTCGTCGAGATACTTTTCGAGCAGTTCCTCGCTCGATTCGGCGGCCGCCTCGACCATCTTCTCGCGCCATTCGTGCGCGAGGTCCTTGAGGTTCTCGGGAATCTCTTCGTAGGTGAACTTGATGCCCTGGCTATCGTCGTCCCAGACGATCGCCTTCATCTTCACGAGATCGACTACGCCCTGAAAGTGGTCTTCCGCGCCGATCGGAATCTGGATCGGCACGGCCACGCCCTTCAGACGCTCGCCGATCTGCCGCTGAACGCGGAAAAAGTCCGCGCCGACGCGATCCATCTTGTTGACGAACGCAATGCGCGGCACCTTGTACTTGTTCGCCTGACGCCACACGGTTTCCGATTGCGGCTGCACGCCGCCGACGGAGTCGTACACCATGCATGCTCCGTCGAGCACGCGCATGGAGCGCTCCACTTCGATCGTGAAATCGACGTGTCCCGGCGTATCGATAATGTTGATGCGATGCTCGGGATAATTGCCGGCCATGCCCTTCCAGAAGGCGGTCGTCGCGGCGGAGGTGATCGTGATGCCGCGCTCCTGCTCCTGCTCCATCCAGTCCATCGTCGCCGCGCCGTCGTGAACCTCGCCGATCTTGTGAGTCACGCCGGTGTAGAAAAGGATGCGCTCGGTCGTAGTGGTTTTGCCGGCATCGATGTGAGCGCTGATTCCGATATTCCGATAGCGCTCGATGGGAGTCTTGCGGGGCACGTGAACCTCCTGTGGGAATTGTCGACCCGACCGGCGTTTCAGGCCCGGTCCGGCTTCATGCGATCTTTTTAGGATAGCGCGTAGAGAGGCTTCTTGCAGGAATCTTGCCAGCCCGCTTCTTGAACCAAAAAAAGGCGTGCCATGCGGCACGCCTTACGATGAATTCGCCCCGAGAAGCGCTTACTGCGCGCCTGGCAGCCCCTTGATCTTCATTCCCGGCTTGATGCCTTTCGCCGTGAACCAGCCTTTGCTCATCTCGAGCGCATACGTGCCGTTATTGCGCGGGCAATGGTTGTTGGTTGTTTCGGCATCCATTTCGTCGATATCCGTGACTGTGCCGTCCGCGCGGATAAAGGCGATCGACAGCGGAATCAGCGTGTTCTTCATCCAGAAGCAATGCACGGCGTTCTCGTTGAACACGAAGAGCATGCCCTCGTTCGCGGCGAGTTGCGTGCGATACATGAGCCCTTGTTCGCGATCCGCGTCGTTCGCGGCGACGGCGGCGTCGATCACGTACATGCCCGCGGTGAGCTTCGCGCGCGGAAACTCCGACGGTTGCTTCGCGCCAGGCGGCATGGCCTGCGCCTGTGCGAGTGAAAGCGACGCGAGCGGCAGCAGCATCGCAATGACCAATCCACGCAACGATGCAATGACGCGCGAACGGCGCTTGTTTTGAATGAAAGCAAACGAAGCGCGCAGGGCGCGAAGGGAAAGCAACAGCGAATTCACACGATGCTCCTATTAATCGATGATTGCGCTGAAAGACCGCAGCCCGCGCATGTTACTTCAAGCCGCATCCGAGTGTGAAAAGCGCGGGCGAGTACGCGGTATCGCGAGCGGGAAACAAAACAAAAGGGCAGACACCTTTCGGAATCTGCCCTTTAACGCCGTAAAGACGGCGGTAATGCTCGTTTTTAGCTTCGCTATACCGCGTCTTTACAACGAACTTACTGAGCTGCGGAAGCAGCAGCCGGAGCCGAAGCTTCAGCAGCAGCCTTGTGCGACTTTCTGTGCGACTTCTTGTGCGACGACTTCTTTGCAGCCTTGTGAGCCGGTGCCGAAGCAGCAGCCGGAGCAGCAGCTTCCGGAGCCGAAGCTTGTGCGAAAGCAGCCGTTGCGAACAGGCCAGCGACGAGAGCAGCGATCAGTTTGTTCATTTGTGAATCCTCAGCTTGAGTTAATTAACCAAACGACCCGGTCATGGAGTCATGTCGGTAAACGAGCCATCCACCTTTCGGTTGACAGTCGTATCGGCAAAAACGCGATACGGCTGTGAACGCTTAATCCTTTCAAATGCCTTGGAGCACACAGGTTATCGAAAGGCTGTTTCGTCCATGCCGGATAGCTTTGCGCGGCATCTGTCGCCCTTAACGCGTCGTCTGAAGAGTCGGTTGACGCGATTTATCGGCGAACTGCATCGCGCGTGAAAAAAATGTTTGCAGCGTGGACGGTGGCCATTCGCGTAGGCGATGTATCAGCGCGTGCGTTGCCACGGCGCGCGAGCGGGCACCTCGGCCGTCTCGCCGGGCGCGAGGCCGAGCGCGAAGACATCGAGCGCGCCGATGGCCACGCGCACGAGCCGCAGCGTCGGATAGCCGACCGCCGCCGTCATGCGCCGCACCTGCCGGTTCTTGCCTTCGGTGATCGCGAGTTCGATCCACGTCGTCGGGATGGCGGCGCGGTAGCGGATCGGCGGATTGCGCGGCCACAGGGCCTCGATCTCGCGCTCGGCGACGAACGTTGCGCGGCACGGGCGCGTCACGTAGTCGCCGAGATCGACGCCTTTCGCCAGATGCGCGAGGGCGTCGTCGCCGGGTGCGCCTTCGACTTGCGCCCAGTAGCGCTTGACGAGCTTGTGGCGCGGCTCGGCGATGCGCGCCTGCAGCGCGCCGTCGTCCGTCAGCAGCAAGAGCCCTTCGCTGTCCGCGTCGAGGCGGCCCGCCGGATAGACGCCCGGCGTCTTTACCCAGTCGCCGAGCGAGGGACGTGTTTCGTGCGCCGAAAACTGGCAGATAGTGCCGAACGGTTTATTGAGAGCGATGAGCGGCATGCGGGCGGCGGCGGGAGGGGAAACAGAAGCAGCGGGGCGTGAACGCGGCACATCTTAATGCATAATGAAACGCGATCCGTATTCCCTTTCTGACTGGACAGACAAGCGCAAAAAAGCGCAAAGACCGCGAACAAGCGCGTCAGCCGTGCGCGTTTTCCGTCCGGCCGTTCATCCATGCAAGCCCGGCGTTCTTTGGAGTCGACCATGCCGTATCAGCACATCGAGGTTCCGGCGAGCGGTGAAAAGATCACCGTCAACGCGGATTTCACGCTCAACGTTCCGGACCAGCCGATCATCCCGTATATCGAGGGCGACGGCACGGGCGTGGACATCACGCCTGTGATGCTCAAGGTGGTCGATGCGGCAGTCGAAAAAGCCTACGGCGGCAAGCGCAAGATTCAATGGATGGAAATCTTCGCTGGCGAAAAGGCGACGCAAGTCTACGGCCCGGACGTTTGGCTGCCCGACGAAACGCTCGACGTGGTGAAGGAATACATCGTGTCGATCAAGGGGCCGCTCACGACGCCGGTCGGCGGCGGCATCCGCTCGCTCAACGTCGCGCTTCGCCAGCAGCTCGATCTCTACGTCTGCCTGCGTCCGGTGCGCTACTTCAAGGGCGTGCCGTCGCCGCTGCGCGAGCCGGAGAAGGTGGACATGGTGATCTTCCGCGAGAACTCGGAAGACATCTACGCGGGCATCGAGTGGCCGGCGGAATCGGCCGAGGCGAAAAAGGTGATCGCGTTCCTGCGCGACGAAATGGGCGTGAAGAAAATCCGCTTTCCGGAATCGTCGGGGCTCGGCATCAAGCCGGTGTCGCGCGAGGGCACGGAGCGGCTCGTGCGCAAGGCGATTCAATACGCGATCGACAATAACCGCCGTTCGGTGACGCTCGTGCACAAGGGCAACATCATGAAGTTCACCGAAGGCGCGTTCCGCGATTACGGTTACGCGCTCGCGCAAAAGGAATTCGACGCGCAACTGATCGACGGCGGCCCCTGGATGAAGGTCAAGAATCCGAAGACGGGCGGCGATGTCGTCGTGAAGGACGTGATCGCCGATGCGTTCCTTCAGCAGATCCTGTTGCGCCCGGCCGAATACGATGTCATCGCGACGCTGAATCTCAACGGCGACTATATCTCCGACGCGCTCGCCGCGCAGGTCGGCGGTATCGGCATCGCGCCGGGCGCGAACATGTCGGACTCCGTTGCGATGTTCGAAGCGACGCACGGCACCGCGCCGAAATACGCGGGCAAGGACTACGTGAATCCCGGCTCGGAAATTCTCTCCGCCGAAATGATGCTGCGTCATCTCGGGTGGACGGAGGCGGCGGATCGCATTATCGCGTCGATGGAGCAATCCATTCTGTCCAAACGCGTCACCTACGATTTCGCGAGGCTGATGGAAGGCGCGACGCAGGTGTCGTGTTCGGCTTTCGGCGATGTGATGATCGAAAACATGTAATGTTCGCCGCGGCCGAATCGCTGTACTGCTGAACGAAATCGAAAAACCCCGCAAAGGCTCATGCATTGCGGGGTTTTGTTCGTGAATTGCCGCAGATTTCGTTGCTCGCCCACGTCGAGTTTCCGTTGAGTGATTGCGGCGCGGGCGCAAAAAAACCCGGCGCTAGGCCGGGTTTTAGTGAGGCTCAGTGCGATCGAACGGTCAGGCTGCGTCCTGGATGTTCGATGCCTGTTTGCCCTTGGGTCCCTGGACGATCTCGAAAGAAACCTTCTGGCCTTCCTTGAGCGTCTTGAAACCGTTCATCTGAATCGCCGAGAAATGTGCGAACAGATCCTCGCCGCCTTCATCGGGCGTGATGAATCCGTAGCCTTTCGCGTCGTTGAACCATTTGACCGTACCTGTAGACATTCGTACTTCCCCTCTAACTCTCGTCGCAACCCGAGCACGCTCGAAAAGCTCGACGGCTCGCCCCACAAGCGAACCGCCCCCTCCTCACTAGCTCCCCTCGGCCTTTTTGCCCGGAGGCCCCCGGAAAAAAGTGCCAGTTTGATTGTTAAATCTCTTAAATCGAGTGTCAAGGAATTTTTGGGATGGTCGTTATGCTCGTTGCATAGACCGCATTCGTAGGGTAATTCCTGCTTTGCGTGTGCGCCGCCGTCCAAGCAAGTCATCTTGAAAAGTCGCATAATCGTCTCACGTGTGTGCTACGCCCCGCCGCCCGCCACGGTGGTGCGGTTTGTTTTTTTTGAAGCTGTGCGATACTGGATTCGACGAGGTGCAAGCGGGCCGCGCCAACAGTTTGGGCGCCGGCAGGATTCGATGGACGGTCGCTGCGCAGCGCGCGTTTTCAGCCCTGACACTGCGGCCGGCTGGCCGATGCTGGAGCGGCAATTGCGGGGGCGACCGTGTTGTTTAGAATGGGTGTATGGCGATAAATCCCAACAAGCAGGATGGCACGGTACTGGAGCGGCAGGAGCAGAAGCTCAAGAAGCCGTCGATGTACAAAGTGGTGCTGCTGAATGACGACTTCACGCCGATGGAATTCGTCGTGATGGTCGTGCAGGAATACTTCAATAAAGATCGTGAGACTGCGACGCAGATCATGCTGAAGGTTCATCGCGAGGGCAGGGGAGTTTGTGGGGTCTATACGCGGGATATCGCGTCGACCAAAGTTGAGCAAGTCGTTAGCCATGCACGGCAAGCGGGACACCCGCTGCAGTGCGTGATGGAGGAAGCATGATTGCCCAGGAACTGGAAGTCAGTCTGCACATGGCGTTTATGGAAGCACGTCAGGCGCGGCACGAGTTCATAACGGTCGAGCATCTTTTACTGGCCTTGTTGGACAATCCGACCGCGGCTGAAGTGCTGCGCGCCTGCGCAGCGAATATCGAGGATTTGCGTCAGAACCTGCGCAATTTCATTCACGACAACACGCCGACCGTGCCCGGCACGGACGACGTCGATACCCAGCCGACGCTTGGTTTCCAGCGCGTGATTCAGCGCGCGATCATGCATGTGCAATCGACCTCGAACGGCAAGAAGGAAGTGACGGGCGCGAACGTGCTCGTCGCGATCTTCGGCGAGAAGGACTCGCACGCGGTCTACTACCTGCAGCAGCAGGGCGTGACGCGGCTCGATGTCGTGAATTTCATTTCGCACGGCATCGCAAAGACGAACAGTGGCGATGCCGCGAAGGCGAACAGCGAAGCGAATCCGGAATCGGAAGACGCCGCCGCGCAGAAGGAAACGCCGCTCGCACAGTTCACGCAGAACCTGAACCAGCAGGCGAAGGACGGCAAGATCGATCCGCTGATCGGACGCGAGCTGGAAGTCGAGCGCGTCGTGCAGGTGCTCTGCCGCCGCCGCAAGAACAATCCGCTGCTCGTCGGTGAAGCCGGCGTCGGCAAGACCGCGATCGCCGAAGGCCTCGCCTGGCGAATCACGCGCGGCGAAGTGCCGGACATCCTCGCGGATGCGCAGGTCTATTCGCTCGACATGGGCGCGCTGCTCGCGGGCACGAAGTATCGCGGCGATTTCGAGCAGCGTCTCAAGACGGTGCTTAAGGAACTGAAGGAGCGTCCGCACGCCATTCTGTTCATCGACGAGATTCACACGCTGATCGGCGCGGGCGCGGCATCGGGCGGGACGCTCGACGCATCGAACCTGCTGAAGCCGGCGCTTTCGTCGGGGCAGCTGAAGTGCATCGGCGCCACGACGTTCACCGAATATCGCGGCATCTTCGAAAAGGACGCGGCCTTGTCGCGGCGCTTCCAGAAGGTCGATGTCACCGAGCCGTCCGTCGAGCAGACGGTCGCCATTCTGCGCGGTCTCAAGTCGCGTTTCGAAGAGCATCACGGCGTGAAGTACTCCTCGGGTGCGCTGTCGGCGGCGGCGGAACTGTCGGCGCGCTTCATCACGGACCGTCATTTGCCCGACAAGGCAATCGACGTGATCGACGAAGCGGGCGCGGCGCAGCGGATTCTGCCGAAGTCGAAGCAGAAGAAGACCATCGGCAAGAGCGAGATCGAAGAGATCATCTCGAAGATCGCGCGCGTGCCGGCGCAAAGCGTGTCGCAGGACGACCGCAGCAAGCTGCAGACGCTCGACCGCGATCTGAAGGCTGTCGTGTTCGGCCAGGATCCGGCGATCGACGCGCTGTCGGCATCGATCAAGATGGCGCGCGCGGGTCTCGGCAAGACGGACAAGCCGATCGGCGCGTTCCTGTTCTCGGGTCCGACGGGCGTCGGCAAGACCGAAGTCGCGAAGCAGCTCGCGTTCACGCTCGGCATCGAACTGCTTCGCTTCGACATGTCCGAGTACATGGAGCGCCACGCGGTGAGCCGTCTCATCGGCGCGCCGCCGGGCTACGTCGGATTCGATCAGGGCGGTTTGCTGACCGAGGCCGTCACGAAGAAGCCGCATTGCGTGCTGCTGCTGGACGAAATCGAGAAGGCGCATCCGGACATCTACAACGTGCTGCTGCAAGTGATGGACCACGGCACGCTGACGGATAACAACGGGCGCAAGGCGGACTTCCGCAACGTCATCATCATCATGACGACGAACGCGGGCGCGGAAACGATGGGCAAGTCGGTGATCGGCTTCACGTCGCGGCGCGAGTCGGGCGACGAAATGGCCGACATCAAGCGCATGTTCACGCCGGAGTTCCGCAACCGTCTCGATTCGATCATCAGCTTCCGTTCGCTGGACGAGGAAATCATCCTGCGCGTGGTCGACAAGTTCCTCATGCAACTGGAAGATCAGCTGCACGAGAAGAAGGTCGATGCGGTCTTCACCGACGCGCTTCGCAAGCATCTCGCGAAGCACGGTTTCGATCCGCTGATGGGCGCGCGTCCGATGCAGCGTCTGATTCAGGACACGATCCGCCGCGCACTCGCCGACGAACTGCTCTTCGGCAAGCTGCTCAACGGCGGCCGGGTGACGGTCGATGTCGATGCCGAGGACAAGGTCCAGCTGACCTTCGACGAGAATTCGGCGCCGCCGCGCAATCCGAATCCGGAAGCGATCGAGGTGGATTGACGGTTCAGTGCTTGAATGAAAAACGGCGCGGGTTGCAAAACCCGCGCCGTTTTTTTTCGCCTCGAAGAAGCTCAGTGCTTTCCGGTACTGCCGAACCCGCCCGTGCCGCGCTCGCTTGCGTCGAACTCATCGACGATATTGAACTGCGCCTGCACGACCGGCACGATCACCAGCTGCGCGAGCCGTTCCATCGGGTTGAGCGTGAATGCGGTATCGCCGCGATTCCACGTCGAGACCATCAACTGACCTTGATAATCAGAATCGATCAGCCCGACGAGATTGCCCAGCACGATGCCGTGCTTATGGCCGAGGCCCGATCGCGGCAGAATGAGCGCGGCGTAGCCGGGATCGGCGAGATGGATGGCGAGGCCGGTCGGCACGAGCACCGTCTGATGCGGCTCGATGACGAGCGGCGCATCGAGACACGCGCGAAGGTCGAGGCCCGCGCTGCCGGGCGTCGCGTAGGCGGGCAGATAGTCGCGCATGCGCGGGTCGAGAATCTTGACGTCGAGTTTCATGGTCAGGCGGATTGGCCGAGCGCGAAGGCATCGGCGAGAAGTTCATAGGACCGCGTGCGTGCGGCGTAGCTGCCGGCGACCGTCAGGACGATCAGCTCGTCGGCATCGAATTGTTCCTGCAATGCGTGCAGCTTCTCGGTCACGCGCTCGGGCGTGCCGATGATGCTGCGCGCTTTCTCATGCGCGATGACCGCGCGTTCGCGCTCGCCGTAGTGCTGCGCGAGCCCTTGCGCAATCGACGGAATCGGCTGGTTCAGTCCATACGCCATCTGCACGCGACGCAGATCGACGGCTTTTTCGAGCGCCTGCGCTTCTTCGTCGGTATCCGCGCAGATGGCGAAGACGGCAGCCGCGAGATACGGTTTGTCTTCGTGGCCCGCCGTGAACCGCTCGCGATACGCCTCGGCCACGCGATGCCCATACTGCGCGTTGATGAAATGCGCGAACGCGAAGCGAATGCCGAGTTGCGCCGCAAGCAGGCCGCCGAATTCGCTCGATCCGAGCATCCACAGTTCGGGACGCGTGTCGATGTGCGGCTGAAGCAGCACGCCTTTGGCGAGCGAATCGTCGGGAATCTTGCCGTCGAAGAGGGCGATGAGTTCAGCGACTTGGTGCGGGAAGACGTCGCCGCGATTATACGAACCCGCCGCGACCGCCTGCGCCGTTCGCATGTCGCCGCCGGGCGCGCGCCCGACGCCCAGATCGACGCGGTTCGGAAACAGCGCTTCGAGCATCAGAAACTGTTCCGCGACCTTGAACGACGAGTAATACGGCAGCATCACGCCGCCCGAGCCGATACGAATGCGCTTCGTGAGACTGCCGATGCGCGCGAGCATCACTTCCGGACACGGATTGGACACGCCATGCAAGCCGTGATGTTCCGCGCACCAGTAGCGCGTGTAGCCGAGGTCGTCGGCGAGTTGCGCAAGGTCGAGCGTCGCGGCGATGGCGTCCGCCGTCGTGTGGCCGTGGATGACCGGCGTCTGGTCGAGAACCGATAGCTTCGTCATGAGGCGCTCAGGAAAAGAGCGTGCCGCCGCTCGGCGCGCGTTTGGCGATCTCCGCGATGAGCGCGCGCGCGAGCGTCTGCTTGTCCGCGCGCGGCAACGGCGTCGCACCCGAAGCCTCGAAGAGGACGACTTCGTTGTCGTCGCGGCCAAACGTCAGCGGCCCGAGATTGCCGATCAGCAGCGGCACATTCTTGCGCTTGCGCTTCTCCTCGCCGTGCAATTCGAGGTCGCCGCTTTCCGCCGCGAAGCCGACGCAATACGGCGGATTCGGCAGATTCGCGACCGTTGCGAGAATGTCCGGATTCTCGACGAACTCGAACGCCGGCAACGGCTGGCCCGCCGCCTTCTTGATCTTGTGCTCGCTCGCGTGATCGACGCGCCAGTCCGCGACCGCCGCCACCGCGATGAAGATGTCCGCATCGGGCGTGGCCTGCATCACGGCGTCGTGCATCTGAAGCGCGGTCTGCACGTCTTCGCGAAACACGCCCCACGGCGTCGCGAGCGCAACCGGCCCGGCCACGAGATGCACGTCAGCGCCCGCCTGAGCCGCCGCGCGCGCGAGCGCGAAGCCCATTTTCCCCGACGAGCGATTCGTGATGCCGCGCACCGGATCGAGCGGCTCGAACGTCGGGCCGGCCGTGATCAGCACGCGCTGACCGCGCAGAATCTTCGGCTGGAAGAACGCGCAGATGGCTTCGAACGCGGCTTCCGGCTCGATCATGCGGCCGTCGCCTACTTCGCCGCACGCCTGCGAGCCGGAATCCGGGCCCAGCACTTCGACGCCGTCCGCGCGAATCTGCGCGACGTTGCGCTGCGTCGCCGGGTGTTGCCACATCTGGCGATTCATCGCGGGCACGACGAGCAGCGGGCAATCGCGCGCGATGCAAAGCGTCGAGAGCAGGTCGTCGCACATGCCGTGCGCGAGCTTCGCGATGAAGTCGGTGGAAGCGGGCGCAATGACGATCGCATCCGCCTCGCGCGACAAGTCGATGTGCGGCATGTTGTTCGGCATGCGCGCATCCCACTGCGAAACGTAGACGGGACGGCCCGACAGCGCCTGCATCGTGACGGGCGTGATGAACTGCGTCGCGGCTTCGGTCATCACGATCTGCACGGTCGCGCCCGCCTTCGTCAAAAGGCGCGTGAGTTCCGCGATCTTGTAGCACGCGATGCCGCCCGTCAGTCCGAGAACGAGATGTTTGCCTGCGAGTTCCAACTTGCCTCCGTCGCAAAAAAAAGCGCGGCGCCTCGAAGGGGCCGCGCCAAAAACATCACTTCGAGCCGCGCACGCGCCGCAGTTCGTCGAACACCAGCAGCACGGCGCCGACGGTGATCGCGCTGTCCGCGAGATTGAACGCCGGCCAGTGCCAGGCGCGCGCATGAAAATCGAGGAAGTCGATGACGTGACCATACGCGAGGCGGTCGATCACGTTGCCGATCGCGCCGCCCATGATGAGCGCGAGCGCCGTGCAGAAGAGGCGCTGCGCCGAATGCTTCTTGAGCAGATAGCAGATCACGGCCGCCGCGACGACGCCGAGCGCGGTGAACGCCCAGCGCTGCCAGCCGCCCGCCGCCGCGAGGAAGCTGAACGCCGCGCCGCGGTTATAGACGAGCAGCAGGTTGAAGAACGGCGCGAGCGCGTGCGGCTCGCCATAGGCGAACGTCTTCTGCACTGCGATCTTCGTCAACTGATCGAACAGGATGACGATCAGCGCGACGCCGATCCAGGGTGCGAGCGATCCGCTCGACGAGCGTTGTTTCACCATCGTCTTGGCCATTTATGCTGCGCCTCGCGTTTCGCCGGCGCCGAAGAGGTTCGAGAAGCAGCGGCCGCACAAGCCCGGATGATCCGCGTGCGAGCCGACGTCCGCGCAGTAGTGCCAGCAGCGCTCGCACTTCATGTAGCTGGACGCGGTCACGTCGACGCCTTCTTCCGCTTCGCCCGCCACGCGCTCGACGCTCGCCTGCGACGTGATGAGCACGAAATGCAGCGCGTCGCCGAGACTCGCGAGCGCGTCGTAGCGCGCGCCGCTCGCGCGCACGACGACTTCCGCCTGCAACGACGAACCGATCAGGTTCGCCGTGCGCGCTTCTTCGAGCGCCTTCGTCACGTCGCTGCGCGCGGAGCGAATCAGCGTCCATTTGTCGAGCAGTTCGCCCGAATTCGCGATGTCCGGATAGGCCGCGAAGACTTCGGCGAAGATCGTTTCCTGACCCGGCTTCAGCACTTTGTACGCTTCTTCCGCCGTGAACGAGAGATACGGCGCGACGAGCCGCAGCAATCCGTGCGCGATATGAAAGAGCGCGGTCTGCGCGCTGCGGCGTTCGCGCGAATCGGGCTTCGTCGTGTAGAGACGGTCCTTCAGCACGTCGAGATAGAAGCCGCCCAGGTCTTCCGAGCAGAACGTCGCGATTTTGGCGACGACCGGATGGAACTCGTACTTCTCGTAGTGCGCGAGCGCGTCGTCTTGCAGATTGCGCGTGAGCGCGATCGCGTAACGGTCGATTTCGAGCCACTCCGACACCGGCAGCGCGTTCTTGTCGAAGTCGAAGTCCGACAGGTTCGCGAGCAGAAACCGCAGCGTATTGCGGATACGGCGATACGTTTCCGTCACGCGCTTCAGGATTTCCTCGGAGATCGCGAGTTCGCCGGAATAGTCCGTCGATGCAATCCACAAGCGGATGATTTCCGCGCCGAGGCGGTTCGCCACTTCGTGCGGATCGACGCCATTGCCGAGCGACTTCGACATCTTGCGGCCTTCGCCATCGACGGTGAAGCCGTGCGTGAGGAGCGCGTCGTAGGGCGGGCGGCCATCGAGCATCGACGCCGTGAGCAGCGACGAATGGAACCAGCCGCGATGCTGGTCCGAGCCTTCCAGATACAGGTCGGCCGGGAATTGCAGGTCGTCCTTGTGCGAGCCGCGCAGCACGTGCCAGTGCGTCGTGCCGGAGTCGAACCAGACGTCGAGCGTGTCGCGGTTCTTCTCGTACATGTTGGCGTCGTCGCCGATCAGTTCGCGCGGATCGAGCGATTGCCACGTCTCGATGCCGCCTTCCTCGACGCGCTTCGCCACTTCTTCCAGCAATTCCGGCGTGCGCGGATGCAGCTCGCCGGTTTCCTTGTGCACGAAGAACGCCATCGGCACGCCCCACTGGCGCTGACGCGAAAGCGTCCAGTCCGGCCGGTTCGCGATCATGCTGTAAAGGCGCTGCTTGCCCCACGACGGATAGAACGCCGTGTTCTCGACGCCTTCCAGCGCGATCTCGCGCAGCGTGCGCCCGCCGTCTTTCGGCGTGACGTCCATGCCAGCGAACCATTGCGACGTCGCGCGATAGATGATCGGCGTCTTGTGGCGCCAGCAGTGCATGTAGCTGTGCGTGTACTTCTCGGTCTTCACGAGCGCGCCGGCGTTCCGGAGCGCCTCGACGATGTCCGGATTCGCCTTCCAGATGGACAGCCCGCCGAAAAGCGGCAGCGATTCGATGTAGCGGCCATCGCCCATCACCGGGTTGATGATGTCCGAATCCGCCATGCCGTGCGCCTTGCACGACACGAAGTCTTCCACGCCATACGCCGGCGACGAATGCACGACGCCCGTGCCGCTTTCGGTCGTCACGTAGTCGCCGAGATAGACGGGCGACGTGCGCTTGTAGCCCGGATGCGCGGCCGCGAGCGGATGATGAAAGCGCAGGTTCGCGAGCTTGGCGCCGGTCGTCGTCGCGATGACTTCGCCCGGCAAGCCGTAGTTCGCGAGGCACGCTTCGACGCGCTCGGCGGCGAGGATCAGCAAGCCGCGCGGTGTATCGACGAGCGCGTATTCGATCTCCGGATGCACGTTGAGCGCCTGGTTCGCGGGAATGGTCCACGGCGTCGTCGTCCAGATGACGATCCCGCCTTCCGCCTTCGGCAGCGCGGCGAGGCCGAACGCCTGCGCGGTCTTTTCCGGTTCCGCGAACGCGAACATCACGTCGATGGTCGGATCGGTCTTGTCCTTGTATTCGACTTCCGCTTCCGCGAGCGCCGAGCCGCAGTCGAAGCACCAGTTCACCGGCTTCAGGCCGCGAAAGACGAAGCCCTTTTCCATGATCTTCGCGAGCGCGCGGATTTCGCCCGCTTCGTTCACGAAGTTCATCGTCTTGTACGGATTGTCCCAGTCGCCGAGCACGCCGAGACGCCGGAAGCCGACCTTCTGCTTCTCGATCTGCTCGCTCGCGTAAGCGCGCGCCTTCTGCATCACTTCGATGGCGGGCAGCGTCTTGCCGAACTGCTTTTCGATCTGGATCTCGATCGGCATGCCGTGACAGTCCCAGCCCGGCACGTAGACGGCGTCGAAGCCCGCGAGATTGCGCGCCTTGACGACCATGTCCTTCAGAATCTTGTTCACCGCGTGGCCGAGGTGGATGTCACCGTTCGCATACGGCGGGCCGTCGTGCAGGATGAACTTCTTGCGGCCTTTCGACGCCGCGCGGATCTTCTCGTAGATCTTGTTCTGCTGCCATTCCTTGACCCACGCGGGCTCGCGCTTGGGCAAATCGCCGCGCATCGGGAACGGCGTGTCGAGCAGGTTGACGGGGTACTTCGAGGAGGCTTTCTCTTTCTTGTCGCTCATGGGTGACTCGGTGAATTCGGTAGACGGCGCTTGGCGGTTGGCTCGAAACGCGCGCGCGATGATTCGAAGGCGAGGGCAGCGGGCGATACGCGCATCGGGCGATGCGGCAGCGCGCGCTTACCTAATTCGGTCGGTGGCGGAAATGGCGAAGCCGGACGCGCGGCTGCCCGCGTTGCTCGCGGGCGGCAGGCCGAAATAGGCGCGCGCGTTGTCGACATCCTTCGCGATGGCGGCCGACAGCGTTTCGAGGTCCACGTACTTTTCCTCGTCGCGCAGCTTCTTCAGAAACTCCACGCGCACGAGCTTGCCGTAGGCGTCGCCGTGCCAGTCGAGCACGAAGACTTCGAGCAGCACGCGGCCGGAATCGTCGACGGTCGGGCGCAGGCCCAGGCTCGCGACCGCGGGCAGCGGTTCGCTCGCGAGGCCGTGCACGCGCACGACGAAGATGCCCGCGAGCGCCGGGCGCTTGTGCGCGATCGGCAGATTGAGCGTGGGAAAGCCGAGATCGCGGCCGAGCTTCGCGCCGTGCACGACATGGCCGCTGATGATGTACGGACGCCCGAGCGCGACGTTGGCGGCGTCGAGATTTCCCGCGACGAGCGACGCGCGCACCGACGACGACGAAATGCGCGAGCCGTCCGGATGCGCGACGGTCGCCATCTGTTCGACTTCGAAGCCGTAATGATCGCCCGCGCTTTTGAGCGACGCGAAGTTGCCCGCGCGCTTCGCGCCGTAGCAGAAGTCGTCGCCGACCATGACCCAGCGCGCGTGCAGGCCGTCGACGATGACGTTCTTCACGAACGTATCCGGCGACTGGCTCGCGAACGTGTGATTGAAATGCTCGACGACCACGCGATCCACGCCGTTCGTGCGCAGCGCTTCGAGCTTGTCGCGCAGCATCGCGATGCGCGGCGGCGCGCCGGCCGGATTGAAGAATTCACGCGGATGCGGCTCGAAGGTCATCACGCAGACCGGCAGCCCGCGCGCGTCGGCGGCGGCACGGACGCGCGCCAGCAGCGCCTGGTGGCCGCGATGGACACCATCGAAGTTGCCGATGGTCAGTGCGCAGGGCGCCCGGCTTTCAGCATTGGGGAGGCCGCGGAAGACTCTCACGATAGGCGTTGGTCGGTGGGAGGGCTGATGCCGCAAAGCGTTCGATTATAAACGCATCGCGCGCAAGCACAGACGTGCGCGGGCCGCCGGCATGAGCGGCGGGCTTGCGTCGGCTGCACTGGCACGATTTTCGCCGTCGCCGGAATGATAAAATCCGCGGATGAAAAAAATCGTCATTCTGATCTCCGGACGCGGGAGCAACATGGAGGCCGTCGTGCGCGCCTGCGCGCGCGAAGGCTGGCCGGCGCGCGTCCGTGCGGTCGTGTCAAACCGGCCGGATGCCGCGGGACTCGGCTTTGCGGCGGCGAATGGCATCGAAACGGTCGTGGTCGATCATCGCGAATACGAGGGCCGCGAGGCATTCGACGCGGCGCTCGCGCGCGCGATCGACCGCTTCGAACCCGATGTCGTCGTGCTGGCGGGCTTCATGCGCGTGCTCACCGATGCCTTCGTGGAACGCTACGCCGGTCGCATGCTCAATGTCCATCCGTCGCTGCTGCCGAGCTTTCCAGGCCTGCGCACGCATCAGCAGGCGCTCGACGCCGGCGTGCGCGTGCATGGCGCAAGCGTGCATGTCGTGACGGCGAAGCTCGATCACGGGCCGATCATTGCGCAGGGCGCGGTGCCGGTCATCGCCGGCGACGACGCGGCCGCGCTCGCGGCGCGCGTGCTGGCCGTCGAACACATCATCTACCCGCGCGCGGTGCGCTGGTTTATCGAAGGGCGTCTTTCAATCGAGGGCGAACGTGTCGCTCTCACGCCGTCTGAGCCGCAATGGCTCTTTGCCGACATTGCCGGGGAGGGCGTATGAGGCTGCATGGATTTCTGATTGGTCAAACTGAAACGCTGCTGGCGGACGTGCTGCGCTTCGCCGGTCCCGCCGATGCCGCGACGAGCCGCTTTTTCCGCGCGCATCCGAAGCTCGGCCACGGCGAGCGCGGCGTGATCGCGGAAGCGGTGTTCGCCGTGCTGCGGCGGAAGATGGAGTTTTCGCATCTGGCGGAAAGCGGCAGCGGCAACCAGGCGCGGCGTCTCGCGCTGCTCGGGCTGATGCAGACCGCCGGTCTCACGGCGCTCAAGCAGCACGTTTCGGCCGACGAGTACCAATGGCTGTCGCAAGTATCGAAGATCGATCCGGCGAGCTTGCCGGTGCGCGTGCGCACGAACCTGCCGCAGTGGATTCACGACGCGATGGCGAAGCGCTTCGCGCCCGAGGAGCTTGCGCAGCTCGCCGCCGCGCTCAACTATCCCGCGCCACTCGACTTGCGCGCGAACCCGATCAAGGCGAGCCGCGACGTCGCGCTGAAGGCGCTGGTCGACGCCGGCATCGACGCGGGTGAAATGCCGTTCGCGCCGTTCGGCATCCGCGTGGACGGCAAGCCTGCGCTCACGCGTCTCGCGCCGTTCCAGGAAGGCTGGATCGAGGTGCAGGACGAGGGCAGCCAGCTGCTGTGCTCGCTCGTCGCGCCCCGCCGCGGCGAGATGATCGTGGACTTCTGCGCGGGCGCGGGCGGCAAGACGCTCGCACTCGGCGCGATGATGCGCTCCTCGGGCCGGCTCTACGCGTTCGACGTGTCCGACCGGCGTCTCGCGAAGCTCAAGCCGCGTCTCGCGCGCAGCGGCCTGTCGAACGTGAATCCGGTGCTGATCGACAGCGAGCACGACGCGAAGATCAAGCGGCTCGCGGGCAAGATCGACCGCGTGCTCGTCGATGCGCCGTGCTCCGGTCTCGGCACGTTGCGCCGCAATCCCGACCTCAAGTGGCGGCAATCGCCCGCGACCGTCGCGGAACTGACGCCCAAGCAGGTGTCGATTCTCGCGAGCGCCGCGCGGCTCGTGAAGACCGGCGGCCGCCTCGTCTACGCGACGTGCAGCATGCTCGAAGCGGAAAACGAAGGCGTCGTGGCGCAGTTCCTCGAAACGCATCCGAACTTCCGCGTCGTGCCGGCGCGCGACGTCCTCGCGGAACAGCGCATCGATCTCGATACGGGCGAATATCTCTCGCTGTGGCCGCACAAGCACGGCACCGACGGTTTCTTCGCCGCCGTGCTCGAACGCGTGCCGGACCCGAAGGCGCAGAAGACGGCGGACGAAAGCGCCTGAAGGCGCACGCGCGCCGATGCAGAACCGCTTTCTGACGCATCTTTCGGAGCGGCTCGTCCGGGACTTCGGCGAGCCGGAAGCGCTCTGGCAGGCGGGCGCGCTGATCGCGCTGCTCGGGCTCGCATGGTGGTCCGCGCGCGTCGCGCGAAAGACGCTCGACGCACGCCGCCAGTCGCGTTTCGAAGCGGTGCGCTTCGGCGCGGAAAGCCTCGACAAGGCGCTCTTTCCGCTGCTCGGCACCGTCTTCGTGACGATCGCGCAATTCGCGCTCGCGCCGTTTATCCACACGGCGCTGCTGCGGCTCGCGCTCGTGCCGCTTTTCGGCATCGCCGTCATCTACATGATGTTCTACGTCGTGCGGCGCGTGTTTAGCAGAAGCGCGAGCGGCGGCGCGGAACACGAGGCCGGCGCGCTCTTGTTCCTCTTCGAAAAGCTCGTGACGGTGATCGTCTGGATCGCGATGCTGCTCACCGTGACGGGCATTCAGGACGACGTCGTCCGCTGGATGGCGAGCGTGCATTTCAATGCCGCGAACGCGCACATGACGCTGCTCTCGCTCGCCTCGGGTGTGCTTTGGGTCTGCGTGACGCTGATCGTCGCGATGTGGGCGGGCGCGCTGCTCGACGACCGCCTGATGCGCTCGCGCTCGCTCGACGCCAATCTCAAAGTCGTGCTCTCGCGCGTCGCGCGGGCGCTGATGATTCTGGCGGCCGTGCTCGTGAGCCTGTCGATCGTCGGCATCGACGTCACCGTGCTCGGCGTGTTCGGCGGCGCGCTCGGCGTGGGCCTCGGCTTCGGCTTGCAGAAGATCGCGAGCAATTACGTGTCGGGCTTCATCATCCTGCTCGACCGGGCGCTGCGGCTCGGCGACATGATCAACGTGAGCGGCTATCAGGGCACGGTCACGCAAATCCGCACGCGATACACGGTCGGGCGCGGACTCGACGGCATCGAGACGCTGATTCCGAACGAAAAGCTCATCACCGATGTCGTGCAGAACCACTCGTCGTATCTGACGCGCGGCAACGCGAAAATTGCGGTGCAGGTCAGTTACCGCTGCGACGTGGAACGCGCGATGCAATTGCTCGTCGAAGCGGCGCAGGGCATCGAGCGCGTGCTGCAGGACCCGGCGCCGGCTGCGCTGCTCGCGAGCTTCGGCGAAAACGGCATCAACCTCGAACTGAGCTTCTGGATCGAGGACGCGGCCAAAGGCACGAGCGGCGTTAAGTCGCAAGTCAACCGCAGCGTGTGGCGGTTATTCTGCGAGCACGGGATCGAGATTCCTTACGCGCAACGGGAAGTGCGGATCGTGAATCCGGGTGGCGAATCGGTAGGACTTGCCGCGTTGGATCGCGAAGAGGGCGCTTCGGCGCCATGAAGCGCGCCGCGAGCGTCGCGCGCTGCGTCATTCCTTCCGTTTTCGAAAGCCGCCAGCCTCAAAAGGCTGCGTGAGTTTTTCCTTGTTTTGGGCCGATTCAAAAAAATTCACCTTTACGACAACGACTTGGAACGCTTGAAGTAGAATGCGATCGAACTTGCGCGCGTACCTTTCACGCGCCCGACACGCCGCGATCAAGCTGTTACGAGCGGCTGCCATCGGCCATTTTTTCCGAATTTCACAGCTATACGGGTAAATGCCTTGCTGAATTCCTCCCTCGAATTTCTAGCCAACGGATTGCTGAACTTCTCCTGGTGGCAGATTCTGCTGTTCACGCTCGCGATGACGCACGTCACCATCGCCGGCGTCACTATCTACTTGCATCGCTGCCAGGCGCATCGCGCGCTAGACATGCATCCCATCGCGAGCCATTTTTTCCGCTTCTGGCTCTGGATGACCACCGGCATGCTGACCGGCCAGTGGGCGGCGATCCACCGCAAGCACCACGCGAAATGCGAGACCGAAGAAGATCCGCACAGCCCGCAGACGCGCGGCATCTGGAAGGTGCTGCTGGAAGGCGCGGAGTTGTACCGCGCCGAAGCGAAGAACGAAGAAACGCTGCGCCGCTTCAGCCACGGCACGCCGAACGACTGGATGGAGCGCAACGTCTACACGCGCTACCCGATCCTCGGCATCAGCGTGATGATGGTCATCGACGTCGCGCTCTTCGGCATCGTCGGGCTGTCGGTCTGGGCGGTGCAGATGATCTGGATTCCGTTCTGGGCAGCGGGCGTCGTCAACGGGCTCGCGCACTTCTGGGGTTATCGCAACTTCAATTCGGCCGATGCGAGCACGAACATCTTCCCGCTCGGCATCCTGATCGGCGGCGAAGAACTGCATAACAACCACCACACTTACGCCACGTCGGCAAAGCTGTCGAGCAAGTGGTACGAGTTCGACATCGGCTGGCTATATATCCGCATCATGTCGGCGGTCGGACTCGCCAAGGTAAAGAAGCTCGCGCCCACGCCGCGTCTTTCGGAAAGCAAGTCGGTGCCGGATCACGACACGCTGCAGGCCGTGCTCGCCAACCGCTACGAAGTGATGGCGCGTTACGGCAAGGCGCTCAAGCGCGCGTATCGTCAGGAACTCGCGAAGCTGAAGGAAGCGGGCGCGCGCGAGAAGTACCAACTGATGCGCGGCGCGCGCACGTGGTTCCACAAGGAAGAGGACGGCCTGAACGAACCGCAGCGCAAGCAGTTGCCGGAACTGTTCTCGGACAATCAGAAGCTGCGCACGTATATCGAGCTGCGCAAGGATCTCGCAGCGATGTGGGACCGCTCGAACGCGTCGCGCGAGCAACTGCTGGCGCAATTGCAGGACTGGTGCCATCGCGCGGAACAGAGCGGCATCAAGGCGTTGCAGGATTTCGCCATGCGTCTGCGCCGCTACGCCCTGTGAGCGATATCCGCTAAACTTCGAGGACGTCACAAGACCCCGCTCTGGCGGGGTCTTTCTTTTTGTGCGACGGATTTTCGCTGTGGACGGCAGGAGACAGGGGACATGCAAGCGATCAGGAACGTCGAGTATGACCGGCCGCAAGGCCTGACGTGCGGCGTGGGCGAGGCGTGGGCGCGCGTGCCCGATGCGCCGTCGCAGGAAGAAAAGCACGCGCTCAAGGAGCGCATCCGCGCGCTGTTGCGGCGCGAGAAGGCGGTGCTCGTCGCGCATTATTACGTCGATGCCGAACTGCAGGAACTCGCCGACGAAACCGGCGGCTGCGTCGCGGATTCGCTCGAAATGGCGCGCTTCGGCCGCGATCATGCGGCGCGGACGCTGGTCGTCGCGGGCGTGCGTTTCATGGGCGAGACCGCGAAGATCCTGAGCCCGGATAAGCGCGTGCTGATGCCCGATCTCGACGCCACCTGCTCCCTCGATCTCGGCTGCCCGGCCGACGAATTCGCCGCGTTTTGCGACGCGCACCCGGACCGTACCGTCGTCGTCTACGCGAACACGAGCGCGGCCGTGAAGGCGCGTGCCGACTGGATGGTCACGTCGTCGATCGGCCTCGAGATCGTCGCGGATCTTCATGCGCGCGGCGAGAAAATTCTGTGGGCGCCGGACCGTCATCTCGGCGGCTACATCCAGAAGAAGACGGGCGCGGACATGCTTCTGTGGCAAGGATCGTGTCTCGTGCACGACGAGTTCAAGGGCATCGAACTGGACCTGCTGCGCGCCCAATATCCTGACGCGAAGATTCTCGTGCATCCCGAGTCGCCGGAAGCGGTCGTGAAACTCGCCGATGTCGTCGGCTCGACCACGCAACTCATCGACGCCGCCGTGCGCCTCGACGCGCCGCGCTTCATCGTCGCGACCGACCTCGGCATTTTGCACAAGATGCGGCTCGCGGCTCCCGGCAAGACGTTCATCGAGGCGCCCACGGCCGGCAACAGCGCGACGTGCAAGAGCTGCGCGCATTGCCCGTGGATGGCGATGAACGGCCTCGCGAATCTCGCGGACGTGCTGGAGCGCGGTCACAACGAGATTCACGTCGATGCCGCCATCGCGCAGCGCGCGCGCGTGCCCATCGACCGCATGCTGGATTTCGCGGCGCGGCAGAAGAAGCGCGTGCAGACGAGCGGCGATCTGGCGAAAGACGCCGCGCTATTCGCCAACGTGGGAGCCGCGTGATGCGCTATTCGCCGATTTACGACGAAGTCCGCGCGCAGTACGGCGAAGCGTTCGACGCCGCGCTCGCCCGCAATGTCGCCGATGCGCTCGCCGAAGATATCGGCAGCGGCGACGTCACCGGCCGTCTGGTTCCCGCCGACGCGCGGCGCACGGCGCGAATCATCGTGCGAGAAGAGGCGGTGCTGTGCGGCGCGCCGTGGTTCGACGAGGTGATGCGCCGCGTCGATCCGTCCATCGACGTCCAATGGCAGTACCGCGAAGGGCAGCGCATGGGCGCCGGTACGCCGGTCGTCGTGCTGCATGGCCCGGCGCGCGCGCTGCTGACCGCCGAGCGCAACGGCCTCAACTTCCTGCAACTGCTTTCGGGCGTGGCGAGCGCGACGCGCCGTTACGCCGATGCCATCGAAGGCACGCGCGCGCGCATTCTCGATACGCGCAAGACGCTGCCCGGTCTGCGGCTCGCGCAGAAATACGCGGTGCGCGTTGGCGGCGGCGCGAATCAGCGGCTCGCGCTTTACGACGGCATTCTCATCAAGGAAAACCACATCGCGGCGGCGGGCGGCGTGGGCGCGGCGATGGACGCCGCGCTCGCGCTCGACGCGGGCGTGCCGATCCAGATCGAAGTCGAGACGCTCGCCCAGCTCGAAACGGCGCTTGCGCATCGCGCGCAGTCGATTCTGCTGGATAACTTCGCGCTCGACGCCATGCGCGACGCCGTTGGCATCGCGGCCGGACGCGCGTTGCTCGAAGTCTCGGGCGGCGTGAACTTCGAAACGGTGCGCGCGATCGCCGAAACGGGCGTCGATCGCATTTCTATCGGCGCGCTCACGAAGGACGTGCGCGCCACCGATTTTTCGATGCGTATCGTCTAGCGCTAGACCGCCCGCCGGCGCGCAGCGGGCGGCGTGAGCACCGTCGGCAGCGCCTTCGGCATTGTGTCGGGCCAGTCGCGGCTGTAATGCAGGCCGCGGCTCTCGCGCCGCGAACACGCGCTTTCGACGATCAGCGAAGCCACATCGACGAGATTGCGCAGTTCCAGCAGATCGCGGCTTACCTTGAAATTCGCGTAGTACTCGTGGATCTCGTCGCGCAAAAGGGCGATGCGATGCCGCGCACGCGCGAGCCGCTTGTCGGTGCGCACGATGCCGACGTAGTTCCACATCAGGCGGCGCAACTCGTCCCAGTTGTGCGCGACGACCACTTCTTCGTCCGGATCGGAGACGCGGCTTTCGTCCCAATCGGGCAAGGGCGCGTGACAGTTGGCGGAAAACCCGTCCGCTTCGATTGCGCGCGCCGCCGTCCGGCCGATCACGATGCACTCCAGAAGCGAGTTGCTCGCGAGGCGGTTCGCGCCATGCAGCCCCGTGCACGACGTCTCTCCGACCGCGTAAAGCCCTGGCCGGTCCGTGCGCCCCGCGAGATCGGTGACGACGCCGCCGCATGTATAGTGCGCGGCGGGCACGACGGGAATCGGCTCCTTCGCGATATCGATGCCGAATTCGCGGCAGCGCGCGAGGATCGTCGGGAAGTGTTCTTCGAGAAACGCGCGCGGCTGGTGGGTGATGTCCAGATACACGTAGTCGATGCCGCGCTTCTTGATCTCGAAGTCGATGGCCCGCGCGACGATGTCGCGGGGCGCGAGTTCGGCGCGCTCATCGTGGGCGGGCATGAAGCGCGTGCCGTCCGGCAGGCGCAGAATGCCGCCTTCGCCGCGCACGGCTTCGGAAATCAGGAACGACTTCGCGTAAGGGTGAAAGAGGCACGTCGGATGGAACTGGATGAACTCCATGTTCGCGACGCGGCAGCCCGCGCGCCACGCCATCGCGATACCGTCGCCGGTCGCGGTGTCGGGATTGGTCGTGTAGAGATAGACCTTGCCCGCGCCGCCCGTCGCGAGGACGGTGTGCGGGGCCTCGATGGTCACGGTGCGGCCCGTTTTCAGGTCGAGCGCGTAGAGCCCGTGGCAGCGATGGCCGGGCAGCCCGAGCCGGTCCGACGTGATGAGGTCGATTGCGTAATGGTCCTCGAGGACGGTGATGTTCGGGTGATTGCGCACGCGCTCGTTGAGCGTCGTCACGACCGCGTGGCCCGTCGCATCCGCCGCGTGGATGATGCGGCGATGGCTGTGACCGCCTTCGCGCGTCAGATGGAAGCCGAGTTCGGCGGCGGCATCGCGCGTGAAGGGCACGCCTTCGTCGATCAGCCATTCGATCGCCGCGCGCCCATTTTCGACGATGAAGCGCGTCGCGGCTTCATCGCAGAGGCCGCCGCCCGCGACGAGCGTATCGGCGACATGCGCGTCGACGCTGTCGGCCGAATCCAGCACGGCCGCGATGCCGCCCTGCGCCCAGCCGCTCGCGCCTTCGCTCGCCGCACGCTTCGCGATGATGGCGACGCGGCGCGTTCTCGCCAGATTCAACGCAACGCTCAAGCCCGCGAGCCCGCTTCCCACGATCGCCACATCGAAGTTCATGCCGCCGTTTCTCCGGTACGTGTTCTTGTCGATAGCCGGCAAGGATAGCGTGCACGGCGCGGCGGCAACAGCGAAAACCCGCGCGCGGACGTGTGCAATGCGTGCGAAAACCGCGCCGGAGAAACAAAAAGCCCCGCATTTGCGGGGCTTTTTGCTGTCTTCGTCAGGCACTCAAGATCAAGCGATTACTTGATCTTGGTTTCCTTGTACTCAACGTGCTTGCGGACGACGGGATCGAACTTCTTGATCGCCATCTTTTCCGGCATGTTGCGCTTGTTCTTGGTGGTCGTGTAGAAGTGACCCGTGCCTGCGGTCGATTCCAGCTTGATCTTGTCGCGTGCGCCCTTGGCCATTTGCGTGCTCCTTAGATTTCACCGCGTGCGCGCAAGTCTGCGAGCACGGCGTCGATACCGTTCTTGTCGATCAGGCGCAGGCCGGCGTTCGAGACGCGCAGACGCACCCAGCGGTTTTCGCTTTCAACGAAGAAACGGCGGTTCTGCAAGTTCGGCAGGAAACGGCGCTTGGTCTTGTTGTTTGCGTGGGAAACGTTGTTGCCCGACATCGGGCCTTTCCCAGTTACTTGGCATACGCGTGCCATGAGGACACTCCTAATACACATTGAGTCCGAGTACAGACGCTCGATTTTGGGCAAGAACCCTGGTCGATGCCTCAAATTCGCCCGATTGCCTTGACCGGGGAGTTGGCAGCACGGTTATGCCAATGAGGACGGCGTAAGCTCGAAACAGGTGGGTTGAGAAAAGCAAACGTGAATTCTAGCAGGAAAAACCGTGGAATATCAAGCCGTTTGAGCTTCGTTCCCACTCTGCCGGATGCCGTATCCATCGCTACAGCCAGCCTTCGCGCGCGAACGAGAAAATGTCGTTTGCCGCGACGACCATGTGATCGAGCAGCTTCACGTCGATGAGGGCGAGCGAATCCTGAAGCGTGCGCGTGAGGTTGCGGTCGCTGGCGCTCGGCGCCACTCCGCCCGACGGATGATTATGCGCGACGATCAGCCCGGCCGCATTGAGCGCGAGCGAGCGCTTGACGATCTCGCGCGGATACACCGCCACCCGCGTGAGCGAGCCATGCGCCTCCTCGAAGATGTCGAGCACCTGATGGCGCGCGTCCAGATAGATGCAGACGAACACTTCGTTCTGGCGCGTGCCGATCTTCAGCCGCAGGAAATCCTCCACCGCGCTCGGTGAATTCAGCGCGATGCGCTCGCGCGCCTTCTCGGCGAGCGCACGCCGGCACAGTTCCGATACGGCGATCAGCGTGGCCGCGCGCGCCTCGCCGATGCCGCGCTCGTCTTGCAAGGCCGCTGCGGGGGCGTCGAGCACCGCGCGCAGCGAGCCGAAACGCCGAAGGAGCGAGCGGGCGACATCGACGGCGGTCAGCCCCGGCACGCCGGTGCGCAGGAAAAGAGCGAGCAGTTCCGCGTCGGACAGCGTCGCGGGGCCGTCCCTGAGCAAGCGCTCGCGCGGCCGGTCGGCCTCGTCCCATTGCGGAATCGAGAGGGCGGATAGGGGCGCCGCGATCAGGCGAACGGCCGCCGTCATCGCGTGCTCCGTGCGCCATGCGCTGCGAGCGCCGGCGCACGCACGACACGCGCGCCCGGCGCGGCGTCCTGCCACTCTGTCTTACAATAGCGGTTTTGGCGCGGGCACATGCCACGCGCCTCGCGGTTCGCAGCCTCGCGCCGACGAGCCGCCGCTCGCCCGGCCCACGCCGCGCTTTCGACTGAACCGCCACATCCAATACTCATGAGCATCATCGATATCTCCGAGGTCAAGCCCGGTTCCCACGTCACGCTCCATTACCGGCTGGCACTGGCCGACGGCGCCGACATCGTCAACACCTTCACCGACAAGCCCGCGACGCTCCTGCTCGGCGCGGGCCAACTCGCGCCGCCGCTCGAAGACATTCTGATCGGGCTCAAGGTCGGGCACCATTCGACCTTTCGGCTAACGCCGGAGCAGGCGTTCGGGCCGCGCAATCCGGAACTGCTGCAACGCGTGTCGCTCGCGACGCTGCGCGAAAACAGCATGGTCGGCGAGGATTTTTCTCCCGGCGATCTCGTCGAATTCAACGCGCCCAACGGCGGACGCTATGCGGGCGTGCTCAAGGAAGTGGGCGAGACCTCGGCGCTTTTCGACTTCAATCACCCGCTCGCCGGCCAGGCGCTCGCCTTCGAAGTGAAAATCATCGGAATCCTGTAGCCATGAGCCTGATCGAAAGCCTCACCGATATCGAGACCGACATCGAAATCCTGCTCGCGCAGCCGCGCGGTTTCTGCGCGGGCGTCGACCGCGCCATCGAGATCGTCGAGCGCGCGATCAAGCTCTTCGGCGCGCCCATTTACGTGCGCCACGAGATCGTCCACAACGCGTATGTCGTCGCGGACCTGCGCAAGAAGGGCGCGATCTTCATCGAGGAATTGTCGGACGTGCCGGAAGGCAGCACGCTGATCTTCAGCGCGCACGGCGTCTCGAAGGCGGTGCGCGCCGAAGCGCAAACGCGCGGCCTGCGCGTGTTCGACGCGACGTGCCCGCTCGTGACCAAGGTGCACATGGAAGTGGCGAAGATGCGTCAGGAAGGCTTCGACATCGTGATGATCGGCCACAAGGGACACCCCGAAGTGGAAGGCACGATGGGGCAGTCGGGCGAGGGCATGCATCTCGTCGAAGATATCGACGACGTGCTGAAGCTTGACCTGCGCGACCCGAGCCGCATTGCGTATGTCACGCAGACGACGCTTTCCGTCGACGACGCCTCGGCCATCATCGAGGCGCTCAAGAACAAATATCCCGCTGTCAAGGAGCCGAAGAAGCAGGACATCTGTTACGCGACGCAAAACCGTCAGGATGCGGTCAAGTTTCTCGCGCCGCAGTGCGATGTCGTGATCGTGGTCGGCAGCCCGAACAGCTCGAACTCCAGCCGTCTGCGCGAAGTGGCCGAGCGCAGCGGCATTCCCGCCTATATGGTCGATTCGCCGACCCAGATCGATCCGGCGTGGGTGCAAGGCAAGAAGCGCATCGGCGTGACGGCGGGCGCATCGGCGCCGGAAGTGCTCGCGCAGGCGGTGATCGCGCGTTTGCGCGACCTTGGCGTGCGCAGCGTGCGCTCGCTGGAAGGAATCGAGGAAACCATCTCGTTTCCGTTGCCGCGCGGGTTGTCGTTGCCTCAGTGATTAGATGGATTCTTCGAAAAGAAAGCGCCTCCAGGCGCTTTTTTTTCGGCTCCTTTCTCCGAGCACCATGCCGTTCCAGCTAATCGAATTCCCCGTTTTGGGGCGCGCTCGACGCACCTTTTAGACGTTAGGGATTTCCCTCGACGGCGCACGCAAACGTAATCGCGCCGCTTTCGCGGAAACCCGCTCGTTCATTGTGGTGCAACTGCTGCACTGATCGCGATCGCAACCCGGTTGCGCTTTGGGCGAAAAATCGTCGAAAAATGCGGGTTGCAATGCTGGAAAACCCCGCCACGCAAGAATATTGCTCGTCTCATATTTAGCGTTACAATTCGCGCGTTCTGAGCCTGGAAGGGCTTCTGGCAACGGTTTTGATAGGCGCAGGAGACCTGTTTGATGCGATTCAAGTTTGCTCATGCCGTGTCCATCGCGGCTGCGGTTGCAATGGCAACGGCATGCGGCAAGAAGGACGAAGGCGGAGCGAGCGGGGCGGCGCCAGCGGCGAGCGCGGCGGTCGCCGCGACGGCGAGCGCGCCAGCGAGCGAAGCGACGGTGGTAAAGATCGGCCACGTCGCGCCGTTATCCGGAACGCAGGCACACCTGGGCAAGGACAACGAGAACGGCGCGCGGCTCGCTCTGGAAGAGATCAGCGCGCAGGGGCTCACTATCGACGGGCGTTCCATTCGTCTCGAACTGGATAGCCAGGACGACGCAGCCGATCCGCGCACCGGCGAAGAAGCCGCGCAGCGTCTCGTGGACGACCATGTGGTCGCGGTCATCGGCCATATGAACTCGGGCGTGTCGATTCCGGCGTCGAAAATCTATAGCGATGCGGGCATCGCGGAGATTTCGCCGTCGACGACCAACCCGCAATACACGAAGCAAGGGTACAAGACGACGTTTCGCCTCGTGGCGACCGACGCGCTGCAAGGCCCCGTGCTCGCCAACTACGCGATGAAGACGCTGCACGCGAAGAAAGTCGTGATCGTCGATGACGCCACTGCCTATGGCCGCGGTCTCGCCGACGAGTTCGCGAAGACGCTGCAGGCGGGCGGCGCGAAGGTCGCGGCGCGCGAGTCGACCACGGAGAAAGCGCGCAATTTCAAGGCGATTCTGACGAAGATCAGGCGCATCCAGCCGGACGCCGTGATGTACGGCGGCATGGACGTGACGGGCGGCCCGTTCGCGAAGGAAGCGGCCGCGCTCGGCATCAAGGCGAAGATCCTTGCAGGCGACGGCGTCTGCACCCAGCAGTTGCCGGAACTCGCGGGCGACGCGGCGGCGAATGTCGTGTGCTCGGAAGCGGGGCCGGCGCTCGCGAATATGGACAAGGGCGCGGACTTCGCGCAGAGGTACGAAGCACGTTTTCACACGCCGGTGCAGATTTACGCGCCGTTCACGTATGACGCGATGTACGTGATCGTCGACGCAATGAAGCGCGCCAATTCCATCGAAGCGGCCAGAGTGCTGGCGGCGATGCCCACGACGGACTTCAACGGCCTGACGGGACATATCGCTTTCGACGACAAGGGCGACCTGAAGGCCGGCACCATCACGCTTTACGACTTCAAGGACAAAAAGAAGGACGTGCTCGACGTCGTGAAGCAGTAGCAGCGGGCGTTAGCAGTCTTGCGGCGCCTGACCGAACGCGCCGTTTCGCAGCCGTCTGGCGGATGCCCGCACCTATCCGGAGGCGGGCGTGAAGGCAGGCGCAATGCAGGTTATCGACCTTTACCGGTTTTTTTAAAAGTACGCGCAGTGCCGCTCCAGATTTCGCTTCACACCGGCTTATCGGCCGGCGATAAAGCGTGATCCGGTCGCACGGGGCTAAGGAGCTTTAAATGGATATTTTCATCCAGCAGATTCTCAACGGTCTGGTGCTTGGCAGCGTCTACGCCATCATCGCGTTGGGTTACACGATGGTGTACGGCATTCTCGGCATCATCAACTTCGCGCACGGCGACGTGCTGATGGTCGGCGCGATGGTCGCGCTCTCCGCGATCGGCGTCATGCAGAATCACTTTCCGAACATGCCCGGGCCGATCATGCTGACGATCGCGCTCGTCGTCGCGGCGGTCGTCTGCGCGGTGGTCGGCTACACGATCGAACGCGTCGCTTACCGGCCACTGCGCCGCGCGCCGCGCCTCGCGCCGCTCATTACCGCGATCGGCGTGTCGATCCTCCTTCAGACCGTCGCGATGATGATCTGGGGCCGCAATCCGCTCGCGTTCCCGCAGCTTCTGCCGACCGATCCGATCAACGTCATCACCGCGACCGAGACGCGCCCCGGCGCCGTCATCTCGATGACCGAAATCGTCATCATCGTCGTCGCGTTCCTCGTGATGGGCGGCCTGCTGCTGCTCGTGCACAAGACCAAGCTCGGCCGCGCGATGCGCGCCATCGCCGAAAACCCCGGCGTCGCGTCGCTGATGGGCGTGAATCCGAACTTCGTGATCTCGGCCACCTTCATGATCGGCTCGGCGCTTGCTGCGCTCGCGGGCGTCATGATCGCTTCCGAATACGGCAACGCGCACTTCTACATGGGCTTCATCCCGGGGCTCAAGGCGTTCACGGCGGCGGTGCTGGGCGGCATCGGCAACCTGGGCGGCGCGATGGTCGGCGGCGTGCTTCTCGGGCTGATCGAACAGTTGGGCGCCGGTTACATCGGCAATCTGACGGGCGGCGTCTTCGGCAGCAATTATCAGGACGTGTTCGCCTTCATCGTGCTGATCATCGTGCTCGTGTTCCGTCCGTCGGGTTTGCTCGGCGAACGTGTCGCGGACCGCGCTTAAAGACTCGCGTGAGGAGCTAGAAAAATGACTTCGATTCAACCGATTGAGCCGTCGACGACGCTCATCCCCGAGAAGAACGCGACGAAAACCTTCGTCGTCGGCATTCTCGTCGCGGTATTCGTGATCGCCGCGCCGATGGTGATCGGCGCAGCCGGCGGCAACTACTGGGTGCGCGTGCTCGATTTCGCGATGCTCTATGTGATGCTCGCGCTCGGCCTGAACGTCGTGGTCGGCTTCGCCGGCCTGCTCGACCTGGGCTATATCGCGTTCTACGCGGTCGGCGCGTATGTCGCGGCGCTTCTGTCATCGCCGCAATTGACCTCGCAATTCGAATGGATCGCGCACCTCGCGCCCGGCGGATTGCATGTGCCGTTTCTCCTCATCGTGCCGATCGCGATGGCGCTCGCCGCGACCTTCGGCGTGCTGCTCGGCGCACCGACGCTGCGTCTGCGCGGCGACTACCTCGCGATCGTGACGCTCGGTTTCGGTGAAATCGTGCGGATCTTCATGAACAACCTCGATCGTCCGATCAACATCACGAACGGTCCGAAGGGCATCACGGGCATCGATCCGGTGACGGTGGCGGGCTTCAACCTGTCGCAGACGCACGAGTTCTTCGGCGTGAAGTTCCCGTCGGTGTACATGTATTACTACCTGTTCGTCCTCGGCGCGCTGCTCGTGATCTGGGTCTGTACGCGTTTGCAGCACTCGCGCATCGGGCGCGCGTGGGCCGCGATCCGCGAAGACGAAATCGCCGCGAAAGCGATGGGCATCAACACGCGCAACGTGAAGCTGCTCGCGTTCGCGATGGGCGCGTCGTTCGGCGGCCTGTCGGGCGCGATGTTCGGTGCGTTCCAGGGCTTCGTGTCGCCGGAATCGTTCACGTTCTGGGAATCGATCGTCGTGCTGGCGTGCGTGGTGCTCGGCGGCATGGGCCACATTCCCGGCGTGATTCTCGGCGCGGTGCTGCTCGCGGTGTTCCCCGAATTCCTGCGCTCGACGATGGGTCCGCTGCAAAACGCCATCTTCGGCCATCAGATCGTGGATACGGAAGTCATCCGCCAGTTGCTGTACGGCCTGGCGATGGTGCTCATCATGTTGTATCGCTCGGAAGGCCTGTGGCCCGCCGCGAAGCACGAAGACAAGATCGCGAAGATCGCGAAGCGCAGCGGCAAGAAGCCGGTGCGCGCCTAAGCGGGGGATTTGGAAATGAGCGACAAACGTACTCGATTGTCCGTGAAGGGCGTGAACAAGCGCTTCGGCGGCCTGCAGGCACTTTCGGAAGTGGGCCTCGAAATCAAGGAAGGCGAGATTTACGGCCTGATCGGTCCGAACGGCGCGGGCAAGACGACGTTCTTCAACGTCATTACCGGCCTCTACACGCCGGACTCGGGCGAGTTCCGGCTCGACGGCGAAGCGTACACGCCGACCGCGGTGTATCAGGTGGCGAAGGCGGGCATCGCGCGCACGTTCCAGAACATTCGTCTTTTCGGCGGCATGACTGCGCTGGAGAACGTGATGGTCGGGCGTCACGTGCGCACGAAGCACGGGTTGATCGGCGCGGTGTTCCAGACGCCCGCCGAGCGCCGTGAGGAGCGCGAGATCAAGGAGCGCGCGCTGGAACTGCTGGAATACGTGGGCGTGCTGCAATACGCGGACTACACGTCGCGCAATCTGTCGTATGGGCATCAGCGTCGTCTGGAAATCGCGCGCGCATTGGCGACGGACCCGAAGCTGCTCGCGCTCGACGAGCCGGCGGCCGGCATGAACGCGACGGAGAAGGTCGAACTGACGCGTCTGCTGGACAAGATCCGCGCGGACGGCAAGACGATTCTTTTGATCGAACACGACGTGAAGCTCGTGATGGGATTGTGCAACCGCATGACGGTGCTCGATTACGGCAAGGTGATCGCCGAGGGTCTGCCGCAGGACGTGCAGAAGGACCCGAAGGTGATCGAGGCATATCTGGGTGCGGGGGTGCACTAAATGGCGACCACGAATGCGATGTTGAAGGTCAAGGGTCTGCAGGTGAATTACGGCGGCATCCAGGCGGTGAAGGGTGTCGATCTCGAAGTGGGCCAGGGCGAGTTGGTGACGCTGATCGGCGCGAACGGCGCGGGCAAGACCACGACGATGAAGGCCATCACCGGTCTGAAGCCGTTTTCCGCGGGCGATATCGAGTACATGGGCCAGTCGATCAAGGGCGTGCCGACGCACGAGCTTCTGAAGCGCGGCCTCGCGATGGTGCCGGAAGGTCGCGGCATCTTCGCGCGCATGTCGATTCTCGAGAACATGCAGATGGGCGCGTATCTGCGCAATGACAGCGATGGCATTCAGAAGGATACCGAACGGATGTTCGGCTTCTTTCCGCGGTTGAAGGAACGTGCATCGCAGTATGCGGGTACGTTGTCGGGCGGCGAGCAGCAGATGCTTGCCATGGCGCGGGCGCTTCTTTCGCGGCCTAAGCTGCTTTTGCTCGACGAACCGTCGATGGGACTCTCGCCGATCATGGTCGAGAAGATCTTCGAAGTGGTGCGGGAGATTTCGAGCGAAGGGCTGACGGTGCTGCTCGTCGAGCAGAATGCACGGTTGGCGTTGCAGGCCGCGAATCGCGGGTATGTGATGGATTCGGGGACCGTCACTATGTCGGGCGACGCGAAGGTCATGCTCGATGATCCTAAGGTTCGGGCGGCTTATCTTGGGGAGTGAGGGTTTGTTTTTGTCTCCCTTTCCGGGTGGGCTTGCTTAGATTTCGTGTCGGTTTAAGTAACTGCCGCCCCGCACAGGGGCGAGCTAATAGACCGACACGAGAATAAGAAAAGTGACTGCCGCCCCGAGAAGGGGCAGCCGCATAGACCGACACGAGAATAAGAAAGGTGACTGCCGCCCCGGGGAGGGGCGAGCTAATAGACCGACACGATAATAAGAAAAGTGACTGCCGCCCCGAGAAGGGGCAGCCCAATCGACCGCCACGAAAAAACGAACAAAACAAAATACGGCAAATCACAGCACCACGATAGCCGCATCGCACGCGCGGAAAATCACAGCGAATCGAGCACCGATCGCAGCATCGAAAGCATCAGATCGATTTCGTCCTTGGTCACGTTCAACGCCGGCATGAAGCGCAGCAGGTTAGGACGCGCCGCGTTCAACAACAGCCCGTCGGGCTGCATGAGACGCGCCTTCTCGACGATCTGCGGTCCCTTGTCGCTATCGAGCAGCAACGCGCGCAGAAGGCCCTCGCCACGCTCGCCGTTGAAGCCGCGCTCGTCCGACAGCTTCAGCAATTCCGAGCGCAGATATTCGCCGCTCTCGCGCACGCCCTCGAGGAAGCCCGGCGCGGTCAGTTGCGAAATCACCGAATAGCCGACCGCCGTCATCAGCGGATTGCCGTTGTACGTGCCGCCCTGATCGCCCGCTTCGAAGCACGCGACATCGGCCGTCGACAGCAACGCCGCGAGCGGCACGCCACCGCCGATGCCCTTGCCGAGCGTCATGATGTCCGGGTCCACGCCCGACAGTTCATACGCGAAGAGCGTTCCCGCGCGGCCGCAGCCGCTCTGCACTTCATCGACGATCAGAAGCAGGTTGTGCCGCTTCGTGAGCGCGCGCAGTTGCTGCATGAACTCGCGCGTCGCGGGAATCACGCCGCCTTCGCCCTGAATCGGCTCCAGCATCACGGCGACCGTCTTCTCGTTGATGAGCTTCTCGACCGACGCGATATCGTTCAGGTCCGCCTTCGGAAAGCCCGGCACCTGCGGCGCGTAAATGGTGTCCCAGCCAGCCTTGCCGCTCGCGGACATGGTCGCGAGCGTGCGGCCGTGGAAGCTGTGATCGAAGGTGATGATCTCGTATGCGCCGTTGCGGAACTTGCGGCCCCACTTGCGCGCGAGCTTGATCGCGCCTTCATTCGCCTCCGCGCCGCTGTTGGCGAAGAAGACCTTGTCGAAGCAGCTGTGCTTCGTGAGAAGACCCGCGAGCTTCGCCATCGGCTCGTTGTAAAAGGCCGGCGACGGATTGATGAGCGTGCGCGCCTGCTTGTCCAGCGCCTCGATCATGCCGTCGTTGCAATGGCCGAGCGAGTTGACCGCCCAGCCCTGAATGAAGTCGAGATAGCGCTTGCCCGTGTTGTCGTGGAGCCAGGAACCCTTGCCGTGCGTGAACACGATCTCGGGGCGGTTCGTGATGTACATCAGCGAATCGACGGGGTACTCATTGAAATTCATGACAGCGGGCTCCGGGACGATGACTCAGGTGAAAAAACGACGCGCAAAAAACAAAAAGCCACGGTATTTCCGTGGCTTCATTCTTGGCGCTTGAACCGAACATAACGAGCGCGAATGCATGACGAGCCAGCGGCATCCCTAGGGAAGCGGCGAGCGGCGGCGTCGAAGTGCGTTCAGGATTCGGATCATTCGCGAAGGATACGTTATGACGTTCCCGCGTGTAAACCGCCGGGGCGAATTTCTCGTCGCGCCGGCGGCATCGCGGTTCGGCGCGTCAGACCGGATGCGCGAGATCGGCTGCGCTCGTGAACGAATCCGCGTAGAACTCGTCCTCCGGCAAGCGGTGATGCTGCGTGAAATCGCGCTGCGCCGATTCCACCATCACCGGCGCGCCGCACGCGTAGACCTGATACGCGCTCAAGTCTGGCAGATCCTCGATGACAGCGCGATGAACGAAGCCCGTGCGCCCCGTCCATCCGTCGTGCAAATCCGGCTCCGAGAGCACAGGGACGAACTTGAAGTTCGGCACTTCCTTCGCCCATTGCTCGGCGAGGTCCATCATGTACAGGTCTTTCTTGCGGCGGCCGCCCCAGTAGAGCGTCATCGGGCGATTGAGGTTCTTGAACACCGCATGCTCGATGATCGCCTTGATCGGCGCGAAGCCCGTACCCGATGCGAGCAGCACGATCGGCTTGTCGGATTCGTCGCGCAGAAAGAAGGTGCCGAGCGGACCTTCGAAGCGCAGGATGTCGCGCTCTTTCATCGCGCCGAAGACGTGGTCCGTGAACGCGCCGCCCGGCATGTGGCGGATATGCAGTTCGAGCGGGCCTTCGTGATGCGGCGGGCTCGCCATCGAATAGCTGCGGCGCTTGCCGTCCTTCAGAATGAACTCGATGTACTGGCCCGCGAGATATTGCAGACGCTCGTTGGCGGGCAACTGCAGCTTCAGTTCGATGACGTCGTCGGCCTTGCGCTGCATCGCATTGACGCGGCAGGGCAGCTTCTTGACCTGCACGTCGCCGACGCCCGCGACTTCGCGCACGTCGATGGTCAGGTCGCTCTGCGCAGTCGCGCAGCAGAAGAGCGCCATGCCGCGGGTTTTTTCGTCGTTGGAGAGCGCCGACGAGGAATGCGGCGCCTGCTCGACTTCGCCCTCGACGACCGCGCCCTTGCACGAGCCGCATGCGCCGTTCTTGCAGCCGTAGGGCAGGCCGATGCCCTGGCGCAGCGCCGCGGTCAGCACCGGTTCGTCGGGTTCCACCTGAAACTGCCGGCCGCTTTGCCGGAGCGTTACGTTGAATGCCATAGATCGATATCGTGCGATGGTGTGAAGGTGTTTTCCCGATGACGCGCGGAACGCGCCTCGTGAGCGGCGGATACAATGCATCGGATGATCGCCACTCGAATCCTGCGCCGCGCGCGCGTGCTGATCGTCGGTTGCGGCGATGTCGGGCTGCGCGCGCTGCCGCTCTTGCATGCGCGGGCGGCGGCGCCGCGCGTGATCGCGCTCACGCATCATCCCGAACGCGCGGAGCAACTGCGCGCGGCGGGCGCGCTGCCGGTCGCCGGCGATCTCGACGTGCGCCGCAGCTTGCGCAGGCTCGCGGGCATCGCCGAACGCGTGATCCATCTCGCGCCGCCTCAGCGCGACGGCGATTCGGACCTGCGCACGCGGGCCTTGCTCGCTGCATTGCGTGCGCGCCGCCGGTCGGTCGCGCGGGGCGTTCAGGCTGCCGTTGGCAAGCACCGGACGCGGCGTGCATTGCCTTTCATTGTACCCGAGGGCCTTAATCGAGCCACATCGCGAACCACATCGCGAGCCACATCGCGAACCACATCGCGAACCACATCGCGCGATGTCCCGCTGCGCTTCGTCTATGCAAGCACCACAGGCGTCTACGGCGATTGCGGCGGCGCGCTCATCGACGAGACGCGGCCCGCGCGGCCGCAGAACGGGCGGGCGCAGCGGCGCGTGTCGGCGGAAAGACAATTGCGGCGCGCGGGCGTGCAAAGCGGCTGGCGCGTGTCCATCGTCCGCATTCCCGGCATCTACGCAGACAACCGGCTGCCGCTTGCGCGCATCGAACGGGCGATGCCCGCGCTCATCGAACGCGACGACGTCTATACGAACCACATTCACGCCGACGATCTCGCCGCGATTCTCGTTCGCGCGCTCGCGCGGGGACGGCCGCAGCGCGTGGTGAACGCATCGGACGATACGGACTTGCGCATGGCCGACTATTTCGATCGCGTCGCCGACGCGTTCGGATTGCCGCGCGTACCGCGCATCGCGCGAGAGGAAGCCGAAGCGCGCCTCGAACCGGTCACGCTCTCGTTCATGCGCGAATCGCGCCGTCTCTGCAACGCGCGGCTGAAGCGCGAACTGCGCTACGTGCTTCGTTATCCGACCATCGACGAATTCCTTCGGACGCGCACGGCGCCGACGTCACGCTAAATCAGCGACGGAATCGTCTCCAGCAGGACGAAGCACAGCAGCGCGCCGATCAACGCGCCGATGAGGTTCGGCGAATATTTGTGACGCCGGTGCATGACGACGCCCAGCACCCCGATAAAGAACGCGCTCAATGCCACGAACGCGATCAGCGCGACGCTCGAGTGGGAAACCATGACGCCTCCTGCTTTTTTTTAGTGATTTTGGGTTCCGTAAGACGAGTATATGAGCGCCGCGCGCAGAACGCATGCTGCGGCGCAGCGCGCGGGTGTTCCCGGCGCTTTGGTCGGTTACTCGCTTACTCGGCGCGACCGTCTTTCATGCGCAGCGCGGCGAGGTCGTTCTCGTCGAGCCAGCGCCATTCGCCTTCTGCGAGCGATGCGGGCAGCGCATATCCGCCGATGCGCTCGCGATGCAGCTTCTCCACGCGGTTTCCCGCCGCCGCGACCATCCGCTTGACCTGGTGATACTTGCCTTCGAGGACGGTGAGTTCCAGCAGCCGCTCGTCGCGCCGATGGGCGGCGAGCGCCGCGCTCGGTTTCGTTTCGCCGTGCAGGAGCACGCCTTCGCGCAGGCGCGCGAGCTGATCGTCGTCGAGTGGATGGCGCACGGTCGCGAGATACACCTTCGGCACTTTGCGTTTTGGCGAAGTGAACGCGTGGACGAAGGCGCCGTCGTCGGAAAGGAGAAGCAGGCCAGTCGTGTCCTGATCGAGCCGCCCGACCGACTGCACGCCGCGTTCGCCAAGCTGCGGCGGAAGTAGATGAAACACGCTCAGATGATGCTGCGGATCGCGCGAGCATTCGTAGCCCGCCGGCTTGTTCAGCGCGACATACGCCTTTTCGCGATACGTCCACGCGTGGCCGTCGACTTCGAACGCGGGCGGCGGCGTGAGCAGCGGGATGTCGGCGCGGGGATCGGTGCAAGGCTCGCCGCCGATACGCACGCGGCCTTCGGCGACGAGGCCGCGACATTGGCGGCGCGACCCGAAGCCTTGGGAGAAGAGGAGGGTTTCGAGGTCCATCGGATGAGCGGAGTTGAGGCGCGCATTCTAGCAAGGCGATGACGCGAGGCGTCCCGCTTGCCGATGCGCCGTCACCGCGCGCTGCCTAATGCGCGTCTCCGCGTCCTTTCGACACCGTCGGCACGCCCCAGCCGAAAATCGTGAACCGCGACGAGTCGTTGCGGTTGTTCGCGGGCGGGTGCCTTGTCGCGACGCTCCAGCGGCCGTCGAATGTCATCGACGGAACGGGCGGCGCGGGCATCGCGCTGGTTTGACGGAAATACGTGGTGTTGACGTCGTTTTGCGCGGACATCGTGTGGCGCAGCAGCGCCTGCGCCTGCGCATTGCGAGGATCGAGCGCGACCGCGTGGCGTGCGTTGCGCACGGCGCATGTCGGATCGCGGCTGACCGCGCAGGTGCGCGCGGTGGTCATCGCTGCATCGCGCGCGCGCTCCTCGCGGGTGACATCGGCGGCGAGTTGCTGAATTTCGGGATTGTGCGGCTGGCTGGCGCTCAGGCCGCGCAAGTGGCGGCGGGCGGCGGCGAGGTCGTGACTCGCAAGCGCCTGCCGAACCGCGACGATGCCGCGTGATACGGCCGGCGTCGCGCGTTGAGGCGGGGCGCTTGCCGTCGATGACTTCGGCGTGTCTTTCGGCGTTGCCGGTGACGCCTTGCCTGACGGCGCGGCGCTCGCGATGCGTTGGGTGGCGGGTGCCGCGCCGCCCGCTACGCTGGTAGCCGACGCGTTCGATGGCTCTATTGCCTTCGATGCGGACTTCGATTCGGACGGGCGAACCGCCGCGGACGCGTTCCGGTTAGTGGCGCTTGCGAGGTTTTGTGCAGCAGACGCGGTGCTCCCCGCCGATGATTCAGACGCGGCTTTCAATGAATCTGGCGAGCGAACCGCCGTGGACGCTTCCCGCTTGCTGGCGCTCGCGAGGCTTTGTGCAGCAGACGCGCCGCTCGCCACCGACGATTCGGACGCGTTTTTCGATGAATCGGGCGAGCGAGCCGCCGTGAACGCTTCCTGCTTGCTTGCGCTCGCGAGGCTTCGTCCCGCAGACGCGCCGCGAGCCGCCGACGATTCGGACGCGGCTTTCGATGGTTCCGGCGATTGAGCCGCCGTGGACGCTTCCCGCTTGCTGGCACTCGCAAGGCTTTGTGCAGCAGACGCGCCATTCGCCGCCGACGATTCAGTCGCGTTCTTCGATAAATTGGGCGAGTGAACCACTGTGAATGCTTCACGATTGCCGGCGCTCGCGAGGCTTTGTGCCCCAGACGCGCCGCTTGCGTCCGACGCGCCTTTCAATGAATCTGGCAATCGGGCCGTCGCGAATGCCTCCCGCTTGCTCGCGCTCGCGAGGCTTTGCGCCCCAGACGCGCCATTCGTCGCCAACGATTCCGACGCGGGCTTCAATGAATCGGGCAATTGAGCCGCCACGAACGCCTCCCGCTTGCCGGCGCTCGCGAGGCTTTGTGCAGCAGACCCGCCGCTCGCCGCCGACGATTCAGTCGCGTTCTTCGATGAATTGGGCGAGTGAACCACCGTGAATGCTTCACGATTGCCGGCGCTCGCGAGGCTTTGTGCCCCAGACGCGCCGCTCGCGCCCGACGCGCCTTTCAATGAATCTGGCAATCGGGCCGTCGCGAATGCCTCCCGCTTGCTCGCGCTCGCGAGGCTTTGCGCCCCAGACGCGCCACTCGCCGCCAACGATCCCGATGCGCCTTTCGATGGTTCCTTCAATTGAACCGCCGCGGACGCTTCCCGACTCCTGTCCGGCGCAAAGTTCTGTGCGACAACCGCAGCCGCAGACTGAACCGCAAGCGACGGCGCCTGTGAAACAACCGGTCCGGCAACCGTGTCGCCGTTCGACCGCGTGGCGACTGCGGCGGTGGCAGCGCGTTCTTTTTCCGTCGACTTCGGTTTCGTAACGTCCAGCGAGCCTTGAGTCGAGGCCATCGGCAGCGCGTCGGTCGAACGCAGCGCGGACGATGCAGCCAGTGGCGCTTGCGCCAGCGCATTCGCGGCGGCTTCGTCGCCGGTCGCGCCGCCGCGCCCCTGTATCGCCGGCGTGCGGTTGCCTATCGCGCCGGTCGCGGTGACTCCCCTCGTCGCACCGGAATCCACGCTCGACTGTTCGACCAGATAGCCGCCCGCCACGACGGCGACGACCGCGCCGCTCGCAATCACGACGAATCGCTTGCGATTGAGTTTCGGCTTCGGCTCCGGCGCGTTCTCGCGATGCGCGTCGGACGGTTCGGGCAGGGTGGGATATGCGTCGATCGTCTTGCGCCGGGCGAGCCGCGTGAGCCAGCCGGAATCGCGCAGATCGACGAGATGTCGCGGGTCGCGGTACGGCGCGATAGCGGCGGCGTCCGTCACGCGCGTGGAGAGCGCGCCCTGACGGTCGGCTCCGCAGTATGGACAGATTTCCTCGTCGGCCGGCGAGATGGCGTGACAGCGGCGGCAAATAACGGCATCCGGCGACAGCGAACGTTGGGATTGCATCATGTCGCACCCGTTTCGAATTATGGCTCGCGCAACGCGCAGAGCAAAATCGCGACACCGTCAGTCCATCAACAGCCGAGCTTCGGCTGTCGCGCGGGCAAGCGTCCTCGTGTGCGCTCCCGGCGCCGGGATTTCCAGCGTCGCTGGCAACCCATTTTTTCGATGCGCGATGAAACACGTTTACGCGATTACGCACATTCGCGCAACCATCTCGTCGGGCGAAACGCTCTGGCGGCTTGCTTTTGACCGAACGAACGCATTTTTCGCGTGAAGTCGAATTTTGCCCGGGCGATAGCCGCCGTTGCCAGCACGATCGGACACTTTCATCATTCTTCGTTCTGCGACGAAGTTGCGGCTCTGCGCGGCTCGGCTCAGTGCAAAGCGCTTCGATGTACTACACACTGTCGTTCTGGCCGAACCGTTCGACGCAGCCGAGCGCCCAAACGCAAAAAAGCCGCTCCGAGGAGCGGCTTTTTTGCATGAATCTCTGGTGCCCAGGGCCGGAATCGAACCGGCACGCCTTGCGGCGGGGGATTTTGAGTCTCCTGCGTCTAATTTGACAGTGTTTTCGTTGAGATGCGTTATCAAAATGCGAGAATATAAGTGTCTGATTTCATGTAAAAAATAAGAGTCATTAAGCATTTGGCCAGTGTTCAACGCGGGAGATGTTTATACGTTGGGCAAAGTTTTTGAGGTACATGCCCAGGTCCTCGCTGAGAATATGCTGAGAAGGCTGAGAAGAAATAAAACGCGCACACCGCCCGAGGCGTGGACGCAGGAGATTTTGGCTGATAAACTGAACGCCTCTTTAATCTCAGCTCTCCCACCATGGGTCGCAAAAAGGTAGTTCCGGTCGGCAGATTTCATGACATCAACGAGACTTTCGTCGAGCGCGCGATTTTTCCGCCGGATTGCGAGCAAACGAGCTACATATATCGCGACAATGAGCTGGTCGGTTTCGCACTGCGCGTGTCAAAGACCGGGCTGAAGACGTTCATCGCCGAAGCGAAGTCCGGTGTGCCGGAGTATGACGAGAGCGGGAAGCTGAAAAAGCCGAAGCAGACGCAGGAAAAGATTGGGCGGGCAGGGCCGGGCGGCTACACCGCGAAAGCGGCACGCGAACTCGCCGAGCGGTGGCTGTCAGCGCATCGCACCGGCAAGACCGCACATGCAGCGAAGACCGTGCGGTGGGCACTGGGCGAGTACGTGAAAATCGACAGTCTCAGCGATGAGACGGTCAAGTCGATGAAAAAGTGCATAAACGCGTATTTCGGTCCGTACCTTGACCGGCTAATGAATTCTTTTGGCTACGAAGAGTGCCGGTTCATATATGAAGACGTTTTTCGCAATGGCGGCAAAGACAAGCAGGGTGTTCCTTCGCAAGCAAACTTGATGAAGCGATACCTCCAGGCCATATTTGAATACAACCACATCATCCCCAATCCGTGGCACTACGTGCGTGTCTCTGCGCCACCCCAGGTGCACAAAAAGGCGGTGCTAGAGGCGAGCGAGATTAAGCAGGTTTGGTACGCCGTTCAGGACGCACGGCCGTTGCCGCGGGATGCCATGTTCACGCTCCTTTTTACGGGCTTCCGACATCGAGCAATCCGCTTTATGGAGTGGAAGTATCTCGACCTGGAAAAGTGCGTGTACCGCATCGCGGAAAAAGCCGAGGGCTTCAAAAACGGACCTGCTGTCGATTACCCGCTACCAGTGTGGCTTATCGAAAACGTGCTCCGTCGTCGGCACGCTCTTTATCACGACAAGAGCCCCTACATTTTTCCGAATCGTGTCGACGCGAGTCGACCGATGGACAACGTGCGCGGGACATACCAGAAAATCGGTAAGCAGATTGGGACGCACTTGTCGACGTACGTATTCCGTCGCACGCGCGCAACTTTCACCGAATCTTTTTTCGGCACCACGCTCATCACGCAACGTTTCTTGAACCACCGCGTCAAGGTCGCGATGCGTGACGCGCCGGCAACAGGCTATTACACGAAGGCGAGCACTCGAATGCTTCGCCGATACGCGGAAGCGTACTGCAGCATCATCAGGCAGCTGGCCGGGGAGTTGCCGATGTCGGAAAAGGTCAAGCAGGTGGTGCTTGACGAGCACGCCGACGTTCGTCAGCAGACCGTGACGCTGGAAGAGGTCGATGCAATGCTCGATACGCGAGCACTCGACGTGCTCGCTCCGGAGCCTGACGAGAACGACCTCGCGGCAGACCGGCTGGGCGCCGAGATGTTCGAGTTCGAGTTGACGACAGGCGCTCCCTCGTCCGCAGATGAAGAAGACGAGGGCGACGACTAACGCCGCCCGCTGACCCGGAGGCGCACGGTGCGCCACCAGCCCATTGACGGCGTTTCGGTAAAGCGCACGCTTGAGTATGCGTAAAGTGCTTGAATCAACGTGGTCAGCCGCTGCTCATTGGTTTCGATGACTTGCAGCAGATAAAGCAGGCGGTTAGCTATCTGGTCAGGGTCCATCTTTTCCTGATGCTCGGCGATGACCTGCATACCGATTCGGAACGCGCGCAACTGCTCGTACGAGTAAGCACATTCACCGGCTAGTTCAGGGCCGAGGACTCCCACCTTGGCAGGCGCGCTGTCAAAAATTGGGTCCGTGGGCATCGGCATGCTGTACAGGGGAAGTGGCTTGCCTTGTCTCGCGGTCAGCACCATCCCGTGCAGCCCGGCCTTTAGCAGGTAGAACGCACTGGCATGCGACTCGAGTTCACCCGCGAGAGCGCTAGCCCACGAGGTGCTGTCTAAGTGTCGACGATACTGCTCCGCAAGAAAATTGCTGGCGTACGCAACCGCAAGCGCCCCGCTCGCGGCAATGACCGCTGCCCCAATGGTTATCAAGCCGTCTGCCACGAAAGGTTATCCGCTTCGATTTTGATGCGCGTAGTGTACCCGGCGGGCAGTACATTATTGGGTGACGAGATTACACCGTGGAGCGGAGCGATGACCACCGACGAGTTCATCTCCATTGCAGAGGCAGCAGAACTGCTTTTTGTGACGCGGCCACACGTGCGAGAGTTGATTGCCAGCCGTGATTTGCTCGCAGTCCAGTGCGTGGACGGAGAGCAACGCGTCCGGCGAGCGGACGTGCTGACGTACAAGGAGCGGCAACTCGCTGCGGCCAAAGCTTGGCTCTCCAGTCAAACAGAGGAAGAGTAAAAGACAAACCCCGCCGGGTGGCGGGGCAGTGCATCGGGCGGTGAGGGAAAGGTTACACGTGCTCCTCTATGAGCGTGTCGCTGATGCCCCCGTTCATGCGACGCGGAGTGTACGTGCCGCCCTCGATTCCTAGTGCCTTGTCGACTGAGGCCTTGTCCGCCGCCGTCATGCGCTTCAGGAACTTGAGAAAATCGCCGTCCGCTTCGAAGAAACAACGCAGGACTTCTTCGATGAGTTCGCCACGTTCCACTGGCGTCTCGTACGCTTGCTGATAGAACACGCGGTATTGCTCAATCGAAGTACGGGTCGAGAGTTTCAGACTTACGTTCAGGCGTTCGGTCGGGTCGACAACTGTGAATTTTTTGAGAGCGGGCATGAGAGCCTCCGTGAGAGTGGTTGTTTTCACCCTTTGCTCATGTGCTGCTCGCTTCGGGTGTACATCCTATAGCGAACCCGAAAAAAACAGCCCCCGCCTTTTGCCCGAATTCCAACCTTTTCTCTGCTTTTTAGAGTGAACGCTCTAAATAATATTCTGGGCACTCACTGCACAAGGGCGGTACACGACTCGTGCACCAGCCATACACGGCTCCCCACACCCACTGCATCTCATCGACCTTGGCACGTGCGAGCTGCTTGAGCAGCTCGTGGGCGCGAGCGCGCGACTGGCGCGGGAGTGCCGGGTTCCCATCTGCTATCAAGTGTGGCCCACCGGGCCGCTATCTGGCTACTTTTGACCGAGACATGCCAGCGCGTATCAAGTCACCCCTTGCATGCAATTGGCAGCACCCCGCCTGCGTCTCCACGCTCCTGCAAAGAGTCTTGACTGCGCACTCGACGTGCGCCGCATCTGTTCGCAGCGAAGCGCATTCAAAAGAGTCCTTCGTGCGCAGGCAAGGCTCCGCCAACGGCTTTGATATCAATATAGATGTGGGCAAAGGAAGTAACTCCGTCGTGCGCAGGCAAGAGTTCTGCGACCCATTGTGATTGCAAAAACGGAGAACACCGTAAGCGGGCTCAGGGCTCAAGCGGGGGTGCTCGACCAAAGCCTGCGCGTCACAGGGATTTGCATGGGGTGGGGTTGCCGTTGAACGGAAGCCTGCGCGTCAAAGACTTTTGCCTTGTGCCTGCGCCCCGGCGGGATACCGCGCCACGGGGTACGGAAAATGGGTTTTCCGGGTACTCGCGGCTATCTCTAGGGCGAGCGATGGTTTTGCGGCGCTGCCGCGCACTCCGCCGGCGCATACCGACACGCCGCAATACCACAGCGAGCCCCGCTCGCTGCCAACAAAAAAGCCGCTCGAAGAGCGGCAGGTGTTAATAGCGCGGAGCGCGTCAGTAAGTAGCTTGTCTCCGCGCGTCGAAGGCTTGCGCCGCTTTCGCGAGGTCGTCCGGGAGCCGGCGGGCGCCTTCTGGGTGAGCGGCAGGTACACCGCCTCTTCTTTAACTCCGCCTTGAAGGTACACGCCGGACGTACGGTCGGCCTTCACAGTGAGCACATCGATATAGCATTTTTTGTTGTCAGAGGGAGCCTCCGTTATTGATGTAGCCGGTTGTTTAGGCTTCAGCCCGCGCCGTTGCAGTTACTTCTCCTAGCACTGTTTCCAAAGCGAACCGGATAGCTAACGAGCGCGACACACCCGGGCGCGGACGCGCAATCAACGCGGCTGCCTTGAGGTGCTCATTAAATTGAGCTCGGTCGCCGCTAACTTGAATCATGAAAGCGTGATAGACAGAGGCGGGGATGCTCACAGAGGTACGTGAACCGTCGTTCAAAACGACGGGCAAATGCTTTGCGAGTTCGATGGTAGCGGCAGCGGACATGGTGGACCTTTGTTGTGTGGATGGATAGCAGAGGCGGGGCGGGTGAGTTCCGCATACGACATATAGCGAGCAGTTTTAAGTCATTCCCGAGGGACTTTGGGTCCTGCTAGAAATCGGAGTCCGCGCAAAATACATGGCATGCGAGGGGCCTAAATGAAAGCACGGACGGGCGCCCAGCCCTCAAGTTTTCCGGGTGGATTCCGGCGAAGTGGCTCCCCGGCGAAACGGGCGGAGTGGAATGCGCACCGAATGGCCGGAACTCATTGCGCGGCAAGGCTGAGACGATGGCGGGCCTGTGATAGCCCCCTGTTAGATGCCCAATAAACAGGGGGCTCAACAGGCGATGCAAAGAACCAGTTTTTTGCACAACGCATCGAGCGGATTGATTCGAATCTCGGACCCGGGCGAAATACACATCACTACTTGAGCGCGTAGTCTTCGGATTGGAACGGGTTGCACTCGGCAGCTCGCCGCGTCATGAGCCCTGTGACAAACGCCGCCCGCATTGTTGCAACGGGCGAACTCCGCAATTGCTCCCGCGGGGTCGCTGCCGCTCAGCTTCTGGAGGGGCGTCGATGCCGAAAGCGGTGACCCTGGTGCTGAAAGAGAAGTGCACGAGCGCAGCGAATTCCGTCTGAGAAAGACCGGCAGGAAGGGCGGGCAAGACCTCGCGGTAGCATCGAGTAAGGTCGTGCGGGGGCTGCGCTTTACTTTAGTCGAGCGTCAGACGGTGGATGCCGATGTTGCTGGGTATCGCGTGACCGGCGCCGATTGTCCAGATACGTGGCGTATTTGTAGTGGGAAAGTACAAAACGCTCCCACGAGGACAGCATGTCGATACCGGCGGACGACGTCGCGGTGGCAGGAGTGAACGGCATGAAAAGCGCAGGAAGGGAAAGTCACTGCGTCTAGTTGCCGCTTGCCGTGGCGCGTTAATCACCAATACGGGGCTCGAGAGGAACGCTCAGCGCGGACGCGCCGTTGACATAGCGCTACGGCACGATGCGGAGTCTAAACTGTGGCCGGGTACGCTTAGGGGTGGCCTATGGCCACCCCTTGCTAACAGTTATCTGTTATATGTTAAGAAGGGGTCAAGTCGATGATGCTGCGGAGATTTCTTCTCGGTCAATACACAGGTAAATACACGCGTTGGTACACGGATAAGTACATACGTATTTCGACGCGCCGGGGAGCAAATAATTTGCTCAGCTTGGTGTATTTCGCCCGGTCACGGGATGCCTTGAGCGGACCTCCAGCTGATATTTGAGGTAGAAAACAGCCTGCCCGTTGGGCTCTCATATAGCAGGAGCGGCTTGCAGCCGTCGGGGCGAAGACCAAGCAACTCGGCGTTGACCTGGGCTAGAAGCATATTATCTTGCGCGCGCCGCAGCATGACCGCCACGTCGCCTAGCGAACAAGAACGGCGACGGTCCAATATTGCGCGCTTCGCGCTGCACCTGGGCATCGCTCTGCCGCGAGCGAAGCCGACGTACACCACGAATGCCGCTGGAACCATACTTGCAGTCTCGATAGTCGTCGGCAAGTCAGTGCGGCCACCAACGTGCACGAGGTTCGTCACACCGGTTCGGACCGCGTCGATGAGCGGCTCCCCGGAAAAAACAAGTTTTCTTGAATAGTCGTGGTTACTGCATAGCGTAGTGCAATGGGCATCGACGGTGCTTTTGATGCCTTCGCCATCTTGATGCTAAAGCTGATGGTCGAACGGAGAAGAAGCAGACGTCGCGGGATATATCTTTACCGGAGCCGTCGGTTTGCTCGTGGTAGTTGCCGTAAGTAGCACCCACAGTCAACGTCGCATGGGGGCGCTTCGTGCTTAGTTGAGGTCGTATTCTTTGTCGTCGACCCTGGTCTCTTTTTCCGATAGTGAGGCCTTGCAGCACATAAGCCATCTGGCCGTTGCGCCGGGCCGAATCCTTGAGCGACCACCCCTTCAAAAAGCAGGCTTCGGTCAGTTTGTCGTGCGCTTGCCTAAGTGAACGACGGAACTGCTCGCGGTCCGTGCTTGCGCCGAGGTACTCGACCAGCTCATCAAAAGTGAAGTCGAAGCGACCATCGTGCGACTGATAAAACAGAAAAAGACGTTTTGCGAGGTCGCCGGTGAGCCGCTGGTACATGCTTTCCGAATACCAACTCGACAGCTTTTGACCGAAAAATGCACGGACGTAGCGGCTGAGCTCCGTCGTAAATTCAACGGTGTTGCCCTTTTCGGTCTTGGCTTCGACCAGGTCCCCGAGCAGCTTGCAGCTGGTCCGAACGCCCGGGATATCGCCTCGTTTGAACAGCGGCTCATTCGGGAACAGTGCCTTCCAACTTTCCACAATCGCGACGTCATTCGTCCAAACGCGCAGCTCGGCATTGCGCAGGCGTTGGAGCTGCCTCGCCAAATGTTTCCGGTCAGGCGTGCTGGTGCCGCGGCCCATGGCCTTCAGCATTTCGACGACGCGAATCAGGGGCAGGCGCTGGCCAAGCGGCACGGCGGCAGCAAACCGCAGGATATAAGCAAAAGTCTCCCAGTCGCCGCTTCGTAGCTCCTCTCCAACGTAGGACACGTCGACAGTCCCTTGACGCATGCCGGAAACCGCGAGCATGTTGGCCAAGATTCGGCGTATGCATTTCCGCGATGGCGTCCCGCTTCGGGACATTGGAAGAAAGACGGGCCTTTCGAGAAACACTATCGGGCGGTGGCTGCGCGAGGCGTCGACTGGCGAGCCGGAATACGCTAAATGCGTCAACAACAGCGTCGTCGACCCGCGGTCCGAACAACTGCGGCTGTGGCTGGTCGCCGACGCCAAGCGTACGAGGCGAGAGCGACGCTCCCCGACTCACATGTATGAGGATTTGCGCACCGTCGCATATGACGGTAGCTACGACCGTGTGTCAGCGTTCGTGCGCAACTGGAAAAAGGAGCGCGATTCTGGAGCGCAGCGCAGTGCTTTCGTACCGCTCGCCTTCGAATACGGCGAAGCATTCCAGTTCGACTGGGTTGTGAATACGTCTTCATTGGCGGCCTCAGGCGACGGGTGGAGGTTGCCCACATGAAGCTCGCCGCGAGCCGCGCATTCTGGCTCGTCTCGCTACACGACGCAGGTTTAAAGGCGTCGCCGTATACATTTGATAAATTGTTCTACCGCGGTGCTCCAATGACGACCACTGAATACACGTTCGACGCTGTCGAATTTGTCACTTACACCTTCGACGACATCCTCGCAATGGTCGACCTGGATACAGATGTGCTGCACGCGTTCACCCCGGCGTTGCTGCGCGCATGGCTCTCGGCGCACAGCCCGCTGGACGCGGCCGAGATGAAAAACCTCTTCACAGCTGCGATGGGAGTGTCTGACAACGCCGAAGAAGATACCCGCGAGGGCTTCGTCCGCCGGGTCACCGACCGGACTTGGCTCGCGACGCTCGCAACTATTGCTGGCAACGCCATTTTCCGTCAGACAGAGCGTTTGCAATCAGTGGAAATCCGCTACATCGCGCAGCTGGACGCAAAAATCGACGCTGAGCGAGAAGCTAAGGTCGAAGCTATGCGTTCGGCGGTTGTAGCGACGGCGCACGCACAACGGGATGAAGCTGTTCACAAGGTGGCCGCAGAAGAGGAGCAAGAGCGGGTCGCTGGAAAAGCCCCTGTCTGTAACCATAAGCCCGTTCGCGTCGCGGAGTTTGAACTCGAGGGCGTGCCTACGGACAATGACCTCCTCGAGGGCGAAGAGACGATTGCCAAGCACGACGCCGGCGCAGATTTGCACTTGCCAACAGCACGCACGACGCAGCTCACGCTACCGCACATCATCATGCGCTCGCCGATTATCGCAATCCGGCCGCGCAACTCCGTCCGTCCCGTATTCACCGACGACGAACCACTGCGCATCGCTCGGGTTATCATGTCAGCGGTGCACGAGGCGCAGCATGGCTAGCACCGGTTGGGACATCGCGATGCGTCGCATTGATTCCGAATTCGATTTGCCCCAGTTTGTGGCGTCAGCGCTATTCCGCAGAATCGCTGCAAACAAGTTCCGGCTCCCAGCAACAGACCGAGCCAGGTATCAGCCGTTGCCCGACGAGGTCATTGGCCGCATCGAACAAATCGTGCGCCACGCGTACCTAGATGCCGACGAAGACGTTGCCGGTGACATCTTGCGCGAGCACCTTTGGCAGCAAGCGCTCGAAGGTCGTCGTGAGATGGTTGCAAACGGAGAACTATTATCGACGACTGACTTCCGTAAGCGCACCGGCGTGACTGAGAAGCGACTTACGCAGCTGCTAGACAACTACAGCGTCTTTGCAGTCGAGGTCGACGGAGTTCAATACGTCCCCGCATTCTTGTCCGACCCGTCCCTGAACCGTAAGCGTCTGCAAGCAATCTGCCAAATCATCATGCCGGCGCCGCCGCTGAGCCGCCTCGATTTTTTGACGACACAGAACGGCACTCTTGACCACCGCACTCCGCTCGAGATGCTTGACGATGACGGTGATTACAAGGTGCTCGAGCGAGTCGCTGAGGCTTGGGCCGCTGAATGGTCGCGGACCGCCGCGAGACTTTATGACGGTGTGCACGAGACGAAGCCGATTGACGTCTTTCCTTTGCACACAGCGAGCGCGGAAATCGACCCGCACCGTCCGTTGTGGGAGCGCGCGTCCGAGGCGCTGCACGCGTACGGATATCACTGGCCGCTCGGTCCGTACCCAAACTCTCGGCCTTTCACCCTCTTCATCGAGCGGCAAACAACTGGAGATGCGGCGCTGACGCCCGAGGCCTGCGTGCAGATTTCCGTCGACGGGGAAGATATTCGCATTTGCGTCGTTGCGGCGTCCGGCACGACGCTGAGGACAGAGACCATGCCTGCGGGCAATCACCGTAGCCTTATCGACATCGCAAAGCGCGTCATCGCTTATCTCACCAATGCCACACGTGCCTGATGACTTCCCTCGAGACGTGACACTAGCGTCGCTGTCTGGAGCGCAAACTGGCCGCGCGCCTCATTGACGGCAAGTTTATCGCTGAGCAGACGGACGATGAACGGCACGAGCGACGGGCGGTATGTGAGGACCTCGCGCAGCAGCTCGTGGCAAAGGCTCAGAAAGATGCAGCGAAGTATCCGCATCATTCGCCCCCTGCGTCACAATAGATGTCGCCTCTGAATTTTCTTAGTTTGAAGAACTCGGAGGTGCAGGTTGAAGGCCAAACAGACGTATTCTGTTGAATTCAGGGAGCAGGCGCTGGCAAAGGTCCTGCAACGAGGCAACCGGTCCGTAGAAACGGTTGCCTCGGAACTGAATATGAACGTATTAACCTTGAGGAAGTGGATCCGGGTGTCTAACGCCGCAAACCGCAACCCGGGGCCAGTCGATGCACGGCGCCCGGAAGAATGGTCTTTGGAAGAGCGCCTGCTGGCATTGCAGCAGAGCCATGGACTGAGCGACGAGCCACTGAACGCGTGGTGTCGCGAACGGGGTCTGTTTGCCCATCATCTGGACCAGTGGCGCGCCCAGTTCTGCTCGGCCGGCACCGCGGGCAGCGCACGTGCAAACGCTCCAGAGCTGCGCGAGCTGAAACATGCTAATGAGCAATTGCAGCGCGAACTGAAACGCAAGGAAAAGGCGTTAGCGGAGGCGGCCGCGTTGCTGGTACTTTCAAAAAAGTATCAGGCGCTGTTCGGGGACGAGGACGAATGAGCTCCCCCGAAGAGCGCGCGACATTGCGGGAGCTGATCGGTGAGGCGACGACAGCCGGGGCTCGTCAGGCCCGCGCATGTGCCGTGCTCGGGCTAAGCGCGCGCACCGTGCAGCGCTGGCAAGGCGGCGGTCCTGAAGCAGTGGATGGGCGCACGTTATGCCGTCATGATGCTGTTCACAAGTTGTCGACCGAGGAGCGCGCTGAACTGCTGGCGGTGGCCAACTCTGTCGAATTCGGTCATCTGCCGCCGAGCCAGATCGTGCCGCGCCTGGCCGACCAGGGCCGCTACATCGCCTCTGAATCGACGTTTTACCGGGTGCTGCGCGAAGAGAAGCAGCTCGCCCACCGGCGCAGTGAACGACCGGCCCGCGCCCGCAGCAAGCCACGCGCGTTATGTGCCGACGCGCCCAATCAGCTGTTTAGCTGGGACATCACCTACTTGCCGACGACGGTTCGTGGGCAGTATTTCTATCTCTATCTGTTCATGGACGTATTCAGCCGGATGATCGTCGGCTGGCAGGTCTATGCGGAGGAAAGCAGCGTGCTGGCCAGCGAAGTCCTCAGGGACCTTTGCGCACGCGAAGCGATACAGCCCGACCAGGTGATTCTGCATTCGGATAACGGTAGTCCGATGAAAGGTGCGACGATGCTCGCCACCCTGCAGGCTTTGGGTGTCATGCCGTCATTGAGTCGACCGGGCGTGAGCAACGACAATCCGTATTCGGAATCGCTGTTCAAAACACTGAAGTACCGACCGGCCTTTCCTTTGCAGGCGTTTGACACCCTGTTTGCCGCACGCACCTGGGTCACCGGGCTGGTGCGCTGGTACAACCACCAGCATCGTCACAGCGCGATCCGCTTCGTCACGCCGGCAGAGCGGCACGCCAACCTAGACCAGCAGATTCTGGATCGTCGCGCGACGCTCTATGAGGCGGCAAGGCAGCGCAATCCGCTACGATGGAAAGGCCCTACGCGAAACTGGAAGCGCGTACACACGGTCTATCTCAATCCCGATCAGACCAACAACTCTGAACCCATCTCACACCCCCATCAACAGGAGCAAAAAGCCCCCTGAATTGAATCGCTGAGGCGACATCTAGCTTGAAAATTTCCGTTCGCGAGCGGTAACTCTGCAACGGATAAAGCAAGCCGTCGGATGTAAAGGATGGACTAGCGTTGTCGAGCCAGATTGGCTCATTGAGCGGTTGCGGACGCTGTTGGACTGGTAGCAGCTTACGGCTTGACGCCTGCGATGCATGCCATGTCGCTCGAAGGCATTGTCACAGGGCTCAAAGGCGCTAATCGCGCCGGTTCGCCCACTGTTCCTATTGGAGGAGACATGAGCCAACCGATGACCGTCGCCGAAGTCGCAGCGTTGTTGAACGTGACGCCAAAGTATGTAGTGAAGCTAATCCGCGACGGCAAGCTGCCCGCAAGCGCGAATACGGATGGCACACACACGGTCGCCCGGCGGGATGCGGAGGCGTACCGCTTGAATGCAAAACGGCGTGGTCGCAAGGCGCTCGAAGAACTCGCACGCGTTTCGCAGGAAGCGGGCATCTATGGCAAACAAGGGTGACTGCCGAGTGCGCTTCTGTGGTGCCTGTAGTGGAGGCTACGTATGACCATCGCCGAAGTCGCGAGGTTGCTATTCGTGAGCCGGTCCCACGTTAGACGTCTGCTGGAAAACGGAGACCTTCACGGCGCGCTCGGCGACGACGGTGAGTACATCGTCGATAATGGGTCCGTCATGCGTTACCGGCGAGAGTGGGACGAAAGGGCAAGACGATATCTCGACAGCCAGACTGAAGACACGGAACCGCCTGGGCTCTGAGATGAGAAACGGGATGAGGTGCTGTGCCGCGACCCCGCTTCCCCGCTCACGCTAGATGATGACTATCTTCACTGCTCCGCTTGATGCCGCGAAAACCTGGTGTGCAGGACCTACCTCCTCGGTGTGAGCAAGCCCGGGGTGCTCGCGGAACTTAAATCAAAACTGGAGCCGACATGCAATACGAGAATCTGATTGCCGACGCACGCGATGGCGAGCTCACCGAGTCAACGCGCGTACGTGCCGCTTTTGATGCCATTTATTGCTGCTCTCCGCAGCTAGAATCGTTGGTGCAGTCGTTGGCGGTGCAGGGTGTGAACGCGGACGATGTCTCGCTAGTGGGCCGGCTGGCCGACTGGGTCATGAACGTAGCGCCGCGTGGGCCGCTGCCCATGTCGCCAAGCGAGGCGGTGGCGCTCGCGGAGCGCGTTCACAAAGTCACTGCAGGCGAGTAATGCTGCGCGCGACGGTCAGATGTCCGGGCGGACGTGAGTGAGGGGCGGCGATTATTGCGACGGCAGACATCGTCGAATGCGACGTCTACTTAAGTCCGCAAGCTAATCACGACGGTAACCTGCCCGCGAGCGCATATGCGGACGGCACACACCGTTGCACGTGAACACGTGGAAGCCTATCGCTTGAGAGCAAAGGGGGTGCGGCCGCAGCGCACTCGAAGACCTTACGCGAGTCTCCAAAGATGCCGACGTCTAGAACAGACATAAGTGACCGCTGAGTGCTCGTTCAGTTGCCAGTTTTTAACGGAGTCCAAGCATGACCATCGATGAAGTCGCGAAGTCATGCTCACTCCGGCGTCGGTTCGGCTTCAAGTCCTGCCCAGCTGACGCTCGATACGCTTTTTTCCATGCTCAGCCGACTGGCAATCTGTTCAAGTTTGGGCTGGTCTTTCGGATGGAGCTTCAATGTCGCCGTAACCTCAATACGCTGCGGGTCATCCTCGTAGTCCCGGCTCGTCAGGCTCTGGAAGGACAGCGGCGCGGAAGACATTGAGTTCGACAGGGCCGCCCGGATATGAACTTCGTCGGCTTCGCGGCAGACCACCGTAATGGTGTATTGCCGCACGAGGTCCGCCGCCGAGACCGGAGCCGTGTTGATGGCTCGGCTGACTTCGCGCAGGACGGTGTTGGTGAGCAGCACTACGCCGGTGCCGGCTAACGCTGGCCCAAAATGTCCTGAACCGCACAGGACGCCGACGGCAGCGGAACACCAGAGCGTGGCGGCCGTATTGATTCCTTGTATCGAGCCTTTGTCACGCATGATGACGCCGCCTCCTAGAAAGCCAACGCCCGAGACGACATAAGCGGCAATCTGCGTCAGTCCCGTGGTTCCGTTTCCGGTCAGTGCCCCGAGCGTAACGAAGAGGCAGGAGCCACTAGCCACAAGCGTGATGGTCCGCAGACCGGCAGTGCGCTGGCGCATCTGGCGCTCAAAGCCGATGACCACGCCACACACAAAGGCGGCGAGCAGCCGGAGGGAGAAATCGAGAGTCATGTTTGCTGATTCGAGTTGTGCCGACGGCGACACGCCTGGTTTGGAAACGGGCTGAGCATCGCATGCGCACAAGACTGGATGAGGTCCGGCTTAGTCTCGCGAGCCGTCCTGCGCGAGTCGTCCCTGCCAGTCTGATGGACCGGTGGGCGACACGGCTTCTCTTACAACAGGGAACGAACGCTCCCCGCGAGCTCACGCGCGCAACGCGGTGCTGCACGGGCGCGCGTAATCGCTGCGACTGAATGGCGCTAGTCTAGGTACACGGGATGGATAACTGCGGCGCGCACCGTTTGCCTGCTGGCAAGACGGCGGCTAAGAATGAGAGCGCGGGCGTCCTGCCGGTCAGGCAGCGAAACTGTTCGAAAGTCGACTACTACAGAATTCCAAGGCGTCGGCCCCTTTTGTGAAGATGCGCGAATTTTATGTGTTGCTTTAAACCGAAGTCAACATGATTCGCTAAGCAGAGCGAATAGCATTGCTTGGCCTAACTCTTTCAACGCGCAAAGAAAGAAAGGCGGAAGAAAGACAAGTGGATGGCTCAGAAAAAGAACTTATGCGCCAGGTCCGCCAAACCAATCACGATTTCAAGGGCAATAAGCCCTATGACATACCATTCGAGGCGATGAACGTGCTTGGTTTCCGCGATTTCTGCCAGGGTTTGCGCAGTTCCAGAAATGAGCTGCAGCTTGCGTTCAAGCGCGGCTTGTCGCTCGTGCAGTTCGTATTCGTCCTCCAATAGTGCATAGAGGCCGCCGAGCTCCGGGTGTTCCCAAAGAGTCTCCGGCTTGTCACCGATTTCAGCCCGGCCGACCATGCGGTGTTCGATTAGGAGCATCCCGCCAATTTTTGAGAGTAGCGTTTTGGCGTCCGCGCTCACCTTTCCTGTTCTTGCCAGTTCCGATGCCAACGGAATGATGCTATCGAACTCGCTCGCGGTCTTGTCTTCGTACATCGACAGCACAAGGCTTTTACTGAGGCTGTCCGCTATCACCTGAGCCTTTTCCAACGTCAGCGCGTCGAGCCAGACTGCACCGCCTTGCACACCAACGTTCGTCTTGCCGCTCTGGATGGCGATTTCTTCGAGCTGAGGTCGCCGGTAGGCGTTGTACAGCAACTGAGCTAACGAGGAGAGAAACCGTTGTTCATCACCAAGCGACACACCAAAAAGCACGACGACGCCGTACCTGAAAAGAACGGCGATGCCGTCAGTGCCCCCTACCGTTACGGTCAGAGGCGTGGTGGCGAGTGAATCCGTGATTTTGAAGTTCTTGAGGTCAATCCGGTCGGCGATGAGATGTGCACGAGCCTGTACCTGCGGAAGCGAACTGATGGCAAGATTCGACATTTGGTACGCACTTCAATTCGTTGAAGTCATCGAAAGTATAGGTGTGAACCCAATGCTGCGGTATGCGTTTGACCTACCGCAGTCCCGGACGTCGGAAGGCTCAGTCAGCAATGGGGAACACGCAGGCGTTGGGTTGCCATTGGGGCACAGGTACCGTAGCGAGCTCGGACCGCGTTACGTCGGAGATGCCATCAAAAAGCCCGCATGAAAGCGGGCTTCTGTAAGCAGCGACGTAGTCGTTAAGCTGCCGCATCCTTCAGCTTTTTGAGCGGGCGCACTTTCAAACGCACTGTCGCCGGCTTGGCATCAAACCAGCGGTCTTCACCCGTGAATGGGTCCTTGCCAAAGCGCCTCTTCTTTGCTGGCACTTGCTGGACACCGATTTTAAGAAGGCCCGACAGCGTAAACTCACCGGCGCCCTTTTTGTGAACAGCGCCGAGAATAGTGTCTTCCAGTGCTGCCAGGACGGCCTTTGCCTGCTTCGGCTCGACGCCTGCTTGCGTAGCGACGTGGGTCGCTAGCGACGCCTTCGTGAACGTGTCCTTCAGCGGCTTCAGGCTGCTGCTCCCGGCAGTAGCTTTCTTTACCGGTGCGGTAGCCTTCTTCGCTACGGTCTTCGTCGCAGCCTTTTTGGCCGGGGCTTTCGCGGTCTTTGTTGCCATGTGGTTTCCTTTTTTGGGATGGTTAGCCGCTTAAGACGAAACACCTCGAGGCGAAGCGCTCGACACATGCGTCGACTTAAGCTGGCGGCAAGCGTATCAACGGTTCGCAGTCAACGCAAGCGGAAAAGTCCTTAAAACAAGGGCTTTTTTCTTCGCGCGCAATCACTGTCCGATGAAAACACGACGTCCGTTGACTCCAGCACGCACGGTGCTGCATAGACGTTCTACAACAAGGACGCTTTGGCTGTCAGGCTAGAATGGTCAGTAGCACAGGTCGATAGAGGCGCACGATGCCCAACACTTCTCCGCTTCACGATGTCCTTACCCTCGAAGAAATCCAGTCGCTCGTGGACACGAAAGCGTTCGCTCGCGGCAAGGCGTACTTCCACGAGGGCGCCGTATCGCGCCTCGAGGAGCGAGATGGCGTCCTTCGAGCCAATGTCCGTGGCACGCATCGGTACAGCGTTGAGCTTGCCGTAGGTGACGACGGCGAGCTGACGTACGAATGCGACTGCCCGGTCGGCGCGGACGGCATGTTCTGCAAGCATGCCGTCGCAGTCGCACTTTCGTGGCTGGAGAACACGGGTGAGGAAGTGTTCCACGCCAACGACGTCGAGCCTGCGAAACCCCGCAAGAAGCGCAAGACGTACGAGGAGCAGATTCAGGAATACGTTGCGACGCTGAACGAAGGCTCCTTGCGCGAACTCCTGCTGGAAGCAGTCGAGCGCGACATGGCGCTACGCGACAGACTGCTCTTTGCTGCGCGCGCCGCGGCGGCCAGTGACCTGCCGAGCATGAAGACAGCGGTCCGTCAGGCGACGCGCGTTTCGCGGCCTCTCGACTGGCGAGAGGCCGGCGCATATGGCGATGGCCTGATGTCGCTCGCGGACATGCTGCGGCAGCGGCTCGGCGGTCCTCAGGCTGCCCAGGTGGTCGACCTCGCAGAGTTGGCGATTTCCGGCGCGGAGAAGAGTCTTGAACAGATAGACGATTCTGGCGGGGATGTGATGCCAGGGATTCTTGAGCTAGCGGCCGTACACCTGGAAGCGTGTCGGCAAACCCGGCCAGACCCAACGAAGCTCGCCGAGCGCCTCTTTCACTTCCAGACCGAAGGAGTATGGGACACGTTCTACGACGTATTGCCAGCTTATGTCGAACCGTTAGGCGATACCGGACTGCGGAGGTACCGCGAACTCGTTGAGAGGGGGTGGGACGCGCTGCCGCCACTGGCTCCGAGCAAAGAATTCCGTAGCTCGTTCGACCCGCTGCGGATGCGACTGGAGCGGGCGATGGAGAGGCTCGCGGAAAATGACGGTGATGTCGATGCACTGATTGTCATTCGGTCGAAGGACCTGTCGAGTCCCTACCGCTTTTTGCTGGTCGCAGAGCTTTGTGCAAAGCACGGGCGTCACGACGATGGTCTTGCGTGGGGCGAGCGCGGTCTCAAGGAATCCGGACAGAACCTGGACCAGCGTCTGCTTGATTTCTGCATTCAAGAGTACCTGCGTCGCAATGAATACGCGAAAGCTGATGCATTCGCGTGGCAACGCTTCGAGATGCGCCCCGTTGCGGAAGCGTTTGCGGCGCTAATGGATGTCGCCAGGACCACGGCCCGGCTTGAGGCGACGCGTGAGCGCGCGCTCAATCATCTATGGAGTCTCGTTCGCGCTGAAGAGGCGCCGACCAAAGCAAAGCCCAGCCACTGGCAAACGCCGAGCCGCACCGAACTGGTCAAGGTCTTTCTTGCCGAGCGCGACAGCGAGACCGCGTGGGAGGCGTTTTGCGGAGGTCCAGTGGCGGTAAACATGTGGGCAACGATGGCGGCCGTGCGCGGTAAGACCCATCCGCGCGACGCTATTGCGCTGTATCACCGCCTGCTCCCAATCGCAGCGGAGAGCGGAACACGAAACGCCCGATATGACGAAGCGTTCGGCATCGTGCGCACCATCGGGAAGTTGCGGGCCGAGCTGAACGAGCAGGTTGTGTTTGCCGATGAACTCGAGACCGTTCGGCAGACGTATCGCGCCAAGCGCAACTTCATGAAGCTGCTGGGAGCACTGGGTTAATCGTCGCTGTCGGCTTATGCCGCCTGCAGACATCTGTGCAATATTATCGCGACCAGTGAATCCGCATAGTTGACGGTCATCGTGTCGGTGAAAAGCCGCACCGGAATAATGGCAGTCGGTTGGACATTGTCTATGTGCACTACGTCCTGCGCAATCCCGTGAACTCGTCGCGGGAGCGTCACCCATTCAGGTCAGTTGTCGTCAGGTGGTTGCGTGCAAGGTACAGCGAGCTGATTCATCCCACAGCCTCCCGGCGGCCGGTTATTTGTTTCTGCAGCATCGTGCCACGACAGCCGGGTGCGGCGCAGTGACACCGGAAGCGCTCCCGGATTTCGGCGGTGTGTCGGGCTTCGACGAACAGCGCGTAGTCGATGGTCAGCTCTTCACCCGGCGATATATCCCGCAGCGCGCGGAAAAACACTCGCCGTCCAGGATTTCGGCTTCGCAATTCGGCACGCATCCGTGATTGAGCCACACCGTGCGTTATTGCCGCCTTCGCCGCCGTCGATGACGGTGCCATAGCCCAAATCGAAGTAAAACGTATGGTCTGATTCTGAGGTGTCGCGGGCACACCGGCGCAGCACTTCACGCCAACCGACACGCGCGCCTTTGTATTCGCAGATGAGTTCTCCAGCGGCGAGGGCGCGGTTGGCGAACAGCCCGCGTCCATGCACCGGCGAACGCCGGGTGACAAAACGGGGGCGGGAATTTTGGACAGTCTGGTTCATCTCATCAGCGCCGTGCGGAATGAGCGGATTTCCTCGTGCTGTGCCCGATGATGGGGAAGACACTAGACGCTGTCAACCGGCGCCAATCTTCCGCTCCCGCCACTGCATCGCGGTCAGCCCGACGGTTCCTGGCCTTCGAAAACGCGGGCGCGAGCAAACGTCGGGGCCGTTCGCTATCTATCCCTTTGCTCTTTCATTTTAACGCTCTGTAGAGTGACGTACGGCGTAGACGTAGACGTAGCGCAGGACAAAGGCGCAAGATTGTGACGTACGGCGTTTCGTCCGTTGCAAGGAAGCGGCTAATGTATTCAGACACTAAAGAATGGACGCGAATACGCGCGCGCGTCCTCATCAAGAGTGAATCTGTTCGGCACGTCGCCAATGCCGAAGCCATAAGCCGGAACACAGTTCGCAAAATGGTTCGTCTCGAATTTCCTCCGGGCTACCATCGGAAGTGCGTCAACGAACGACAGCCTGTCATCGACCAGCCAATTACCGCTCCGTGGACCTGCGTTCAACGCGTCGTACGTTCGCTCACCGAACGCCAGGCAGCGCGGTTTTTGCGTGACATGTTTGCGGCAGATGGCAATGACAGGTTCGAGGAAGCTGTCGGGCGCCGACTGCGCATGTGGGGCATCGAAACTCCGGCGACAGATTCCGAGGCGCGAAGCCGGCAGCGATGGCAGAACTGGATGTACCGGGTCGAGCAGGGTGTCGTCTATGCGCCCGAAGGCGGGGACGGCGTGCGACAGGACAAACTGATGACGATGCTTTTGCCGGTGCGAAAAAGCCAGCGCCATAAATCCCTTACCGCGCTCGCCCACGAAGCCGGCTTTTCTGCGCGTCAAATCGCAACGCATCTGGCCATCAGCCGCGGGGCTGTTAGCACTTACCTACGTGCGTACAAAGCTGGCGGATGTGAATCGCTGTTCGCGAAAGCGAGTCGGTCCCGCATTGACGATAGCGAGGCGCTGCAGAGCGCAGTCTTCACGCTTCTGCACGAGCCGCCCTCTGCTTCGGACATTAACCGAACCACATGGAAGATGGACGACCTGCGCCGCGTTCTGGCAGAGCGAGGCCATCATGCTGGTAAGGATGCCATCCGCTCTATAATGCGGCGCGCTGGCTATCGCTGGAAATCCGCCAAGGTCATTCTCACGAGTACCGACTCGAAGTACCAGGAAAAGCTGGACCACATCCGGTCGACGCTAGCGAATCTCCAGCCCGACGAACGGTTCTTCTCCATCGACGAATTCGGGCCGTTCTCCGTCACTATGAAGCCGGGGCGCGCACTAACTGCTCCTGATGTTCAGCCGAGCGTTCCACAATGGCAGAAATCGAAGGGTTGTCTGATTTGTACGGCCGCGCTTGAACTTTCGTCCAACCAGGTGACGCATTTCTACTCCGGGGCCAAGAACACCGACGAGATGATTCGCATGGCAACTGTCCTGCTCGAAAAGTACGGTGATGTGCACAAGCTGTATCTCTCGTGGGACGCCGCTTCATGGCACCTTTCAAAGAAACTGTCGGCGTTCATCGCTGAGCTCAATGAGTCAGCGCAATTGCGTCATCAGCCGATTCTTGAACTCGCACCTTTGCCTGCGAGTGCCCAGTTTCTCAACGTCATCGAGTCAGTCTTCAGTGGGATGGCGCGCGCCATCATCCACAACAGTGACTATGCGTCCACCGATGCTGCGAAGGCGGCTATTGACCGTTATTTCTCAGAGCGCAACCGGTACTTTGCGGAACATCCGAAACGTGCGGGCAAGGCAATCTGGCGAATGGAACGGACGACGAGCGAGTTCTCCGCTGCCAATAATTGCAAGGACCCCGCATATAGATGATTGCCGAAGACAGGAAGCGTTGGCCGTGCGTCGCGCTATAAATACAAGGGAAGCGCTGCACGCGCGGCAATGCAAGCCCGGTGCTTGAGAACGGCGACCGTCAATGGTCTGGCTCTTCGTGCAAGATGGTCGTGCGCCAAGTGGCCGGTCTACAATGTCACATCGATGTGTCGGAGGTACGTCTCCGCGATGAGCAACCCACTTAATCTGGACCTGCGCGCTCGCGCCGAATTGCTCGCCTACCTCGTCGCATCGCACCTACTTGCGCGGCACATGACGGGCGAGTGGCTGTCCGTCGAGCATGTGGTTGAGTCGACGATGCTTTGGCTCAGTACAAATGGCGGAGGAGCTGACGTCATGCAGCGGGTGATGCTTTCTGCCCGCGCTCACAATATCGCCCGACACCTGGAAACGACGCTAGGCTCCGCCGTGACGCTCAAATCGGTGAAGGCGCTGTTCTGCGAAAACCTGCGCCTCGATTTCCGGTCGCCCGTTGCACGACAAATCTATCAGCACTGCCTCACACATCTGTCCGACGCTGGATGCTGGTGAACGCGCGTTTAAGCCAGGTTCACGCGACGCTTTCTGCATTTTTTGCCTTTGGGGGGCGACCATGCACGAGGGAACCCCGTAGGCGAGCTTCCTGCGCTGTGCTATCGCGAAGTCCGGGGCATTGGCGAGCCGAAGTGCAAAGAGATGGCGCTCACCTAAAGCCAAGGCGCCAGACAAAGGTTAAAACCTCATTCGCTAGATATGTCTTTACTCATTCGTATCATCGAAGAGTCTCTTCGGACATTCAAGCCATTCTATGGACGGGACTCTTTTTGGGTCAGGCAATCGCATCCTGCGGATGCTCAAAGGAAGCCTCATGCACAGCGAGAAACTAGCTCGACCCTCGCACGGTACAACGCATTACGGAGCGCAGAGCAGGCGGCGACTCTAGGTGTGCGCATCGACCCATGCGAGGGCCCAGTCCAGGCCTGCTAGCTCGGCTTCCTCTTCACTTCCAAAGTGACCAAGGACACCCGAAGCATGGATTAACTTACCGCCAAGCGTGATGGTTCCGCTCGCTGCATAGCGCTCCGGCTGCAGGATGCCCTCCTGCTCTGGGATGGCGTGCCCCCAGACATCGTAGCCGTGGTAGCTTTGCGACTGCATCAGCGGATAACCTGTACGGATGCCGCGTGGCCTCTCACGCGAAGCACGTTGCCTTCCGGCGTGGTTTGCCGCGGAATCCCAGACATGTCCGGTTCGTCCTTCAGCAAGGTCTTCTGCGTGTTGCCCTGCTTCGCCACGAGCCGTGGAGCAGTTGCTAACGCGCGCGGCGAATGGAGCTTCTTCGCGTGCAAGGCCACGTGACGTCGTACTGCGAGCCTGTGTGGAGTACCGGCCCTATGCGGGGCAGTCGCGCGCGCCTCAGGCGGATTCCACACTTCCGAATATGTGCCGGCCCCGAAAGCCGCCGGCGCCAATGCCGCGGTCAGTAACGCAAGTCCAAGTTTTCTCACGATTTGCACTTTCCTGCTTCTCGCTGCTGCCACTGTTTGCGAGCCATCGCCTGATTCATGCACCCTCTGTCACAGCCGGCGCAACAGTGGCGGTCCCGAATGGCTCCCGGTGACGAGCCATGCATTTGAAGTCAGCGAGCTCGCTGTGCCAACGGTATGGCCATTTTCGCATACGTGGGACCTTGGGTCTCCAGCCTTACCGCAGCGGATGGCTTCGTCGCTTTGCCGCGCGCCAAGGGCCGCTTTCAAGTCGACGACGAACGCGGCAATGTCGGGCCTCGATGGCTCACGACTTGCGCTGGGACTTCGGCTTCTCCCGGTGTGCATTGATGCGTACTGCGGTCACCGCGCGCTGGCCCTTTGCGCCGTATCCCTTCGGTAGTTGACCGCGTGAGCGGTGGCCCGGACAATACCCCACCCCCCTATGGTAACGTGGACGCTAATATACCCGGTGGGGGTAGGGAGAGAGCGCAATGAGTCACACGGTTCAGGAAAAACATAAGCTTCTCAACAGGGTTCGCCGTATCAAGGGGCAGGTTGAAGCCATCGAGCGGGCACTGGAGGAAGAACACGGTTGCGCAGACGTCCTGCAGCGGATTACGAGTTGTAGGGGAGCCATGAACGGCCTGTTGGCAGTTGTGTTGGAAGACCACATCCGGAACCACCTTGTCGATGCTGAAAACGGCGGGGAACACGGCGAGAGCGCCATGGAACAACTCATCGAAGTTGTTCACAGCTATTTCAAGTAACTGGGTTGGAAATGAATGATTTCGAAGACGCCGCGTTCGGCGCAGGGCACGACCACATCTTCCTTGGCGCTGGTCACGAAAAGAACGAGCGAAAGACGTGGGCCGTGATTGCGCTGTGCAGTGCCATGATGCTGGTTGAAATCGTTGGCGGCAGTATGTTCGGGTCGCTTGCGCTCGTCGCCGATGGACTGCATATGTCGACGCATGCGGGCGCGATGCTGATTGCAGCACTTGCCTACACATACGCGCGCAGACATGCCACTGATTCGCGCTTCGTGTTCGGCACGGGCAAGCTCGGCGACCTGGCCGGATTTACCAGCGCCATCGTACTGGCAATGATTGCCCTGCTGATTGGTTACGAGGCGGTCTCCCGATTTCTTGCGCCGATTCCTATCCATTTCGGCGAGGCGATTCCCATCGCAGTGGTCGGCTTGCTGGTCAACCTCGCGAGTGTCTGGCTTCTGAGCGGCGACCATCACGGCCATAGCCACGGCCATAACCATGGACATGGGCATGGCCATGACGACCACGCTCACGAAGAAGAAGGGCAGAAGATTGTCGCCCCTTCCGGCGTATTCGCCGTCTCAATTTTTGAGGACGGCGTGCCGCCCGTCTTCCGGATTACGCAGGAATCACCGGGCTCGCGCATGGTCGCATCAACGACGACTATCACGACCGTCCGGCCAGATGGGGCGCGTCAGGTCTTTGCCATGGCGGACCGTGATGGCTACCTGGAATCTAAAGATGACATCCCGGAGCCGCACTCATTCCAGGCCATTGTGCGTTTGCCTGATGGTGACCACCACGTCGAGTTCGCCGAGCATGCACACGACCACGATACGCATGAGGCTGTAAGTAGGGACCATAATATCCGTTCCGCCTATATGCATGTAATGGCGGACGCGGCGGTATCCGTACTGGCGATTCTGGGTCTTGTACTGGCGCGCTCCTTCGGCTGGCTCTGGATGGACCCGCTGGCGGGCATCATCGGGGCACTGGTGATAGCCAACTGGTCTTACGGACTTATGCGCGACACCGGTGCAATTCTGCTCGACATCAATCCGGACCGGCGCATGGCGGAAAACGTGCGTCACGCCGTCGAGGACCGTGGCGACAAGGTTGTCGACCTACATGTCTGGCGGGTCGGACCGGGCCACATGAGTGCGGTGGTGTCGGTTTCGACCGGCGAGCCTGAGCGAGACTCGCGCTTCTATCATTCGGTGCTCGGACGCTTCAAGGGATTGTCGCATCTCACGGTGGAAGTGCAGCCATCGAAGGCGACGGCCTGACTCGTGGCAGTCAACTCGCCGGGCTTCGACGTATTTAGAATTCATGGCGAGCCCGGTGTACGGGTTGGAAACTGTTGCGCACACGATGCCCTATAAGCCAAGCGAACCTGTGCAAGGCAGACCTCTCTGATGCCGCGCTCGTCGCGACACAGGCAAGCTGCTTCTGCGTCTATCGTTGTGGGTCAGTGAATTAACATTTCAAACGTGGAGGAGCTATGCCAGGGCGACACAAGGAACAGCACCGTCTCGAATCCATCAGCTGGTTGCGTGCCGCCGTACTGGGCGCCAATGACGGGATTGTTTCAACGGCGAGCCTCGTTGCTGGTGTAGCCTCCGCACATACTGCTCATGGAAGCATAGTGCTTACTGCCGTGGCCGGGTTAGCTGCGGGAGCCATGTCGATGGCGACAGGGGAATATGTGTCGGTCTCCTCGCAGGCGGACACGGAGAAGGCGGCGCTGGCCCAGGAACGGGCTGAGCTCGATACCGACTTCTCGCGCGAGCATCAGGAACTAGCAGCCATCTATGTGCGAAGGGGCCTGGATTTGCCGCTTGCCAGGCAGGTTGCCGAAAAGCTGATGGTGCATGACGCTCTCGGTGCTCATGCTCGCGATGAGCTTGGCATCTCCGAGGTGACGGCCGCGCGACCTCTACAAGCCGCAATGGCTTCTGCCGGCAGCTTTGCGGTCGGTGCCGCGTTGCCGGCTATCGTTGCTGCAGTCGCGCCCGATTCGGTACTGCTGCCGGCTATCGTAGTCTCTGCCCTTGTTTCCCTGGCTTTCCTGGGCGGCCTGGCAGCGAAAGCTGGTGGGGCGAAAGTTTGGCCGGGCGTTATCCGCGTGGTCTTCTGGAGTGCTCTGGCAATGGGCGTGTCATCAGGCGTCGGCGCTCTGTTCGGCGCGGTGGCTTGAGCGCCGGATGCTGCCAGAGTAGATGCTTCGAAGAGAGCCCTGACCAGGAAACCGTCGGCACGCGCTACACCTGCTTACAAATCTCACACGGGCCCGGTGCACCGTTCTGTCGGCTGCGGCGTTCTTGCTGACACACTCAACGGAGCGCGACATGAGCACCAACCTGACTTCCAGTTCACCGCAACGTAGCCGTATCCATCCGCTGGTTGCAGGTGCTGCCGTAGCCGTCATCCTGGCCAGCGCTACGGGTATCGCGGCGATGACGGGCATTCTGCCAACGTCACGCGCAACGACCTCGCCTCCGACGCCAACTGCGCCAGTGACCGCTCAAGTTTCGAGCGCCCCAGCGACTTCACCGCAAGCTGCCACGGAGCAACGCGTCACGCATGAGGACGCGTCAGCGCAACCACGCGTCCATCATCACCGTAGCTCGACGGTCGAACAGGCTCCGAGGTATGAGAACGACAATACCTATCAAAACCCGGCACAACCCGCACCAAGACCGGTCGCCGTCGACCCGAATGCAGGCGAAGTTGTCGCCGTCAATACAGTTCAGGAAGCCGAACCAACAACGGGGCTGGGAGCCGTGGGTGGAGCCGTCGCTGGTGGCCTGTTGGGAAATCAGGTCGGGGGAGGACGCGGTCGCGTTCTGACCACGATTGCAGGAGCGGTTGGCGGCGGACTTGCGGGTAACGGCATCGAGCATGCGGTGCGTAAGGCGACCAGCTACCAGGTGCAGGTAAGAATGCAGGACGGCAGCTACCGGAATTTCAATTATTCGACGCAGCCGCCGGTTCAGGTCGGACAGCGCGTCCATGTCTCGGGCGACTTGCTGAGCACATCGTAATCGCGGCCGGAACCGGCAGTATCCGAAGCAGGTTACTGCCGGTTACAGAATTGACATTTCAGCCGCACCTGCGGCCGCGCGCCACACCTAGAATCCGCATCCTTTCACCATTGTCTGGCGTCCGTCGGAAGTGGGCAGGACAGGAGAACACCATGAGACGCGCTACCCTTTTTCTGGCAGTGGGCATTTCCGCTGCATGCGTATCCAGCGCGGCTTTCGCGCACGCGGACATCGGCGTGTTTCTGGGCGTGCCAGGGTCAGTTTATGCTGCGCCGCCTGTTGTGTACGAGGCTCCGCCGCCAGTGGTCTACGCACCCGCCCCGGTCTATGGCTATGGATACCGCTATGACGAGGATTACGGCGACGGGCGCCGGTGGCATGACCACGGCCGCCACCGCGGATGGGAACGCCATCGCCACTCTGACGATGACGACTGATTCACCAACGGCTGCGCCCCGCCTCGCATTGAACGCTCAACCTTTCAGCGTGACATTAACCACGTTCGAATCGCACTGCACACGATGCGCTCTTCTGGCATCGACGCAAGCGGTGACAACAAGAGGGTTGTCAACACACGCTACCCGGGGGCGTAGAGGGCCATGTCCACACCGTGTTGCATGATGATGTGCACCGTCGCGCTGATGACAAACGTGACGAAGGACGCCACGCCGAGTGAAGAAGCGTCCCTTTGGCTTGCATCACCTACGTGATGTAGCACAGTTGCCGTTGCTATCCACGCCACACCGAAGCTGATTCCGGCGAGCACATCAGAAAACCAGTGCACGCCGAGATAAAGGCGCGAGAACGAAATCAGGAGAATAAACAGCGCGGTGGCAGTCGCAATACGCAGCCGTGCGGCGCTGCCCCACGCGCGCGCAACGAAAAACGCCAGAAAACCGTAGGTGACCACGCTCAGCGTTGCATGATTACTGGGAAAGGAAAATCCCTGCAGGCCCTCATACATTGATGACGGTCGCGCACGGCGCATGGCAAACTTCAGTGTTACGACGAAGGCCTGTGCAAGCATTGTCGCCAGTATCCAGTAAGTGGCGCTCCGCAGCCGCCTTTGCCAAACGAGCCACGCAAGGACGACGAGAATCACCGGGACGGTGACGGCAGCATCGCCCAGTTCCGAGGCGGCGACCATAATCGAGTCGAGTAGCGGGAAACGGATAGATTGGAGCGCCGCGTGAATCCTGACGTCGACCGTAACAAGCGGGTCCCCGCTAACGACATCCTCCAGCACGCCAAGGAAAAGCCACGTACCACCGACAGCTAGTACGCCAGCAACGAGCAGGTTGCGGATTCCGATGCGCTTGAAGAGCAAAGGCCAGTTCATGCTTCACCGCCAGACGTCGTTGTCCTCGCGACGAGCGCAATCAGCGTCGCGATACAGAATCCAGCGCCTGCATAGAACGTTGTGCCTGCTCCAAACCGGTCCCAGAGCTCGCCGGCGACGAGGCTTGCCACAAGCATTGCCAATCCGGTCGTGAGATTGAAGAAGCCAAACGCTGTCCCTTTCAGTTCGGGTGGTGCCACTTGCGCGACCATGGTCGCCAGCAGACCTTGTGTGAGCCCCATGTGCAGGCCCCACAGAACGACGCCGAGCAGCACGATTGGCCAGTGACTTCCGTGCGCAAGCACGACATCCGACACAATCAGCACGACGAGACCGATGGCTAGCAGTCTGGTGTGACTCATCGAGTCAGCGAGCTTGCCAAAGGGGTAAGCCGAGGCCGCATACACCAGGTTCATCACGACCATGACGAGCGGCACCAGCGCCACGGGTACGCCGCCCTGCATGGCGCGCAGGACGAGAAACGCCTCACTGAACCGTGCGAGTGTGAACGCCGCACCGACAAATACAACCCACCAGTACGGCTTGCTGAGCTTCTTCAGGTTTTCGAGCCTCAACGGATTGACGCGTTTCGCACCTGACTGACGCTCCGGCTCCCTCACGCCGAACACAAGCAATGTCACGGCGGCGATGCCTGGAATCACGGCCACCCAGAATATCCTGCGGAAGTCGTTTGCCCAAAGCAGCATCAGAACGACGCCCAGCAACGGACCGATGAAGGCGCCGACGGTGTCCAGCGACTGGCGCAGGCCATACGCGGCACCGCGCAGATGCGGCGGAGTGATATCCGCCACTAGCGCGTCGCGCGGCGCCCCCCGCAGACCCTTCCCGACCCGGTCCACAACGCGCGCGGTCAGGACAATCCCCGCCGTAGGCGCAAGTGCAAAAAGCGGCTTGCTGAGCGCACCCATGCCGTAGCCAATGACAGCGAGCCATTTCCTGTTGCCAAGATAGTCGCTCAATGCACCGGAAAATATTTTCACGATGGGCGCGGTCGCTTCCGCGACACCTTCAATGAGTCCAACCATCATGGCGCTCGCCCCTAGGCTCGTCACGAGGAACATCGGTAGGAGGCTGTGGATAATCTCCGACGAGATGTCCATGAACATGCTGACGAAGCCGAGCATCCAGACGCCATGGGGAATCTGGCTGAGCGTGCGTGCGCGAGGCTTGAGGTTAGTCTGCATTCTTTTTGATTCTGTAATCGTCCGGTTCGATGGCGGTATGGTCGCACGTCGGGGCTAAATCAATATGAAGTGCTACCGATGGTATCGGACGTTGTTCCGCCCTGAGCTGGTCTAGGTTACCTTCCGACGCTGCTTCTCACGCCTATACACATAAAGCGCCGGTAACAGGTTTGTACTTAGCAGACCGCTCCAGACCAGACCGCCCAGCGTAACAATGGCCAGGCCCTGTTCAGGGGCGGCGCCTTTACCGAAACCGAGTGCGGTCGGCAGCAGGCCCAGTGAGGCTGTCAGCACAGTCAGGAGAATCGGCCGGAAGCGCACGTCAACAGCGCCGCGCACGGCTTCGACCACCGGGAGTCCCTGCGCTTCGTTTCGCTTTACCAACTGCAGCAAGACGATGCCGTGGTTCAGGCTCACTCCAATCAGGGTAAGAAACGCAATCAAACCGATGGCGTTGAGACCGACACCACTCACCACCAGGGCAATAGCTCCCCCGGAGAACGCCAACGGCATCTGCAGCAGAAGCAGACCGGGCACGAGGAGGCCATCGAACTGCAGTGTCAGGATACCTAGCATCAGCGCGAGAGCAACTACGGCTGCCACGCCAACATTGAGCGCGGCATGTTCGAGTTGCGGATACAGGCCACCAAACCTCACCTCGTATCCCGCCGGTAAGGGAAGCGTCGCGAGGGCCTTCTTTGACGCTGAAATGACCTGGCCGAGCGGCGCAGTGGGCGTCGCCAGAATCTCGACCGCCCGCAGTCCGTTCAGATGCCGTATGACGTTGGGTCCGGTCGCCATGCGGACGTACGCCACGTCTTTCAACGCAACCCACCTATTGGCCATTACAGGAAGCTGGTTGAGCTGCTCGATGGACAGATGCGTGGGGTCGGCGAGTCTCACGAACACATCCAGGTGACCATTGCCTTCTGGAACGGTGGCGACCGTTTGTCCCGCCAGAAGGATGTGCAACTGGGAAAAAAGCGCCGCCGGCGTAATGCCGTGGAGCGCGAGACCATCGGGATTGGGCGTGATTTGCAACTCTGTTACGGGATAGGCATCGTTGTTGAAGACGTCCGAGAGGTCGGATACGCCTGAGAGCCGACGCGTAACCTCGTTCGACAGTGACTGCAATGCTTCAATCGAATCGCCGTAGACATCGATGACAAACGGTTGCGGCAGGCCGGACAGCGTTTCACCCACCCGTTCGAGCGTCGGTGTCCCAATGACTGTCTGGACCGCCGGGAGCTTTGAAGCATCCAGAACCTGCTTGCCGACTCGGTCGAGACTGCTCGCGTTCACATCAGGTTTTAGCGCAATCTGAATCTCGCCTGCATAGGCAGGCTCGGTGTATGAGGTTCCCAAAGCAGACCCGACGCGGGAAAACACGTGCGCGACAGGCGGGAGGCCCATCAATCGTTGCGTGATGCGGTCCGATGCGTCCTGGGCGTCATGTAATGAAGTTCCAGGCGGCAGCGTAAAACTTTCGAGTAGCACGGCCTCGTTCGGAAGCGGCAGGAAATCGACGGGCACCAGCACAAGCCCAGCCACCGAGACCACGAAAATGGCGATGCAGGACCACAGCGAAACACGCGGATGACGCAGCGCAACTTCGAACAGGCGCAAGTTGCGGCTCTTGAGCCATGCGACCGCACGCGAACCAGATGTGACGCGCTTCCCGATATGCGGTCCGATGAATCCCAGCACAAGCGGAATCAGACTCAACGAAATAAGTAGTGACGCAATGAGACTCACTGTCATTGCAAGAGAGAACGGGACGAAGAAAAGTCCGGCGAGGCCTCCCACGAACACAAGCGGCAGGAATACCGCGACGGTCGTCATCGTCCCTGAAATGTCTGGACCGGCTATGTCGCGCAAGCCATGAGCAACGCCTTCCCACCGGCCATCACCAGCTTCCCAGCGATGGTAGATGCTTTCCAGCACGATGATGGCGTCGTCGGCAAGCAGGCCCACCGCGACTGACAGGGCGCCGAACGTCAGCAGATTCAGCGTCTGTCCCATCAGGTACAGCCCTGCGATACCGAGCAGCAGCGACAACGGAATGCTCAGCGCGAGCGCCCATATTCCGCGACTCGCGCCAAGCATCCAGAACAGGACCCCAACCGCGAGCACGGCCCCAATGGCCAGATTCCTGGTCAAATCCGAGGCGACCACGCCGACAATGTGCCTCTGGCTGTAAATTCGCACGAAGCGTGCGCCGCCGGGCAGTTGGGGTTCGAGTTCCTGCAGAGCCTTATCAACTGCATCGACGACAGGTAGCGTCGAGGCCCCCGGTTGCTTGAAAACAACTAGAGCAATGGTCGGCCGGTTATCGAGTTTCACGGAGTGATGAGACGGGAGCGCAGACCGGATGACCTCTGCAACAGCGCCTAAAGGCAACGTGGCGCCAGGGCTCCCGACGAGCATGCGCGCGTAGTCGGAGGTACTCGTCGGCAGACTTCTGCCTTCCATGAATACGTCCTGATGTCCGAGGTTGACATACCCGCTCGGTACCATCGCTGTCGCCGCGTCGAGCGATGCTGCGAGCGCCGACGCAGAGACGTTGAAACGCTGCAGCCTTGCAAGGTCGGGGCGCACCCATATCGCATCTGCTCCGGGTCCGGCGACCGACACGCGTTGTACACCAGCGACCGCCCGGACACGTGGTGCGAAATTTGACTCGACAATACGCTGGATTTGGGACGCGTCCACGCCGTCAGGAATCTGGATTGCGTAGTCCGCCACCTCATTTATGGCATTGCCGGAGATTTCCGTCGTCAGAGTCGTACCTTTGGGTAACGAACTGTTGATGCGTCCGATAACACCGTTGACGTCCTGGAGCGCACTTGCTGCGGTGGTCCCCTCCGAGAATCGCGCTTCAATCTTGACGGAACCTTGCCCTATGACTGTCCGCACGTCGCTCAATGACGCGAGCGACGATAGTTCGGCCTCGAGCGGTCGGGCAATCAGCCCCTCCAGGTCCAGCGTCGTTGCGCCCGGCAGTTGCGCGACGACGCTCACTTGCGGCATATTGAACTGCGGCAACACTTCCGCGTGAATGTTCAACAGCGCGTAGACACCATACGCAATCAGCCCTGCGTAGAGCATGACCCAGAGTAGCGGCCTCTTGACGATATCGTTGAGCATTGTTCTTCTTTGAAAGCGCCGTCAATCGGCTTGCTGATAACGCGTAGCAAAGTCCTGGTGAAAGAGAAGATAGGCGTCTTGCGTCACGACGCGTTCGCCCGCCACGAGACCTTGCCTGACTGATGTCCAACCGCCGTCCGACAGGCCCGGAACGACCTGGCGGCGACGGCTGCCGCTCCGGTCACGCACCAGTACCCACCATTGACCGGCGTCGAGAATGAGCGCAGTTGATGGGATAGCCACCTGCCTGTCATCGGACAAGACCAGAGAAACGTTGCCAACCGCCCCCGGGTCAAGGGTGTAGCCTGGTCCAGCTTTGAGCCAGACTTCCACCTGACCCGGAGCGGTGAGACTGCGCGATACACGCTGGACAACCACTTGAACAATTGCATTGTTGCCTTCGGGCAGAAAAACGCCCTTCATTCCCGGCACAACCGAGCTGGCATTGCTTCCAAACAGGTCGGCGACTACGTAGAGGCCGGCGGTAGGCGCGATGGTCGTGAGCGTCTGCCCGGCATTCACGTACTGACCATCGGCAGCGCTAACGGCCGCCACCATCCCGGCGACCGGCACACTAATGGTCGTGAGACTGGTGTAGCCGCGGGATGCTGCCTGCGCCGCTGCAAGTTGTTGACGCGCGGTGTCGAGTTCGGCGCGTGCGCGAATGACCGCATCGCGAGTACTGAGCTGTTCCTCCAGCTTCTGTTGTTCGATAGCGGCGGCCTGGGCCGCGGCCGTCACTCGAACCTGGGCCGACTTCAGGTCCGCGGCAAGACGTGCGGCATCAGTCGATATGGTGGGACCGGTCAGCCGTGCAATCACTTGCCCAGCCCGCACTTCTTCACCCGGAATCACGCGCAAGCTTGAGACGACGCCTGCAGTAGGCGCGCTAAGTACGGTATTCGATGCCGCCTGCACACGGGCCGGTGCCGACAAGGTGGATGCAAGGCGCTTCTGGACCGCAGGCATTGTCACGATGTCCTCGGCGAACGCGGGATGACGTGCGGGGCAACAGATGCCGATAGCTGCAACGAAGACCAGCAGGCGGACAGACGGCATAGGTGGCCTATTGAAGCGGTTGGTGGTCAATCGCGCTCACGCCAATCAAGGTGCAGAGTTCGACTTGCTGTTGAAGGACCGTATTCGCGAGTTTTGTTGTCGCAACGCGTTGACTCAGCAACCGGACTTCAGCGTCGGCCAATGCCGGGAAGGTCACGTCGCGAGCGGCATAGGCAACACGTAACTTCTTCAGTGACGCATTGAGTGCGGCTTCGGTGGACTGCGAGTTGTGAAGACGTTCAGTTAGCAAAGTCAGTTCAGAACTGATGGCGTCGACGGCCGTATATGCGTCGTCGAGCCGTTGCCCGTATTCCTGATAAAGGCTCTCCCGGGTGGCTTTTTCGACGGCGATATTGCCCCGGTTGCCGTTGAACAGCGGCAGGGTCACAGAGACGGCAAGTCCCGAGGTATAGATGGCCGACGTGTCGCGGCCTCTTGTGACGCCGACATCAAGCCGCGGAAACTGTGCAAGGAGCGCTGCGCGATAGCGCTCGTCCTGTTCGTCGTACCCCGCGCGCAGCGCTAGCAAATCGGGCCGACGCTGGCCAAGGTTTAAAAGCGCACCGACGATGAGGTGCTGCGGGACTTCCGATGGCTCCGGCGGAGCCGCGAGCGTCAAATGCGACCCCGGCGGAAGGCCAAGCAGCCGGGTGAGTTCCCGCTCGGCCTTGAGACGTTCCTGTCGTAGCGTGCCTAGCTGCTGCACGGTGTCCCCGTACGCTACTTCCGCCAGCAAGACTGCGTCGCGGGTTACGTCGGAGCGCGCGAGTGCCTTCTGCAATCGTTCGGCACCGTCCCTCTGATACGCCACAAGCTGCCCGACCTCACCTTCGAGACGCTCGAGGCTCACGTTAGTGACGTACAGTGCATAAGCGCGGTTCGCGACCTGCCATTTCGCCCATTCCAAAGCGAGCTGTTGCCTCTCACTGGATTTGGCCGCCGCTCGCTTCTTCGCTGGGCGGTCGACCAGCGCCGACACCTCGTAGCTGAGCCCGGCCATGAACGCAGGTACAAAACCGTCGGCACCGGGACGGTCCGTACTGAAGCTAAGTGTTGGGTCTGGCAACAGGCCGTCCACATATTCTTTGGCGGTGGCGATATCGAGTTCGCGCTCAGCGTGCCGGATGTCGGGGCTTTGCTTAAGTGCCCGCTCGACCACCTGGTCCACCGTCAATTGAGCGCCGGTAGTCGCTATGTCATAAGACCATTGCGGCGCCTCAGGAAGAGGCCTGGGTGCATAGGAGGCGCATCCGCTTAACGCTACAGTCAGCGTCAGCTGGGCGAACCACGCGAGCGCACCCGAACACCTATGTCGCTGACCGGTTGCGGTAATGCGGTTTTGCAACCTACTATCGTAAATACGATGGGTCACGATGAGTATCCGGCGCAAAAAAACGCTTCAGATACTACTTCGCGAGACTTAGCGTTGACTTAGAAAGTTGCTGCCGACCGGTGAGACGTATGAGAATTCTGCTCGTAGAAGACGACGAAATGATTGGCGGCGCAATCGTGCAGGCGTTGAAGGATGCCGCCTACGCGGTCGACTGGGTATGCGATGCTGATTCGGCAACAGGTGCGCTGATAGGACGCGAGCACGATGTGGTACTTCTTGACCTGAACCTGCCGAAGCGCGATGGCATTGATGTGCTCCGGTCATTGAGGGCAAAAGGTAGCAAGGCTCCCGTCATTATTCTCACCGCGCGCGACAGCCTTGACGACAGAATTGCCGGGCTCGACGCCGGCGCCGACGATTACCTGGTGAAGCCGTTTGAAATCGGTGAGCTGCTCGCACGTCTTCGGGCGGTCACGCGCAGACTCGGCGACCATGGTGACGCAAAAATGACGTGCGGAAACCTGACGGTGGATTCAAATTCACACCTTGCCGTGTATGGCGACACCGAATGCAGCCTGACCGGTCGCGAGTTCGCACTGCTGAGCGCGCTGATGATGAAACCTGGGACAGTCCTGTCGAGAAGCGAACTTGAGCGAAAGGTGTATGCGTGGGAAGAGCAGGTCGAGAGCAATGCCGTGGAAGTGGTGATTCATGGTATCCGCAAGAAGCTGGGCGCGTCGGTGATTCGCAACGTACGGGGTGTGGGATGGTTGGTGGACAAGGAAAACAGTCACGTTCCCTGACGTGGCAGCTGTCGGCCTGGATTGGCTGTGTGATTGTCGCGGTGGGTGTGGTTGCCTGCGGGCTGTCGTTCGTGTTCGCCTATCAGGAGGCCAGAGAACTGCAGGACGGACAACTGAAGGAAATAGCTGCTCTCATTGACAGCGGCGCGCTTGCGTTCACTGGTTCTCGACCTTCTGTCGAGAGTTCGCAGGATGCAGACGTCAAGGTAGTCATTGACCGGCTCAATGGAGGGGGGGCAGGGTTTGCGCAGGCGTCGGGACTCATCGTACCCAACACGTTGACGGACGGTTTTCATGACCTGGATGACAATGGCAACGGTTGGCGCGTTAACATCAGAACACTGCGCAGCGGAGAACGCATAGCGTTGGCGGAGCCCTCCGTGCTGCGCGATGAAATTGCACGGGACGGCGCAATGAGAACGCTTGTACCCATGCTCATTCTTCTTCCGGGACTGGGCGGCGTCATTGTGGTGATTGTGAGAACGAAGCTGGGTCCACTTTCCCGGCTGGCGAATGTTGTTGACCAGCAAACTGATGTGTCGCTTGAGCCGTTGTCTGAACACGGAATACCCAACGAAGCGTTGCCTTTTGTCAGGTCCATTAACCGCCTCATTCCGCGTTTGCGTGAGGCCATCAGTCTTCAACGCCGATTTGTCGCGAGCGCGGCGCATGAACTGCGCTCACCGCTAGCAGCATTGTCGCTGCAAGCGGAAAACCTCGGCGCAACCATCACGTCACAAGACGCTCGGGAGCGGCTGACGGCCTTTCAGTCGGGACTGCGCCGGACCCATCGGCTGGTTGAGCAACTGCTCACGTTGGCGCGGTCCGAACAGGAGGGGCTGGAGCAGCCAACGAGGGTGTCACTGCGCGCGGTGGCGACCGACGTTATCAACGCGACCATTGGCATGGCCCGTGAAAAGGATATTGATTTGGGATTCGACCGCTTTGAGGAGGTCGATGCTGTTGTAGACGTCTCTTCCCTCACTGTCGTGTTGAGAAATCTTGTGGACAACGCGGTGCGATATACGCCAACCGGAGGAAAGGTGGATGTTTCTGTCATCCGGTCGGGCGAAGCGGTGGTGTTTGAAGTTACCGACTCCGGTCCGGGCATTCCGGACGACGAACTTGCGCACGTATTGGAACCGTTTTATCGCCTTGACCACTCGGCGCAGTCGGGAAGCGGACTCGGTCTGTCTATCGTCTCTGAAATCGCCCGCCGCACAGGTGGGCGTCTCGTGCTTGCGAACACGAAGGTCGGGTTCCGAGCTCGCTACTTCCATCCGCTCCACCAGAAGGCCCGGTTGTGAGACCGAACCTGCTCGCATGAGGAGCCACTGGCTCCAGCATGAATCAACCGACGCCGTTTCGCTACAAGAGCGCAACGCGCTCATGCCAACGCCAAACCGCAAGTTCCAAACCAATCACTCGTCACAAGCGCTCTACAACCCATTCAACGGAATCTTCAGATAGCGGATGCCGTTTTCCTCGGCGGGTGGAAATTCCCCGGCCCGTATGTTCACCTGCACAGACGGAAGGATAAGAACCGGCATCGCAAGTGTTGCGTCGCGCGCTTCGCGCATACCGACGAACTGCTCTTCTGTTACGCCGTCATGCACATGGATGTTATGCGCGCGCTGTGCGAGCACCGTGGTTTCCCATTCGGGTTGCCGGCCTTCGGGGGGATAGTCATGGCACATGAAGAGGCGGGTGTCTCCGGGCAGGTCCAGCAGCTTTCGAACCGACCCATACAGTGTGTGGGCATTGCCACCGGGGAAGTCGCAACGCGCTGTGCCGACATCTGGCATGAAAAGCGTGTCGCCGACGAAGACGGCATCGCCAATCTGATAGGCCGTATCGGCAGGCGTATGACCCGGCACATACAGTGCCTTTGCTGTCAGGGCACCGATGGGAAACTCCTCGTCTTCGCGAAACAGATGGTCGAACTGGGAGCCGTCAAGGCGGAATTCAGGCTCCAGATTGAACAGCTTCCTGAAGACGCCCTGAACGGTGCGAATGTGCTCTCCAATCGCAATCCTGCCGCCAAGCTCGCCGCGCAAATAATGCGCTGCTGACAGGTGGTCCGCATGCGCGTGCGTTTCCAGAATCCACTGCACGCTCAGGCCGCGCTGGCGGACGAACTCGATGACCCTGTCGGCATTTGCCGTTGAAGTGCGTCCAGCCTTGGGGTCGTAGTCAAGGACCGGGTCAATGACTGCGCATTCCTGATGCCCCGACTGAAACACGACGTAAGTCACCGTGCCGGTGACCGGGTCGAAGAACGGTTGAACGATGGGCTGCATCCTCACCTCCTCAGATGCAAGTCATTCTATTCCCAAATAATCTACAATGCAATATAATGTCAGTGTGTAAATTATAGGATGATGAGATGAGGAAGAAGTCCGTCGCAATCGACCTTTCGGTGATGCAGGCCTCTGCAGAGAGAGCGTGCGCGCTGCTTAAGGTTCTGGCAAATCGCGACCGGTTACTGTTGATGTGCCAACTGTCGCAGGGCGAGTTGTGTGTGAGCGACCTGGAAGAACAGTTGGGCATACGTCAGCCGACACTCTCCCAGCAACTCGGCGTGCTTCGCGATAACGAGCTCGTGGCGACACGGCGGGAGGGAAAGAGCATCTTTTATTCCCTCGCAAGCAAGGAAGCGATTGCGGTCATGAACGTGCTGTACGACCAGTTTTGCGCCCAATGATGATTAGGAGATGCCATGTCGATTGATATTGCGAATTTCACACCGGGGCTGTCACTGACCGGAGGGGTGATGATTGGCATCGCAGCTGCTCTGCTTGTTCTCTTCAATGGGCGTATTGCCGGTATCAGCGGGATTCTGGGCGGCCTGATGAGCATGCCGCAAAAGGATGCAGGGTGGCGTGTAGCTTTTCTTGCGGGGCTTGTCGGGGCGCCTGTGCTGGCAGGCTTGCTAGGTAATCCAATAGCGCTCGATATTCGGGCTGGGTGGGGCGAAGTAGTTGCGGCGGGCTTCCTTGTCGGCATCGGCACGCGTTATGGCAGCGGTTGCACGAGCGGTCACGGCGTTTGCGGTATCTCGCGTGGTTCCATCCGTTCGGTGGTTGCGACGGCAACCTTCATGGCAAGCGGCTTTCTAACCGTGTTTGTGACGAGGCATCTGTTCGGAGGTTGAGATGGCGCTGCTTACTGCATTATTTTCCGGGCTTCTGTTCGGTGTCGGTCTGATGGTGTCAGGCATGGCCAATCCGACGAAGGTACTGGGATTTCTGGACATCGCTGGACGATGGGACCCGTCTCTCGCATTTGTCATGGGGGGCGCGATAGCCGTTGGCTCTGTCGCGTTCCTGTTAGCGAAGCGGCGAAAGAAATCCTTGCTGGGTTGGTCCATTCAGATTCCAGCCGGTAAGCAAGTTACCTTGCGACTCGTAATGGGAAGCGCGGTGTTCGGCGTCGGTTGGGGGCTCGCAGGATTTTGCCCGGGACCCGCACTGGTCGCAATGGGCGCTGGCTTTCCGAAGGCGTGGGGTTTTGTGGGCGCGATGCTCGGCGGCATGGTGGTGTTCGAAATCATCGAGCGCGCGAAACTGACTCGGCAGCAGGCCTAAGATGCTACGCATCTATTACTCGAGAGCCGCCGTCCTCGCAGATGCGGTGGCTTTCTCAGGCAGGCGAATGAAAGGCATGATTTTGCATGCGGTGCGTTCTTGGGACGTGTCGTCGGTCTCGTTCACGTGCTGACGAGTGCTGGCCCTGCCATCGCGGAGTCCGCTAGCCGCCCTTTGTTCGTCGCCTGGGATTCGGCTGACGCATCGCCGGTGGTTCCTCTAGCTGTGGGCCCGTCTTACGGAAATGGCGCAATCAGGCGCAGTTTGACTACGCGGAAGCCTCATCTGATGAAACCGACCATACTTTTAACTACGCTAATCGTGATGGCGGGCCTAGCCGCGTCGTTTGAATCGTTCGCGGTGGACCCAGAACGTCAGGCAGAAGTCGCGCAGCGAGGTGCGGAGGTCATGCCGTTCAGCCTCAAGGCCACCACCCACATCTTCACGAAATCGGACGATGGCGGAAGCCAGCAGGTGATTGCGAAAAACCCGGCCGACAGCGTCCAGATTCGGCTGATTCGTAAGCACCTGCGTCAAATCCAGACGCAGTTTCAGCGTGGTGATTTTTCGGGTCCTGCTCGTACTCACGGTACCGACATGCCTGGATTGGCGCAACTCAGTGCGGCAAAGCCCGGTCAGGTATCGATTACGTACAAGGACATTGAAGGTGGAGGCGAACTCAGTTATCGCAGCGATGACCCGAAATTAGTGTCGTCACTTCACGCATGGTTCGACGCACAGATTTCGGACCACGGCGCTGACGCGATGGATGGACATATGCATCATCACACGGGGACGCCGCCGCCCTGAGTCGCGTACTGTGTGCGCTTTTTTCGGGGCGTTGGGTTGCGCGGAAGAAACTCGTGTGACTTCGACTGCGTTGCTATTCAGGCCGAGAATTCATCGAAGGCAGTCAACGCATGGGTGGCATACATCATCGACGGGCCGCCGCCCATATAGACGGCAGTGCCGAGCACGTCTTCCAGCTCGGCCTTTGTCGTGCCTAGTTTCACCAGCGTCTGGACGTGAAAGCCGATGCAGTCGTCGCAACGACATGCAATCGCTATCCCTAGCGCCACCAGCTCCCGCGTTTTTCGGTCCAGTGCCCCTTCTTTTGTCCCAGCCGCAGCGAGTTGTCCGAATGCCGTCATCAATTCGGGCTGAGACGCGCGCATCGCTCGCATCTGGATAGATACCGCGCCTGTCAGGTCTTTGTAGTTGGAACTTCCGCTCATGTTCGCTCCTGTAGGTGGCGAGCTTTTGAGGCTGGGATGTCGTCGGTATCCGGTTCTACAGTATGTCTACTGTGCACCGGCAGGCGGTGGCCCCATGCGGTATTGCTGCTGCAACATCATGTTATTCATCATCTCCTGCTGCATTTGCAGGTATTGGTCAGTCATGTATTGCCGCTGCCGCAGTTGCTCGGGTGTCAGGCGCGAGTAGTAACCGCCCATATGGCCCCAGCCTCCCATCATTCCGGGCCCAGCGCCGCCCCCCATCATGCCTGGGCCCATTCCACGTCCCATCATCCCCGGGCCCCACATCCCGTGCATGATTGTCATCGCGCTTTGCATTGTGGCCCAGTGCTGCGCGAGTAGCTTCTGGCGTTCCTGCGGGTCTTGAGTTTTGCGAATCTGGTCCATCTGCGTTTGCATTGTCTTCATGCGCTCCTGAAGCTGCGTCAGATTCTTGTCGAATTCAGCGGCGCCCGCGGGCGGCGTTTTTGAACTGCTTTGCGGCGCGCCGGTGTCCTTCGAAGCAGCTTGCAGGACCGGGGATGTCAACGCGATACCGGTAACCATCGCAACTAGAAGCTTTTTCATATCTCCTCCCTGTGGACGCGCGACTCAACAACGGCGCGTGTGCAGTCATCGTCCACACAAAGGCTACATGTCAGCACCGACTTTCCCTTGACACTGGTCAACGAAGAAGCTGGAGGCGGCCCGCAAGCGATTCGATTCTCCAAGCGGGGAAATGCAGCTCCATCGTCTGTGACTTGACCGAGGTCAATGACTCGTCGTTCAAAGGGACGAGCATGACGAATGGATGTGGCTGCAGTCTGGCCCGACAGGTGAATTCGTGGGAGCAACGATGAGCAAACTTGACGTGTTTGAGCCGGCCATGTGCTGCGCGACGGGCGTCTGCGGCGTCAACGTCGACCCGACCCTCGTTCAGTTCGGCGCTGACGTTCGATGGCTTGCTGAACATGGTGTCGAAGTCGCTCGGCACGGCCTCGGACACGACGCGGCAGCCTTTGCGGCCAATCCGGAAGTGGTCCGGGAGCTGCATGCGGGGATGGACCGCCTGCCCATCGTAACGGTGGATGGTCGGGTCATCTCCATTGGCGTATATCCGTCACGTGCCCAACTGATTCAGAAGCTGGGGCTCAAGGTTCTCACCACTGATAAGCCGCACATCAAGGTTGGAAGCTGCGGCTGCAAGCCCGGCGAATGTTGAGCGGCGCAATGATATGACACTCCCTCTCGTTACAACTCGCCATCTCTTTTTCACTGGCAAGGGCGGCGTCGGTAAGACGTCGCTCGCCTGCGCAACAGCGCTGCAGTTAGCTGAAAACGGTAAGGCCGTGCTGCTTGTCAGCACCGACCCGGCGTCCAATCTCGATGAGGCGCTCGAGACTCAACTGTCCGGACAGCCAACGCCCGTCGCGCAGGTTCCAAACCTCCACGCGCTGAACATCGACCCGGAACTCGCTGCGGCGACCTACCGCGAGCGTATGGTCAGCCCTTATCGAGGCGTGTTGCCCGATGCGGCAATTCGCAGCATGGAGGAACAGTTTTCCGGTGGTTGCACCGTCGAGATAGCGGCGTTCGACGCCTTTGCAGACCTGTTGGGCGGCGGTGCCAGCGCGAATACGTACGACCACATCATTTTCGACACCGCACCTACGGGGCACACGTTGCGTTTGCTTACTCTGCCCTCGGCATGGAGCAACTTCCTGTCGACGAACACAACCGGCAATTCATGCCTCGGGCCTCTCGCAGGCCTCGAGCAAAACAGGCAACTGTATGCTGCGGCCGTTGCGGCACTGACCAGCCACGACCGCACTACCGTGGTCCTGGTGACCCGGCCGGAGGCATCTGCATTCCGTGAGGCGGAGCGAACCCGTATTGAACTGGCCGACCTCGGAATCCGAAACCTGGTGCTCGCTGTCAATGGCGTTTTCAAATCTGCGTCCGCGGGCGATGATATCGCCCGCGCGATGGAGGAGCAGCAGGCTACCGCCATAAAAGCAATGCCGCCGGGTCTCGCAACACTGCCGCGAAGCGAAACGGGCTTCATTCCCAAGGGATTGGTTGGACTGGGAGCGTTAAGGGCATATTTGCACCCGGAGCAGATTGCCGCGCGCAGGACAGATACCGCGTTAAGCATGAAGTTGCCCGGCGGCCTTTTGCCGCTCATTGACGACCTTGAGAAGGCGGGGCACGGTCTTGTCATGACGATGGGCAAGGGCGGCGTGGGCAAGACGACGGTAGCTGCGGCAATAGCACTTGAACTGGCGCAGCGCGGCCATGCAGTGCTCCTATCCACCACGGACCCGGCCGCACACATAGCGTGGACGCTCCAGGAATGCCTTCCAGGCCTGAGGGTGAGCCGCATTGACCCGGAACTGGAGGTCAACCGCTATCGCGATGAGGTTCTTGGCAAGGCTGGTGCTCAACTGGATTCCCAGGCGAAGGCGATGCTCGAGGAAGACCTGCGTTCGCCGTGCACCGAAGAGATAGCGATTTTTCGCGCGTTCGCGCGTACGGTTGATGAAGCCCGTGATTCGTTCGTCATCCTCGACACGGCTCCGACCGGACACACCATTCTGCTGATGGACTCAGCGGAGGCCTACCATCGCGAAGTCATGCGCACGCAAGGCGATATGCCAGAAGCGGTTCGCGAGCTATTGCCACGCCTGCGCGACCCCGATTTCACGCGCGTACTTATCGTGACGCTCGCAGAGGCGACACCTGTTCATGAGGCTGAGCGACTGCAAGCCGACCTCCGACGGGCCCAGATTGAACCGTATGCCTGGGTCATTGACCAAAGTCTGCTCGCAAGCGGCACCCACGACCCGGCGCTTGCCGAGCGAGGGCGCTACGAGGTGCCGTTCATCGAGCGTGTGGTGAAGCAGGATACAAAGCGGGCTGTGCTGTTGCCGTGGCAGGCAACTCCGCCCGTTGGTCTACACGGGCTGGAAGAGCTGGCTCGCGGGCATTGACCATGAAGCGGTCGTAACGGACAGAATCGCGGGTAGGCGAATAGATTGGCGCGTAGGGTGTCTGTAATATTATGACGGAGTCGTCAACACGAAAGCGTCTCCAGCAACCTGTTCAATGCCCCATTCCGTTGAGATTTCTGCCGCCATCATCTTTGCCCTTGCGCTCATTCATACGTTCGCCGTAGCACGCATTGAGAAGCTCTCCCACCGTTTTCCGCGGCATGCGGGTGTCTTCCACTTCCTCGCGGAGGTGGAGGTCGTCTTCGGATTCTGGGCGCTGATTCTGTGTCTGGTGATGTGGGCGCTCGTCGGGTCACACGTGACCATCGAGTACCTGGAGCATCGTGAGTTTACGGAGGCGCTATTCGTCTTTGTCATTATGGTGGTCGCCGCGAGTCGACCTATTCTCGTACTGGTAACGACCATTGTGATGCGGCTTGCGCGGTTTCTACCTGTGCGCACCGAGGTTGCCGTTATCTGGTTCTCTCTGTCCACCGTTCCCCTCCTGGGGTCCATCATCACCGAACCTGCGGCAATGACACTCGCCGCGCTATTGCTGCGCGACACGCTGTTCTCCGCGCGAAGTTCCGAGCGGGTGAAGTATTTCGGCCTGGCGTTGCTTTTCGTGAATGTGTCCATCGGTGGGGTCATGACGGCGTATGCAGCACCGCCGGTGTTGATGGTCGCGAGTGCCTGGGGGTGGAGCACCGGATTTATGGCGGCCACCTTCGGATGGAAAGCAGCGCTTGCAGTTGTTTTCAATGCTACGGCTTTCGTCGCCCTGATTGCCAGGAGCGTGCCGACGTCCCAAGGGAGCGAGGGTGGTACAACCTCACCGTCCCAACACGTTCCGATTGGCGTCACGCTAGTTCATCTCGGGTTTCTCGCGTTGGTCGTTATCAACTCGCATCACGCTGTCGTGTTCATCGGGGCGTTCCTCTTTTTCCTGGGCTACACGCACGCTTACGAGCGCCACCAGTCGCCTCTCATGCTGCGCGAAAGCCTTCTGGTTGCTTTCTTCCTTGGCGGCCTGGTTGTGCTCGGCGGCCTACAGCAATGGTGGCTTCAGCCGATAGTGCGTTCCATGGATGCGTTCACACTGTATTTCGGCGCGACAGGGCTGACGGCAGTTATGGACAACGCTGCCATCACGTATCTCGGGTCGCTCATACCTGGCTTATCAGACAGCGCAAAGTACCTGCTCGTGGCAGGAGCGGTGACGGGCGGAGGGTTGACGGTGATTGCAAATGCTCCGAACCCGGCCGGCCTCGCGATACTTGGAAACCGGTTTTCAGGAGGCGCAGTCAGCCCGATGAAACTGCTCGGCGCCGCGCTCATGCCTACCATAATCGCAGGTCTAGCCTTTCTGGTTTTATAGGCAGGTCGAACAAAAGCGACACGGGCGGTCGCGGCGTTCGAATGTCCGCAGGTGATGTGCCCGGACAACGACGCAGGAACGTACAAAAGTTCTCCGTTGGTTGCGTACCTGCGGCGCCGAGGCCCCATCATTGGAGACGGCTCATCCGGACGACGGAAGTGATGGCAAGCATGTAGCTCTGGAAAACGACTTATGTCAGTGCAAATGCGAGTCTTTTCCGAAATTCGTGGCATCGCAAGAAGCCGCCGCCTTGTCGCCATGACCAATTATAAGAAGGAATCGCACTAAACGCTGCGGTAGCAAATGGCTCAAAGCACTCTCATCTGGCTCCGCGCCGAACTAGCAGACCTCCTCATCAACATGGCATAGTGCAGCATCTCAACTGCGGAAACGGCAATGACGACACTCGAATCCTTGCAAGCAAAAATCCAGAAACTTCAGGCGCAAGCCGAAGCGCTCGCTACAAAGAAGTCGAGTGCAGTCATCGAAAAGATTAAGAAGCTGATGGCAGAGCATGGTCTTACGACTGCTGACATCGATGCGCACACTGGCGGAAGAAAACGCGGGCCCAAGCCCAGCGCTAAGGCCGCAGCCAAGTCGTCTGCTTCCGCGGCAAAGTACCGTGACCCAAAGACGGGCGCGACTTGGTCAGGACACGGCCGCGCGCCGGGCTGGATTGCCAGCGCTAAGGACCGCTCGAAGTTCTTGGTTGCAGGTAACGCAACGTCGTCCGCTCCTGCTGCAAAAAAATCAGCGAAGGCTGGAAACTATGTCAGAGGCCCGCAGCCGGCGCTCTATCGCGACCCCAAGACCGGCGCGACGTGGAGTGGGCGTGCACGCCCGCCGGCTTGGATTGCTAACGTCAAGGACCGCAGCAAATTTTTGATTAAGGGCGCGGCCGCGGCGGGCAAAAAGCCGGTCCAAAAGGCTGCTGCCAAGAAAGCCCCGACGGCGAAGAAAACTGCTGCCAAGAAGCCGGCGAGCGCAAAGGTGTCGGCAAAGAAAGCGTCGGCGAAAACAGCGCCGCGCAAGAGCGCGACTGCGGCCGCTCCGGAGGCGAACGCCGGCTCTGAAGCTGCAGCGACTGTTTAAGAAGGGTGACGTGCACCAGTAGAGCCGACATCGTCTTCGGCTCTACTGGGGAGTGATTGGCGCGCTTTACTGGGCCGGCGGGGCCTGCCTTTGTACAGCTTGCTCGTGGCGACTTTCACCATCGCACTGGACGGTCGTGCCGTTGTGCATTGAAATAAGATAACGCGCCTGGTAAGCATCGTTTCATGCAAGGACCCAGCGGCATTCTGCAACGCATTTCCCTCTAGCAAACATCCTTTGTTTTTGTGAATGCCCCTTGGTGAAGTTGAGCCCCGCCTTATCCTGAGCGAGGCCTTCAGACACGTTCCAAGCATCGTTAGATGCCCCGCGGAGCCAGCGTCGCCCGTCAGCCGTTCGCCTCAGGGCGCTAACTTTGCCACCCTGTCCGGTGTCTCAAGGCTATCCCACAGTACCGGTTGTCCCGCGACCGCTGCCGTTGATGTTCGACCAGTCGCGCGGCTGCACCGCGAAGCTGGCAGCAGTATGTATACGGCGGGAGAGGGGTGATGATTTGCATGGAGGCCGCGCTCGAAAATCTGGCCGCGAGCCGAGGAGATTTGCCAGAAAAAATATTTTGGCGGACTGTCTGTGAGCGACGAGGCCCCGACCGTGTGGGGACGCGATGCACTGCGGAAGGGGCAGCTGCATGTAAGCACCGGTCCGGTCCGTGCAGAGTCCTACGAGCCGACAACCGGCGTTCACGGAGAGCCCGGCCATCCCATCACCGTGAGCAAACGCCCGCTGTTATGAGTTAGAGTCTGCACCGCCTCGGATTCAGAGCAGCCCCAACTCACGGCAAGCAGCTCTGCAGTCCGCGCCATGCTCCATGGTTGAATCGGGGCGCCACCTTCGGTAGCGAATGGCCCATCGCTCTCGGGAACGACTCTGTCTCGGGGAAGCTTCGTTGCAAGTGCGCGACCAGCTGCGCTCGCAAATGCAGCGGGGCCCAAGCTGAACCAGCAGCCTATTTTATGGGCGATTTCCACCTCGGCCAAGGTCCCACTGAACCAATGAAGAACGGCTGTACCGAATCTGGGATTTTTTAAGAGGATGGGCAACACCTCCTTTACAGCACCTCTGGAGTGGATGCTGAGGGCCCTGCCGCCGAGCTCTCTGCTGCGACTTACTACTGCCTCGAACACCTTTCTTTGTATCGGTAAGCTCGATTTGAAGCGATACGAGCCATCCATTCCCACTTCTCCGACTGCAATCGCTTGCTCCATCTGCTTCAGCAGTTGAGGAAGCTCTCCTGCGCGCTGCTCGACCAGTTCTGGATGCAATCCTGGGGTGATAAGCACACGCGGAACGTGGCCAAGTACCTTCGACGTGGCTTCGAAGGCGCGAGGGCTTGTCGTCACGAGCCAGGTGAACTGGTTTCGACGTGACGCCTCTTCGGAAACGGTCCTCGCGCCCGGATAGAGGTCTAGGTGACAGTGGAAATCCATTAGAGCACGCCGTCCCGACGGAGAATTGCCTCGACTTCCGCAAGGCCGCGGCTCATAGTCTCCCGATACGACTCTCGGTATGCCGTTGGAGCAAAAGCGAGGGTCGCTCCGAGGAATCTCTCGAGTCCTCGCTCCTGCACGGTTAGGACCGCAAGGGCTGCGGCCATAGCGTCGTCCGGGCCGCTAGATTTCTCCGCTACCAGAAGTGACTCGTGTTTGTAGTCCGTTCTATCCCGCCCAGCGCCCCACGCATGAAAGGCACCCTTCCGAATCATGCATGGAACGCATCGCCCGCAGTGACGTCGATTGTATGTTCGAAATCGTCCGCAACTTGTCGTGCCGCTTGCGAATTTCTCCAGCAGCTCCTGATTGAGGCACTCTCGGAGCATGTCGCCCTTCGTTTTGAATCGATAGGGCAAATCAAGTACGATGCTGAGGCCCATCCCGTTCAGCAGCTCTTGCATCATCGAGATAAATTGAGGATGCGTCGTTTTCGTGCTTAAGCTTGATACGCGACCTGGTACAAGGGGAGGGTTGATACAGATGAAGCCGTTCTCTGGCACGAACACCTGAACTTGTTCTCCACCCACTCGAGACGCAGCCAATACGGCGAAAGCATAAAAGGCAAGCGACCGAGCTCGCGTCGAAGGTTCGCGTTGTCCCGGAAAATTGATGCCATGACTCCATTGCCAATGTGCATTGGGACCGCCTAGCTGTCGAGCGTACTCTATTTGCTTGGCAGAGTCGTCGTGAGCGAGTTGCGAAACGAACACGGGCCGGCGACCCTGCGACACAAGGTCGATGCCACCGACCAAGCTATCTAGACCGCCCGAGAGAAGACATACGCAGTCGTGTGGCGCGGCTTCGACCTTGCCTGCAGGCGGTGCTTCACCGCCCACGACGAAGTGGAGTTTCCAGTAGTCGCCTGTCAGCAGCTTGAGCATCTTTTCTACGTGCTCTTCAAAGCCTATCCATCGCACTGGCTCGTGCAGGCCGACCGTGAGGTCGATGACTCGAGTCCAACCATCTGCGCTGGTCGCTCGAGGGCAAGCTAAGTCCGCGGCACAAACAGCGAGACAGAGTTGAACAAAATCCCACGTCGCAGCATCTGGAGCAAAGCCTGTGCGTTTCAACAGTCGCTTCCAGCCAATCGCGATGTTTCCGACCCCTGCGCGCCTACTCGAACGGAAGAACGAGAAGGCTTGTTCGTCAGGTCCGAGGTTTGCCGGTAGGCTATCCGGGCTGGTACATAAAATCTTCATTCCCCGAATACCTCCAGAGTTTTCGACAGGACATCGCGCGCGAGGCCGTGTGTGTCTACAGGGCGAGGCCCGAGTTTGTCGAGTTCTACTCGAACAAGCCCATGAACGTACTCACGGACATCATTACGACACGCTTGTACTTGCTGGGGCGTGTACTTCAACTTTTCGTAGGTTTGTCCGAGCAGCAAGTCCATTCGGTTGCAGATGTCGTACGCGACTGTGAAGCCGATGACATCAGCGATTTGTTGGTCAGTTAGACCAAAAACGTCGACGTCGGGGGAGGTCTCATACAGCAGTGAGAGCGTTTCTGTCGCTGCGTTGCGAACTGACTCTTCATCAACGCTTCCAGAGTTCGGCATGACCTCACGCACAATTTCCAAGATGAGGTCGTTGGCGGACAGATTCGCGGCGCGAACGCGCGCGACCCAATCTACAACGTGTGGATTTGTCCCATCACGTGCTTGGGTAAGAAATTGCCCCAACGCACCCGCACCCTGCGCAGTTGCACGCATGGTTCGTGCCGCGCGGGCTGGGCCACCCATCCCACGTCCAACCATGCGCCTCGCAGCGGACCTGATTTGGTCCGAACCGCCGCCGCGCAAAGCTCCTGCTAAAGCGGCACGGGCGCCAGCAAGACGTCTTGCCGGATTGAGAATGGGCGGCTGCTGGTCTCCGGGCACATCCGCGCCTTGGCCTACTGGCTGACCATTGTTGTCCCCGCCAATGTCTCCTTCATCAGCACCGTCTCCACCATCTCCGCCTTCGTCGCCATCTCCGCCACCGATGTCCCCGCCACCCCCGACTGCGGCGGGTCCCTCGAGCCATTCTGGGTCAAATGGTGAGCGGGGTCCGCCGCCCTTACTCGAAGTTGAGGTCCCCATTAGGTTTTCCTTTTATCCATGGGTTCAATTGCACGCTTCACCTTTTGGTCGAGGGCGTCGTCTGCTGACCACATATCTAGCACTTCCTTCGCCCAAGGTTGCGCTTGCAGTTCTGGAATAATGCCGGCGCCGATTTGCCCGACGGGAGCGGTGAGTAGTAACTCCTTCGCCCTTGCAGAATGCTGGGGGAAGACTTTGCAAGTCTCGATGAGCATCAATACGTCCTCTGCTTTCTTCCAAGTACGCTTCGAGGCCTTGAGCACCCACGCACGCGCCATCGCCAATCCCGCCTGTACTTCACCCGCCCCGGTAATTACCGCGGCAAGTTGCGGGCTCCGCGTTTTGGCTTCGACGAGAGCATCACGCAGCTCGCGTCCTCCCGCTGTCAAATCGTCCACACCGAAGTCGCGGGTTGCTGTATCGCGACTGAGGTGGAGAAGAGGGCGGAGGTCTACCTCGCCTAAGGGAGGAGCAAGCCCGAGCCATTGGGACACGAAAGGCTCGCTGGTGTTAAAGGGCTCTTCCAACGGCTTGCCGTCAGCACTCGCTTCTTCCGCAAGCCGCAATTTCTCAACGCGCCCATCGTGCTCGGACGTTACAAGGTTCGCGAGTGCCGACGCAAGTGTTGGAGCACAACGTTCCACGAGGTGCCATTTTGCGAGAGCCTGAAGGTCAAGCTTGATGCCTTGCGGCTCAGCCAGGCTGGAGCGCAGGAAAACGGTGTTGAGAAACCGCTTCATCAGACGAGGGTTTCCGTCGACTGCAACAGACCTGGTAAGCAAAGGTGCTAACCCGTCCGCGAGACGCATCAGTTCGATTATGTTTTCGTCTCCAACGGCCTGTGCCTCCAGAAATTCAAGAGTGACGGAATCCCCACGCCATGCTTCTCTTAGCCGTTTCGAGGTTGCTACTTGGGCATCTGAAAATTTATCTACCGAGAACTTGTCGTCCTGACATGCTCTCTGCAGAAGTAAGAGCGCGATGTATGCTTTTGCTTCATTCACGCCGAGTCGCGGAACATGCAGAGGAACCTGAATCAGCTTGTCGAAATAGTTCGTTGCGACCTCGTCCTTGATTTCCGTGCCAGCAAAATGAATGCGGACCGCCCCCTTGATGAAGTCGTTATCTGCCGCAATAACGAATGCGCTGCGCTTAATGAACAGCAGCAGCCGGATGGATTCGAGCGTGGAAATGGCAGTCTTGGGCAAGCAGCGGTCTAGGTCGTCCACGAAGACAACTAACGTGATTTTTAGCTCATCCAACAAGGCTTCGAGTGCTACACGAAACTCATGTATCTCGTTCGGCAGCGAAAGCGGCTCCGCCTTTTTGATAAGTCCATCGTCCTTCTTATCGTCTTCTTTTTTATCGCCTTCCTCACCGTTTTCGCTATCGAGCAAGCCAAATCTTTTCATGGCCTGGCCAATCATCCCAACGGGAACGCCAGTGAGATATGTTGCGGCGGCCTCACCACCCAGTTGTACGAGTCGGAGCACGTTTATACGCTTGAGAAGCCTTAGCGCTTTGTCGCGCAACCCTTCCCGTTTACTGGCTTCTTCGAGAATCTTGTCGCCAACTAACTGCAAAAGAGCGCTGCGGGCGCTGTCGAAATCTTGATATAACCAAGGATTGAAGGTGACAAAAACGTAGCTGTTCTCGTCGGGCTTGTTGAGCCCTTCAAGACGCTGTCCGACCATTTTTACCAGCGAGCTCTTGCCGGCGCCCCATCCACCGGAAATTCCAACAGAAATCGGCTCGCCGCGAGCTTGTTGGAGCAACTTTGCGCAGGCATCCGCTACGATGCCGAAATTTAGATAGTCAACGGTAGTTTCGTTGTCATGCCACACTGATTTGGCCTCTCGATGTCGCAGCTCAACCTTGCGTTAAGCCCGTGAAAACGTTCTTGTTGTGGATTCGAAGCTGGATAACGTGTAAATCGCATATGCGCTCGGTTATACCAGATTTCTGGCTAATTGAAGCCGTTCAATTGGCGTAGGATTACCTCAATAAAATGCGATATGCATCGGAGCTAAGGAGGTCGTACGATTAGGTGCGCAACTCGTCAAGAAAGACCGCCGCGGTCGACTAGGTGCAGCGCCACGATGGACGTGGCCTCGCCTTCGCCCACCCAAATGCCCTACATGCAGCATCGCTTCATCGGTCCTCACGTGCAATACGCTAGTCATTAGGAGTCGCTGGGGGTGTTGCGAGAGCGTTGGCTGCTTGTAGTCTGAGAGGTCGAGCAGCTAATTGAGCTTGCCATAGCTGATGCGGTCGCAACGCAGCGGCCGCACTGAGCTGTTGATGCAAGGGCCGTCATCAAGGTGGCTATGGTCTGCGAGGCGCATGATGAACCGCTGAGTAATTCGGCCTCCATCACCGCGCTTGCCCGTCAGTGCCAAAGAGCAAGGACCATCTGGTTACCGACCGCCTTGGACATGGAATTACCCTTCATGCCGACTTCGATGGCATTCTCGTTGCATGCGAGCGTGTAGAGCCCGACATTGTGCAAGCGCCCGCACTCGGACGGCCGACTGACCCACGACGTGATGATGCTGTAACCCTCTTTCCGGAGTTCAACCACGCGCGCGCGGGGGTCAACGATGTCGAGGAAGCGCATTGCCTCCAACGTCGTAACCCCTGCAAATAGCCGCATCGCCTCGAGCAGGCGGGAGCGCTGATGCTCGGCCGTGTTGTCCGGCCAGTTGGCGATGATATGGTCGAAGGACAGGAAGTTCTGCGGTTTGGTGCGTTTTTGCATTCGATGCAGTGCGAGTTATGACAAGACGTATTGTTCGCCAGTCGGCTCGAAACACTGCTACCGAAATACCAAGCAGATTCAGTCGCGAAAAATCCGGAGGAAATAGGCCGGAAAACGGGACCAATTTCCGCAGTTTTTCACTGCTCGGCCGAATCCGGCTCTATCCCAAGTTCGGCGGCCGCGGTGCTGAGCGCGTCCTGAAGCACGATGGCCGCGGTCTCATCGGCGAACCCACCCACGATGTCGAGAGCCTGAGCCAGCCGCTGGGCGTCGGTTCGGGCGTCGGGCGCCGGCGAAGTCCGGTTTCGCGAGATGCTTGCCCGGCTCATCGCCAGATGTGCTGTGTTCTCGCTGTCTGCTTGATTCCTGCGCTTTGCTTCGACGAGCGCTCGGATGCTGACGCGTTCGGCGGCAGTCAGCACATCGTAGACTTGACGTTCTAAGGTTTCTTCCCACGCGCGCGCGACAACCGCGGTGATGAGTCGAACAGGGACTTCGTCACAAGCCTCGCAGATGGCGTGGGCGAGCCGAAGAATGAGCGTTCGACGCTGTGTCATCGGCAAGCGGCCCGCAGTCCGGACCGGCACAATCGACGGCATGGTCTGGAGCTTACGCAGCGGCTCTTGGAAGCCGCGTGTTCGGGCATCCGGAGTAAGCCAAGAAGCGGGCGCCGCTGTCAGCTTGGTTGCCAAGTCTGTAGCGCTCTTCATGATGTCGCGCACTTCAGCCCCAGTTGGTGCGAGGTCAGGCTCGCCTTCTTCGATACAGTCGACAATTGCACGGGCAATCTGTGAGATAACCGTGACCTGCAAACTTGTGCCTTTCTCGAGCACCTTCTTCTTTTTGAAGAAGCTGCGGACGTCTTTGTCGTCACGAAGGCTTTTGAACCAGTCTGACTGCGCGCGAGCCGCTTGGTCAAGTTGCAGGAAAGCGCTTGCCTGTTCATACATCAAGGCGAGATGCGAATTCGTGGTCAGAGTGGTCATGAGCGATAGCAAGGGCGATTCACGCAAGTTGTAGACGTATTGTAGCTGCGCGCTATACGCCGACCGCGGACGTAAAGGGATATTTCCCGGCGTGCAAGAGCGTTGTTGTCATCACACTCCCGGCACGTCACCCGGTGCATCTCGCGAAGCACTAGAAGTAGCGCCAAAGAGCTGTTCCGTGAGCTGCTGAACTTCGTCGGGAGGTGGGTGAATCTGCGCCGCCGTCAGTCTCGAAGCAGCGGCCGACGCGCTATTTGTGCGGTCGGCCGCGGTGAATCACCGTTGTATCGGCTCGATAAGCGCCGACCACAGATACTCAGCCGCCCCAGTGTCAGACAGCTTCTCGGAAGCGCCTCGTGCCATGCTCATCATCGGCTTCAGATAAAGCGTCTGGCTATCTTCGGTGAGCGCGAGCGCTTCGTTGTAGCTGTTCGCGTGCGAGGAAATCTGATTCGAGTAGGTTATCTCGCGATTGCTGTGTCCACCGAAGGCCCCGCCGCGCGTGACGGTACACTGCGACACGCTCTTTCCATCCTTATAGATGCTCGCGGTGAACCGGCGCGCATGGATGCGCGAAAAGCGTCCTTGAAACTGGCCGTGCCGCTTCTCCAGCTCCTGGAGCGAACCCTCGAAGAAGCGGGCGATGAAGTCGAACGTCTCTGAAACGAACGTGTCCTTGTCGAGGTCCGAAAACTCATGCTTGACGCGAAGGTTGCTCGACCGCGGCAGCTGCGCGGCCACGGAAGGTTCGACGGCTACGGGCCGGGGGGGTGAGCTTCTCGCTGTCGATGCCGCGCCCACCTTGGGTGCGGCCGACGAGGCTGTCGCGGCCACGGCTTTACGAATCGACTTCGCAATGTCGGCAAAAGCCTCGTCCTGGTTGGCCCAAGAGGTGACTGGCCGACCGTCCGTCGGGACTGCATTCAGTTTGCCGAACGGGGCACTGTGCCAGTCACATGCTCGCAGGATGACAGGGATGACGCGCGCATCGCCGGCCTTATGCCGTTCCAAGGCACGCGTCATCTCGGTCGCAAAGCAGTATTCGGACGCGATGAAGTTCGCGCTGACCAGCAGCAAGATGATGTCGGCCTTCTCGAGCTGCTCATCGATACTGTCGTCGAGGTTGTCGCCCGCGACGATGCGCCTGTCGTGCCATGCCGAAATCAGGCCCTCGCGCTTCATCAGCGACAGGTGTATTTCGAGCTGGTCGCGCAGCGACTCGTCGATGTGCGTGTAGGAGAAGAAAACCGATGCCATGCAGTAGTCCAACAAGAAAATTAGGTGTTGTAGGCGGCTATGCCATTGTGACCATAGCATGGCGATTTGGCTTGAGCGAACGCGTGAAGCCGAACGGCCTACGTGTTGTTAGGCCGCACGCCATCAGTAGTTAACCAAGTCGAGTTCGTGGATGCGAATCGCCATGGCGGTCGGCGACATGCCGAACTCCTCAGCGAGCGACTTGAAGTGGTTGCCAAGACCAAACTTCCGCGCGTTTGCCACTGCACGCGGGAACTCGAGCGAGCCGGTTTTCGACCGTAGAAGGTCCTGAGCGCCGTTACCTGCGATAGCGAACGCAACGCGGTCGTCGAGATGAAGAATTTCGCAGCCAAATCGTTCTTGGAACGCCCGTCTAACCAACTTTTCTGGAGCGAGGAAGCACGCGGCAAAGTGATTAGGCGTAGGCGTCACCGCTGTCAAGACCTCTGTTTGCGCGGTACGTGACTTCGAGCCATTCGGGGCTGGCGTCAGCGAAGCGAAGCTTTTCGTACCGTAGCTCTCGTACGACAAGCTGCTCCCAAAGGGACCATTCGATGTCAAGGAGATAGACGTCGAAGCTCGCATCGGCGAAGTTTGGATTCAGGCTTCGCTCAAACTGCCCTCTTGAGATTCCGAACAGGCGCGCACATTGCGTGTTTTCTCGGTAGTCGGACCGGGCATCAACTGCTTCCAGCTTGCAATACATCACGCCCTCAGGGATTTCGTATTGCTCGCGAACCCGGCGCGGTGTATCCGCTCGCGGTCCGCGCTCGGCCATCGGCTCGACAGGTTCGGCTTCAGGCGCCGTGGCTTTGATTTGCTTGGATGGACGTACGTTCATAATCGGTCGATGTTGCAATCGCGGCTGTTTGCGCTCAGCCGTGCATGAAGGCGAGATTCTGTCGGCGACGAACAATGCGACCTATGCTTTTTGCATGTGTCGCTGGCAGATGGTCGTCCGCGATATAGGCTGCTTTTACGGAAATAACTGCTTGGCCTTATCGTCTCGGGTTAACGGTCAGAGTCTGCCAAACTTTATGAGATGGTCCCCTTGTCAAAAATTTGACTCTTGCCCGCGCGTGTCCTTTGTTGATTCCATTTCTCTGCGGCGTAATTGGATAATCGACGTCACTAACGACGTCGGAGTTGCGGCTCGAGACGCGGGGATACCTGACGCCGGCTTCGTGCGCTTGCGCCGGGCTATAGACCGGGTTGCCTGCGCGCAGACCGTTTTGGAAACAATGAGGGAGGGAAGCGTGGGCGCGAGCGACGAGGAAACGGCGCTGCGGGTGCGGATGCGGGAAGCTGTGGATTTGCTGGCAAAGGAGTGGCCGGAGCGGTATCCGGACGGGGCGGCCTACAAGGGGCAGCAACTAAAACATGCCAGAGAAGCGGGTAAAAAACACAGGAGCCGCGCCATGCGGCTCCCCGCGGCTCCGCCAGGTCAATCAGTCACCCGCTTTTGATGTCGCCAGAGCGTGTTTCAGCATCGCTCGGGGAGTCGGATAGGCGCCGTACGCCACGCTGATTGCCACGTCATATTCGCTCCTCGAAATCGGCAACCCGTCTTGCCGGTTGACCTGCGCCGCCAGGGTGTCCCAGAAGTGCGGGCTGAGCGACAGCAGGCGTGCTCCGCGTTGCAGACCGGTATTCCGGTCGACGATTCGCACAGCGAGGCCGAGACGAGCGCCCGGGTGCCATTCCGCCGGCATACCTCGCGATTCCGCCGGATACAGGCCGGCGTGAAACGGTGCGTCCATCCAGTCGAGTTTGCCAAACTTCGCGAGGATGAAAATTGTGTCACGATGCTTCGCGATGGAGAACCGGGCTTCTCCTCGCCGGATATCGCAGATTTCCTCGTCCGACGGCGAGGAAAAGTAGACAGTGAGCGTTGGACCGCCGCCATTCTGACAGTCGAAGACACAGCCATCGGACGCCGGAACGGATGGGCGCTCGGCCATCGGCTGTCCGCTGGTCGCCGTCGCGTGAAGGTCGTTCGCGGGAGGGGATTGCGCCTGGGTCTGGACAATGTGAGTAGCTAGCGTCCACGCAATGCTGCGTTCAAACTCACCTGCCGCGGCGACGACACCGATGTGACGGAGGGCGGCAAGTTCGAGACGGACTGCAATCCACGGTGATTTGGGCGGACGCGCACTATTCGCGGACGCAAGAAGCAACTCCGAGTTCAGTCTCTGCCAGAGAAGAGCGCCTTGGGGAGGCGCGAGTGATATGCCGAATGTGACGACCGGCACAAGTGCGCCACCGTCGCGGGCGAGGAGGCATGTACGGTACGCACCATCTTCCTTGCAAATCGTCATGAAGGCGTTTGGCGCGACTAGAGGAACAGCGACCGGCTCGCCGCTCGCGAGGGCCGTGGCAATCAATGGAGCGAAGTACGCGCGCACTTCAGTCGAGACGGAGTCCGAGTGTGCGGCGCCGGTGTGACCTGTAGCGAGGGTCACATGCGTTAAATGGTCGAAATTGAAGTGCTTCTCGGCGGCTTGGGTATACACGGTAATGTCCTTGATTCAATGTAATCACATGTCCCGCGGTCGCCGTGCGACATCGCACCTGTGTTCGTCCGGCTTGCGTCATGTGTCCGGCGTATAGCGACCCTACGTTTATATTTGGCGCAGCCGCCGTTTTAGATTGAGTTGAGGGCGCTTTAGAGGGGGCAAGTCGCAAACCCGGCGATAGCGATGGACCCGGCCCCTGGCCGGGGAGCCTGTGCACAGCTAAGCTGGCGCGCTGCTTGACCGGACGACTATCGAAGATAAAAGCCACCCTCGCGAGGGTGGCTGCAATCAAATCCGTGGCCTACGCTTCTTGCGCTGCTTCGGCCGTAGCCACCGGCGCGGCCGTGGGTTTGGCAATCTTCGCTGCCTCGAACGCGATGACCAACAACGTTCCTGTGGGCTTACCTTCTCGTGAGACGTAAAAGTCTGCCTTTAGCTTGCCGGTTACCTTGACGAAGTCACCTTTCGCCAAGCCCGGGTCTACGTCCTTCATTACGCGCACCGTGAACCACGTCGGGTCCGTGTCGGTGCCGCGTTGACTTTCGCACATCCGGAACTCGAAATATCCTTTCCCTGTCGACTTGGTTTCCTTCCGAGCCGGCGCCGTCGCCACATTTCCAAATGCTTGCATGTCTATGTCCTTCGCAATCGATTGTCGATGGATGTCCCATCGCCCCGTATAGAGAGCGCTACAAAGTCGCCTCGGTAGTTGCATTGCGCAGCGGGGAAGCAGGGCGTGGCCACGGTCCGAGAGCCTCTGGCCGCCGATACGGCAGGTAGTTTTCTCCGAGCCAGCCGCTCAAAGGCTGTTTGTTTTTGGCATCCAGTCTGACTTTCGGGAGCCATGTAGGCAAAAGCTGAATGATGACTTGACCGACGCAGCGCTCGACGATACCGATGCGCCCATCCGGCAGACGCTGCTCTATTTCAGCCCATACCTCAAACATGCCTTCATTGATTTCACGAAACGTGCGGTCAGTCAGCGCGTGCGGCCTTTTCGACGCGCTTTCTTGCGCGCGCAGGATGGCCAAACCCCGCTTGAGAATGCGTTCAGTTTTTGCATGTACGACAACGCGGCGTAAGACTTCGCCCGTGGCAATCGTGCCGCCGACGCAATGCGTCAACGCGGCGAGCGACGCCTCCCGGTCCGCTCCACGTTTGCTGCGGTCAATCTCGTACCATGTGACGCCGTCGGGCTCGTAGCAAAGCACATCGGGTCGCAGGATGCGCTTCCTGTTGCGAGCAAGGACCGACACGAAGCCCTGTTTTACGGAGGCGCCCGACGCACGGTCGCGATTCAGATGCTGAAGCGCTTCCGATTCCGTATGCGCAGTCAAGCCTCGTACCTCGCAGGCGACGGTGATGAAATGCATCCAAAGCGAGTGCTCCGGATTTGACATGTCGGCGAGTCGCCGCACCGACGCGGCGGCGTCGATGCCGTGGTCATAGAGCCATTGTGCGCCGGCCTCGGTCAAGCCGTACACATGTTGGAAGCGGTCTGTGCGGTAACGAAGCAGCAGCTTCGCTTTTGTCATTGCGCGCATGGCGCGCTGTGCAGCCGTCAACGCAGCCTTAAACGGACGCTCTGGAAAGCACGCGATTGCGACGTCAATCGTCCGAATCACGCGGAAGCGATTCGCCAACGATAGCGCGCGAAGGCGAATGGCGAGGCGGAGTTGGTTCGGCGGAATGACAGCGACGAGGCCGCGGTCGATTTTGCGTGGCACGCGTATGCTCGCGGTGTCGTGCGTGGATACCTCCGCGCGTGTCTCGGTGTTGCCAAGATGTGCGGCGATGGATGCGGGCACCGATGCCCCGGTGTCGCTGGAATGAGTCGCGTGCGATACCGGCGGCGGTATCGCTGTACTGCCGGCGATAGAATCCGTGGTTGCTGTCGGCGATGCCGCAGAGATGCCGACGGCAGTATCGTCGGTCGTGATGTTTGGTGTCGCGGTGGATTGGCGCATTGATGTTGCTCCGGGAAGTTTGCGTTCTCGAGGCCACCGGCCCATCGCTCGTTTCGTCGCGCACATGGTGGTGGTCCTTCCTATAGAGACGCTTCGCTACCTCCCTCCATAAAGCTGCCCACCATGTGCGCCGGCTCATGTTGGTCGAATCAAAGATTCGTCGCCCGGCCGGGCGAGGGCAGGGGTCAACTGTCTCTTCCCCTCGACCAGCCTTGCGCGCTTGGGGCGCGCAGCACCGATGTATCCGTCGCGACGTCCGTCAAAGCGACTGTTCTCTCCGACCGGCTGCGCCGGTGCGAACCCCGCCGCCGCCCATACCGTTTTTGCGATGCCCGACGTCCTTCATGGTCGGCGACACCAACTCTTCTCTCAGCATGCCGTGCGTTCCCGGCTGCCCCGCGCTGCGCAATCAACAGACTCATCGACGCAGCGCGGGGACCCCGCGCCAATACATTGCTGCGCGCTGTCGCGCTTGCACGTGCCCACAATGTCGGCACGCGCTGGGCCGGCGGCGGGGTTCGCACCGCCTTGCCGGTCCCGGTCGCGAGCAGCTCTTCTCCCATAACCGTGCACACAATGCCGCTGTGTCCCGCATACGCGCCATCTCCGCCATCGATGCCCGCGGCTGCACGCCGCGCCGTCCGTCCGCTCGTCCACCGAAGAGCGCATGTCCGGTGCCGTCGGGCCGGGCGTCTTATAGTTGACGCACTGACCGATGCTAAGGGTTCCCTCGTCGCGTATCCCGGTGTCGCGCGTTTCCAAACGCGGTGTTATCCATCGTGCACGACTGCTATGCGCGCAGGATACGTTTTAGGCGCACTCCGTGTTACCAATCGCTTTGTCGCGGGTCTCTATACCGTGCATCCCTTACTCTCGTGGAGACACGAAAATGCACGCAAAGAAACGCGACAACCGCTTCTCCCTGTACCGCTCGCAATATGTCCGCAAGGGCGCTGACGGCAATGAATACGGTTACAGCACGCAGGAGTTTGTGGGCAGTCTGCCCGCCAACGCCCTCGAAATTCCTCGGGACTTGGCTGCCAAGCTTTCGCCAGAGGAAACTACGTATGTTGAAAACAAGGTCGTGTTTCCGGCCCGGAAGGCTGCGGAGGAATCGCGTCGGTTGGCGGAGGAGGAGCGCCGCGCGCGAGAAGAGCGCGAACGTGACCCGCGTTGGCGCCTTGAAGAGGCGCTGCGATTGCTCACAGACGCAGGCAGACAGGTCTCCGAGACCGGCTGCGACATCTATGCTTCAACGATTCATGAACTCGACGCTGCGCTCGAGAAGTTGGCCATAGCAGGGAAGGTTCGGCGTGACCCGCTCGACGTGGTTGTCGCTGCGGTGGCGTCAGCGATTACTGCGGTGAAAGCCGGACACTACGGAAGCGCGCCTGTCGACAATGTCCGCGACACGCCTGTTTATAAGCGTTGGCAGCGTGTCCGCGACGTTGTCGATTCAGGTAACGACAGCCTGCTCAAGGCGCTTCAGGGAAAAGGGTGGGCGAGAGTACGTGGATATATGCCCGATGCGCGCGGTTGACTTTGCGGTGCAACGCAGGTCATCCCGACGCGATGCACACTTGCTGCATCTTTGACGTTCTTCCCGGAGACTGCCAGTTTTCGCATTGTTAGAAGGCCTGCAACGTGTTGTCGGTATCCAAACCCTTCCTTGCCAATTGAATTTGTCGGTGGCGGTACCGAAATTTAAGGGGTAAATCGACTAGAGCCTAATGACTCAGAGGCAGCGGGAAGAGATGACACCTTGATTGCCGAAGTCTAAAATCACGGCGGCGCGATAAAAAGGCCGCATCGAAGCGGCCATCGGGGAAGAGCATGCAGACGAGACTACAGGCCATCATCGACGAGGCGCGGCCGCGCCGCGCGATGTTCACGACGTTTACCTTCAGCGCCAACTGGTTTGAGTCCTTCTGCCTGCCCTTGCTTAGGGTCTCTGGCTGCCATAAGGTCGACCTCCTCGTCGACTCTCGTGAAGCATGCAAGTCCACGGACGAGACGTCGAGTCTCTATGCCGGGACTTACTATCGCGTCATCCCAGTCCGACAGGCATCGGGCGGATTCTTCCACCCGAAGATTGCCTACCTTGAGCGCGGCTCCGGCGATGACGTCATTGTGGTCGGTAGCGGGAACCTGACGACGCGCGGACAGAATTCCAACCTCGAAGTGCTCGACTCCGTGAATGCGCTTGAGCACCCGCTGGTGTTCGAAGCCTTCGCGGCGTTCGCTGAACTGTTTGCGCAGACTCCGGGACTGTCCGCCAAGGCGTCCGCGAGCCTAATGTACTACGCGCGCCGTGGGCGCGAGGTCGCAGCCGCCGCACCTGCTGCCGCCCGCCAGAGCCTAACCGCCTGGCTCATCCACACCCTTAACGGGCCCGCGGGCAACCAGTTTGCGGAACTGGTTCTTGAACACCTTCCTACCGCGACCACATTGACGGCATACGGACCGTACCTTGACCCGAAGGGCGAGGCCGTATGCCAACTGGCCGGATTGTGCGGTGTGCCGGAAATTTCGCTGGGTGCGCAGCTCGTGAGCAACGAGTACGTGATTCGGGTCGCCCCCCATCATAGCCTCCCCGCGGGGACGCGCTTCGTGGTGCCGGCGCTATTGGACCCCAAGGCGCTGAGCCGATTTCCCCATGCAAAAGTGTTCGAGGTGCGTTCGCCCTCCGGATGCATGGTGATGACGGGTTCGGTCAATGCCACGCTCCAGAGTCTTTTTGGTCTTGAGAACGTCGAACTTTCGCTCGTGCGCAAGCTTGAGAAGCCGCCATTCGACTGGAAGGCGCTGGAAGGCGACGACCTCGCGAACACGAAGTTCGAGGCGTGCGTCTTCAAGTCGCCTGAACTTGGCCACGCCGCGGCTGCGCTCGACGCCCAGTGGCAGTCCGACGGCACCATCACGGGCACGGTTTCACCTTGTCCGGATGAGCGGCTGGCCACCTTCGAAGTGTGGCGTGAGGACGAGCTGGAATGTGGGCCTATCGAAGCTGTGCTCATTGAAGAAGATGGTTCGTTTGTCACGCCTGCCCAGACGCTCGCCGATGAAGAGGGAGCGCGGCGTCTGCGTCTTCAGGCAGGCGACTTCACCGTGACCGGGTGGCTGAACGTAGAGGTTGAGCTCGACGCCAATCCGCAGGAAAAGGCGCTGTCCCGTGCCGTCAGGCGCATACGCCAGGGAGGCCGGCCCGACGACCGGGACCTGCTGCCCATCCTGAACTGGATGACGGCCGTTCTGCACCGCAAGCCGGAGCCTAAGACGACGCTCGGCGACGAGACAAAATCTGGGCCGAAGAAGGGCGAAGCAGCCAAGGTGCCGCCCTCCGGACAGAAGCGCATCGAGCCGCGCGCCGCAAACGAGTGGAGTGCCCAGGACCAGCCGGAGCTTGGCGTGCCTCCCATCACCGCGGAACAGGCCATGGCAGCCGCGTTCAGAAAGCTGACGGCACGCATCCTGTCGAATTCGGCGCTCGCAGGCGGCCCTCGTAGCAAGCTTGTCATTGTCGATTCGCAGAAAAAGGAAAGCGGCAAGGACAGACCGGGAGAACCGGAAGAGCAGAAGGCATGGGATGCCATGCTTGAAAAGCTCCCCAAGACACTCGAAAAAGATGCTACCGCGCCCATCGTATCGGCGGTGGTGGCGCAAGCCGCCGCCGAAGTTTTGGAAGACTACGTCGATATCATGGCGGCCGGTGGAGCATCTGAACCTGACCAGAGCGCCGAAGGGTCGGTCTATGTCGCGACGGACCCGTATGGGCTTCGAGAGTGGCTGGAGCAGTACACCCGTTATGCTTACGACGATGGCAACCGGGAGCGATTGCTCTCGGTTTTCTGCACGTTCGCATGTTGTGCCTTGGACATCTCCCCGAGGCTCGCGACCGGCGCGCTCAAGGAGATGATGCAGTCATTCGCGAATCGAGAGTTGACCCTCGAGGACTGGCATACGGCTATCGCGAATACGACCCGTAAGGACGACCCGTTCGAGTTTGTTCCGGCGCAGGCACGTGAGCGACTGCGCGCGCATGCTGCACAAATCGTCGCGAGCCTCACGGTGCAGGAAGAGCTGGAGCAGATGGTCGGTTCCGTTTTCGGGGTTGCCCCGGCAGTCTCGCCGCCCAATCCGCGCTATCAGCGCATTCTTGAGCGCCTGCGGACCCTGAGGGCCAGTCCGCCAGAGGATGACGAACCGTCCTTCGGCCTCATTTCACAGAAGCTTCCGCTGACGAGGAAACCCGGCTGCCCTAACTGCAGGGTCTCGATAGGGGCAATTGGAGAAGTGAGAGCGCTCGAGACGCACCAGGTGACGATTCACTCGGCATGCGGGAAGCCGGTCTTTGCGGGAATCCGTCACGCGAAGCTTCAAGGATTCAACGTGTCGCGTGACCTGTACATCGACTGGAGCAAGTGACATGCACGCCAGCCCTGTCTTTACGACCCGCGCCAAGACGGCGACCATCATCGACCCGCTCGGCCTGCAGAGCGCCAACATGGCCCTCTACCGGACGATGTTTTTTGGCATCAATAACGTTGCAGATTCCATCCGGGTGTACTCGGCCCTGTGCTGGATGGTCCGGTTGGCACGCGAGCGTGCCCTTGCAATGCCCGAGGAGCAGACCGAGAAACGACGGGAGCTCGCCGTGGGCGCTCTGGAGAAGATTGACCTGCTTCTGGTGTGGTGCAACCGTTCGAAACGAAGCGGCCTGCCGGGCACTGACCGGGAATGGCCCGAAGGTGACGAGCCGGTCACGTTGCGGCTCAAGGATATCCTTAGCAAGGCGCAGGCGGAAAAAAAGAAGGCAACAGGGGAAGTCAACACGGCGCGCGGCGCCTACCTGATGACTGCACCCCAGTACAGGCCGAGCATCGTCACCGGCCTGGGATTCCTTGCGTACGCCACCGACATCAAGGGCTTCTACAGACTGACCGATGCCGGTCACAGCCTCGCCGACGCCTTTGCTGAGCATCTGGAACACGAGATTTCCAAGAGTGACGACCCGGAAAGCACGCGGCAACTGGTAAGGTGGCTCGAGGACCCGGAAGCGCTTGATATTGCGCCGTCTCGCGTGCCCGAACTGTATCCTCTGCTGCATCTTGATATGCCGCATCCGAAGGAGCAGGAAGCATTTCTCGGGCAGTATTTCCCGTCGCCCGATGCCAAGCCAAAAGAACTCACGGCGGAATGGACGGGGCGTCACCAGGGCATCGCACTTGCGTTGCGAGCCATCATCGCTGCGGAGAATGATGCTGGCGCCCCCAAGGGTTTCGTTCCCGAGGCCATGTTGCGACATGCCATGGGCAGCGGGCTCGCTCCTGATGGCACCAAGGTCGATATCGACGAGATTGAGCTGGCACGCGGCGTATGGGCAAGCCTCCAGGTCCGGCAGTATCTCAAGCTTGCTCTCGAGACGCTCCTGCGTCTGACCGAATTCACGACCCGGGGCCTTATGGGTTCGGGAGCGCATCGAATCCAGCAGGTGGCTGATGCCGTTGCTGCCCTGGCGTCTGACGGGGCACGTGTGCAGGAACCACTGGACGCCTGGCTTGAGCGATGGAACGGTCTGCAGGGCAGCGCCGACACGTTGTACGAAGCCGGGGCCGTCGAGGGCGCGGCTCCGGACCTCATGAGCCTCCCAGCACTCTTCGACAAGCTGCGGGCTACCTCGAAGCAGAAGATGGACAAAGCAGGCAAAGCCGCTTATCAGGCGCTCGTCGCGCTGACCTATTGCGCGGTCGAGGCGCGCAATTGGGAGGGCAACAAAACCTATCGGCTGGCCGACGGCCGAGACCGCCTTGCACCGCAGCGGCTCGCCCAGCTGGCGACCAGATACGGCGCTCGACCCGCGCAGGAGTTCCTGTCCATGATAGCCCGGGATTTCGTCGTCAATCTGCACTTCAAGGTGGCCCGCGAGCGGGCTGAAGCGGAGCCGACCAATCCCCGGGAGCGATACATTCTCGTTCCAGGCGAGGAGGGCCTTGAACTCAACTTCGAACGCCAGACGACGTTCAAGCCGCCCATTCTGACGGACCGACTGCGCTGCGCGATGCTGCTTCTGACGCAGGCAGGCCTGCTCGAAAAGGACGAAAAGAAGCGTGATGTGCTCGCGTTCAAGGTGACACCGGAGGGCCGCCGGCGCGCGGCCGAGTTCCTCGCATCCAGTGTCGACGAGTCGGCTTTCCCGCCGCCGACCAGCCCTCCGGAGCTCCCGGCGGTAGCGTGATAGGCTAGGAAGGACTCTGCCTTTCCAAGATACCCCATGGCACGCAAGCGAACCAGCTGGACCGTCAGGGCGGCCGCCTTACCGGGTGCGAATCTCACACCGATGGCAGCGCGTCAGCAGGCGCAAGCTGCGTTCAAGGCTAGTCACAACAGTGTGGCGCCTTCCGTCAATGTGCGCGACACCGACGCAAACTGCCGCCAGCGCTGCATCGATGAGGCCTGCGATTGAGGACAGGACAGTCCGTCCACGGTCTTGCAGAGGGAGATGTTTGGGTAGGCGAAGAAGGTATCGGCACGAATATAAATCGTCTCTCTATTTTCTTGTGAACGCAGCGCACGGGTGGTAACCGCCGAGTAGGCGGCTTAGAAAATACGCAGTCTGGTGTCGACCGTCGCCCCTTTCATTGGTCAACCGGACGTCTCCGTGCAGTCGCTGCATTCCGTTAGCCGCCGTGCAGGCGGATTGAAAGTAGTAACGAAAGAGAGCCCGCCTGTTGGCGGGCTCTCTTTTCCAATCGTTTGTTCCGGTCCGTTACTCCTCGCCAAAGTAATCGAGGTCTATCTTCTTCATGACGTACTGTGTCGTGGCCGAGACGCCTACGTTGAAGTCAATCAGGCCGGTGAGTTCTTCGCCGTCGATGAGCACGACCTTTTGCTGAAGGTGCTTGACGAACTGTCTGGCGTCGTCGGTGAAGCGTGAGGTGGTGAGCATGACGCCTTTGCCCGCACCCTTGCCGACAAGGCTGCCCACGAACGCTTGGACCTGCGGGCGTCCAACCGGATTCTGCCAGCGCTTCGCCCGCAGGTGAATGATATCCAACCCCAGCCGGTCTTTCTTGATGATGCCGTCGATGCCTTCATCGCCGCTCTGACCGACCGCTCTGCCAGCATCGGCCCGCGAGGCTCGGGGCGGCAGGCCACCTTACGACGCGCGTCCTCAGGCTGCTGCTGTTTTGGGTTTGCGCTTGAAAGCAAACTTTGACATCTCGACCATCTGTAACAGCTCATCCCGGCTCTTGTCCAGCTTGCGCTTGTGCCTATTCACCTCACGATTCGCGCTTTTTGTTGTCGTCTTGTCGCCGCTTGCTTCGGCCGCCCTTAGAGCCTCTGCCGCCACGAAGAAGTCCGCGCTTGCGGCCATCAGTGCGTGCAGAGGCGTACTGATGTGACTGAGGTACGCAGCCGCCTTCACGGAGTCCGCGTTGTCCTTCTGCAGCCTCTTCATCAGTTTCTCCAGCTCTGCCATGGCGTCCCTCTCGGCCGGCGATTTCGAGGTCAATTTTGTTGCCACGTGCGCTCCATTGAATGTTCGTCGAGTATGTCTTAGCGGCATTCGCCCATAAACCTTTAGGCTGACGCGGACGTGTTGCCTCCATCGCAGAAGAGGCGTCGCCGACAACAAAGGAAGGCCGCTGTGCGCACGGGCGCGAATGCTGCCCACGGCGGCGCGTTGCAACCGCAACAGAGACAGAAGAACTGCTTGCGCAATCAGACGCGCGCATCGAAACGACGCGAGTGGTTTCGGGCGCGGCGCTCGACGTCAGATTGAGCGACGCCGCACAGTTTCTGTTCGTGCGAAATATAAACCCGCCACTCTACACGCCCCGTTACGTCGCCTCACGGCACGTAACGGCACGTGTCGGCGCTGAACGCCCTCCCGTGTCCCAGAAAACCGTTTCTTTGGGACCAACCATGAAACTCCTCGACCTCGATGAGCTGGCCGCGCTTCTCAGGCGCAGCCCCGAAACCATCAAGAAGGACCTCCGCCGTAACCCAATCGCGGTGCCGCCGCGGTTGCACATACCGGGCACGCGGCTGCTGCGCTGGCGCGAGTGCGACGTTGAAGCGTGGCTTGCCGAACATGTCGCGGGAGGTGCGCGATGATGAAGCTTGAAGAATTGCGGCTCGATATCCGCCTGACTCTCACCACACCTCCGCCTACACTCGACCATGTCTTGCCGGGATTGCTGGCCGGTTCGGTCGGTGTCGTCGCGGCGCCCGGGGGGACGGGCAAAAGCATGCTTCTGACACAAATTGCGTTGGCGATTGCCGCGGGCCAGCCGGTGCTGGGCGGCGCGATGACAAATTGCCCGGCATCGACGCCAGCCAAAGTCGTGACCTTTCTCGCGGAGGAGACGAGACCCGTGATGCACCACCGTCTTCACGGGGCAGCACAGCAGTTGTTTGCCGGTTTGCAGACGAATGACCGTGAAAGCCGGCTGGCCATCGTCAATCGCCTCACTGACAATCTCTTCATGTACCCGTTGGGCGGAGAGGGACGGCTGTTGTGTATTGGCGCTGACGCAATCGATGGCGCGGGATACAAGCAGATACTCGACCAGTGCCGGGATGCCCGGCTGATTATCGCCGACCCATTGCGACGTTTCCATGATGGCGATGAGAATGACAGCGGTCATATGACGGCGGTTGTCGACGCATTCCAGCGCATTGCCAAAAAGACCGGCGCCGCAGTGCTGCTTGCTCATCATACCAACCGCAGCTCGACGTTAAGCGGTACCGGCGACCAGGCGACAGCGTCTCGTGGCTCTTCCGCGCTGACCGATGGCGTGCGGTGGCAGGCAAATCTGTCGGGACTCTCGGAGTCGTTTGCCGAAAAGCTGGGGATTGCGCAGGATGAGCGCCGGTACTTTGTTCGATTCGATTTCTCGAAGTCGAACTATATGGAACCGCTAGAGCCAGTCGTTCTGCGCAAGGTCCGCGAGACAGGGGCGCTCATGCCGTGGGTCGGTGCGCGGCCGAAGGCTCCCGCGGTGCGGCGGCCCAAAGAATCCCGGGTGGCGCGATGACTGGACCTGGGACCTTCGTTGAAGTTCGCCTGGTTCGATATGACACGGCGCTTGCAACCGCTGGCGTGTTCTGCTCCCTGCCGAACGGCCCACGGCCGAAGCTCGATGTCACGTATGAGTTTGCCGGTCTCACGTGGCGTTGGCGCGGTCCAGATAGGCTTGGCATTCCCGAACAGACCTTACTGCTGGTATTGCTCGAACTAGCTCAAGAACAGATTGGCGCGGAGGGGCAAGACGCTTGCATTGCGGCGATGGAGGACATGCTTTACGCTAACGAGGAAGCACGGAGGCCTCCTGTTGTGAGTCTCCATGTGAGCTTTGCGGAGTTGTGCCGCAAGCTTGGACGGGGAGCGAGCGGCGGTAGTGCATCCCGTCAGATTCGGCGCGAGCTTGAACGCCTATGCGAGGTGACGGTCTGGATGTCTGCCGAGAAAGACAGGCAGATTTCGTCGCGATTGCTAGCCTGGCGCCGCAGTGACAACGCAGGCGTTGATGTCGTGTTGAACTGGCGGCTCGCCGAAGTACTGTTTGGCGGCCAGTTTTCGCCCGTCTCCCTAGGGCAGCGTCTCTCACTCACGACGGACTGCGCACGGGCATTGCATTGTAGCCTCTCGGTTCGTATGCGGCCTGGGGGTACCATGCAATTCAAGCTGGATACGCTCGCCGCGTACGTTTGGTCAGGAGATGCCGTGGCCGATGCCACCGTACGCAGGCGCCGGCAGGAAATTCGCGACGCATTGCAGCAACTCGGGGGCGTCAAGGGTTGGACCATCAAGCCGGTGTGCGCGGTGCCTGGCACCGTACGAATCGTGCGATGGTCAACAGACTGGCAGCCGACGAAACGCGTCAAACGAGCTAAAGCCGCATCAGACAAGGGGAGGAAGGCCGCCGTACGCCTAGAGAGCTCCGGCGACCATAGCCCGAATATCGGCGTCGACATATCTGCCTTGTGCGTGTGAGGAATGTCCGTGCTTGTCTGGGCCGGTAGCCCTGAACGACGAACGACACCAGCAGTCCTTTTGAGCTTCCTTTTAAACCCGTCGCGCGTTCACGTAATGACGCGGCATTTGGTGAACGAGCCGGGCATGTCGTGAACGGAGTGGTATCGGCGGAGCCTCGTATCACAAGGAGTTGCCGGGTTTTTGACAAGGTCACTCTATTCTTTCTTAAGAAAGAATAAGGTCTTATGCGAAGGGGAAGATTGGCGCGACCCTCAGTCGACGCCAGTCTTTCTATGCGGTGCGTTGCACCGCCCTAGGCACCGGACGCCTTCGGCGTCGAAGAACTTTCTCGTAATGGGAAGAACTCCTCGGAAACGGCCTCAGGCCGATGCCGTAGTCGACCCGATATGTCGGACCGGCGCTTCATGTTGACCAGGTCACGCTGTCCATTGCAGTGACGGCGGTATTTTTCAAGATGCAGCCGAATGCCCCGGGAGTTGTACGATGCCCGAAGGTAACGCCGTCCAGGTCGCGAATCAGTCATGGAGATGCTCCAACAAAACAGCGGCGGCCGTTTTCGCGGGGCCTCCCGTGACCACTGTCCGCTTGGCTGGCCTCGACCAATGGTTGCGTACCTGCAGCGAGTTCGCGAGGGCTCACAGGCGCTCGTATGGTGCGCGTGTCCAATGACTGGCGTCGGCATCCGCTCTACAGTTACTGCCGTCCGACTGGTGAACGGACGAAGACCACGAACATCACATAGGCATACTTTCTGCAAATGCGTTGTTAGTGCCGGGACGTTGATGCGGTGACGTACCTGCAGCGTCCGCAATAAGGTCCAGCAGTCGTTGTAGGCGCGCTCGTTGCGTATGCATCAAACTCGGTGTCGCGCGCACCTGCATGACCCTGACTCGCCAGTAGGTCTGACCGACAGTGAATGGGCGCCCTCTGATGATAAGACATGCTCGAGGTGAGCGATTGCGGCGTCAACGTTCTGAGCTGTGGACGGACTTTGGACCGCCCTTGTTCCTTATGGGTTGGTTGTCATCTGGTTTCTCTCAGGTTCTTTGGTGCTTTTTTCCGAAACGCTACATGCGACCGTCGGTGCGTCGCGCGGTCGTCAACTTTTTCCGACGACGGCAAGCCAGCTTGCGCACTTTTGGCTCGTGGCAGGAATCAGGGAGCGAAATGGCGCTGCCTGCGCGTCCATGGCCAGGTCCGCCTGTATGTCGTTGCGGAAAAGCTCACCGAGTGCTGATGGCTTATTGTCTCCGCGCATTGAGACATCTGGCGTCTCTATCGAATCCGATGATTCCGACGATAGGCAAATTGCGAACGGCGAAATGCGGCAAAGCGGCGTTCGGTCGTCCTATGCGACATTCGCCCGTGATAGGTGCGTCGCCACGCGTACCGTTGTCGCCTGTCCTACTTGTTCGGAATGACGCAAACCGTCCAGACTAGCCATATAACCATCCTGTCCCGGACTTTTGTAGCTCGAGCTTTGGGGCGGTGACGTGCTTGCGGCGTCCGCAAGAAGGCCAAGCAGTCGTTGCAACCGCGTCCGCTGCCCGTGCATCAGCCCGCGGGTTGCGCATACTTGCATGACTCGGGCTCGCCAGTAGGTCTGGCCGAACAATGAGTGGGAGCCTTCTAACGACAGTATGCGTTCGAGATGCGCGATAGCGGCGTCAACGTTCTGAGCCGTATGCGGGCTCTGGACGCCGCTCCTCTCTTTGATATTGCTGTTCATCTGTTCTCTCAGGTTCTTGTGTGCCCTGTAAAACAGGCATTAAGGTAGCAACGGTGGCGCGTCCTAACCCGTCCGCATGGATGTCGTCGCCCAAGCATTCGCCGACTTTCGATGACGTATTGTCGTTGTGCATCGGGACATTTGGCGTCTCTATCGAATCGGCTGGTTCGCCCCATAAGCAAATCGGAGATTGACGCACAACACAGCGAGACGTCGTGCCGTCGCGCCGTCCTGATTCGATACTTGCCTGCGATAAGCGCGCGCTGGCACGAAGGTCTGCGATGGCCTCTGCAATGGCGCGCAGGCAACTAGGGAGCGAGGCGGCGTCGCCACGATTCCGCTCGAAGGGCGCAAGCCCCTCTCCTGCTTCCGCTGAACGGCAAGAGTCGACTTTCTGCGGCAAGCAACCATTGCATCTATGCTGGTGAACGTGGCCGCCCGTAAAGGGAATTTCATTGATAGTGGCGAATCAACTTTTCGCCCAGCAACTCGGCATCAGCGAACAGGACCATCTCCACCATCTGATTTGTGATGCCCCGGCCGACGTTTTTTGCAACGTCTATCAAAAGCCTGTTGTAATCCGCATAGCAGCTTGAGGGCGCCACGCGTTGAAACGCGCGTGTCTTGCAAAGTGTCCTGACCAGCGCACTCGCGCCCTTCACCTGCGTGTTCTGGCTGGGCAATGGCGGGAATATGACGGGGTCGGGCGTGTTCGCCAGGACTTGGATGGCTGTCAGCGATACCGACGTGCGAGAGTCAAAAATCGCGAACCTGCCCGGGTCGCGAATGGTGAGCGCCTTTGACCAGGACGCAATTCCCTGGACTCCGCGCGCAAAAATATTTTCCTCGCTCCCGGTAGCGTAAAGGCGGATGTTCTCAGCGCTGTTCCGCCGGATACCGCCCCAAACAGAGATATACCAGTCGCATAACGCTATGCGCGCGTCGCGCGAGCCGAGTTGCCACGCCAAATGAAGTGCTTTTTTCAGCGCCAGGTTCTTTTCAAACCATGAGCCCGCAGGCAACCGGATATCGAAAGGCAGCGCCCCTTCAGTGAATGACCAGGTATATTGCTCCGGCAACTTTTCGATTCGATTCCTGACGTATTGCAGCACGGATTCGTACATGATTTCCACGGTAGCAGATAAGGTTCGCAGTCTGGGCGCTGGATGTTTCTGTCGTCCCGACGCCGTGGACTTTTCAACGAAAGTATCGGCGAAGCTAATGAAATTCTTTAACTGCTTCGTTGCAGCTACATCTGAATCGTCCGTCACGATTGGGACGTTTCGCGTCCCAACGAGCGTATGCCGGCGACGCGCAACTGTGGCAAGACAAGGATGCAGGGCAGAACGCTGACTAGAATCGAGGAGCCGCGGTTGGCTCCTCGGCCGCGCGAGCCTATAATCAGAGGGACATTCTGCTGCCGGACAAGTCGGTAACTCGAATCAGAGATGCATGGCAATCCGTCCGCGTATGCCCGACGTTCCGACGTTCGGCTGCCCTCCATAATTGCCTCGGTGCTCTTTTTTCGTTCGCAACTACCCTGATTTGGATGGCGGCGGGGCATTCAGCGTCCGGGCGAAGAACTCTTTTCAGAGTACGTTTGGCGCGGCGAACAGAGAGCCGCTAGGGTGGGACCGACGGCTCAGAAGTCTTCGGCCCACTTTTCCCAGAAGCCTGGTTCATCGTGATGTGCGTTCTTCATTGCCAGTTGAAGCGACACGACCCAGAACATCACATCCTTGAACCGCATCGAGCCGTCGGAGTGTTCGAGTAACTCTTGGAGAGAGTGATACGTCGGGTCTTCCGTGTCATACGGCACGTCAACGTAAATCTGGCCGGCGTACGAACGCATAACATTCTCGTTTGCGACGTCGCCGCACATGAGCCATATCACGTGATGAGCGTCGAGCCACTCGATAATCCGTTTTCGGCTATCGAGCTGTTCATAGTGTGTTCGGCTCTCCCGCTTTTCAGCCGGTGGAAACGACAGGTAAAGGACATCGCGTTGCTTCTCGCGGGCAATCGCGTCGATGTGCTTGATAAGCATCGGCATTCTCGGTCTCCCATGGTTTAACTTTCAGCTTTCGAAGCTTGCAAACCTCGGGCGGAGGGTGTTCACAAGTGCATTTGCAGTCCGCAACAGCCAAGCCATCTGTGCCTCGTCGTGCTGCACGGATTCTTCCGGCGGCTTGAAGTCGACGACCATCGTTCCTGCCTTCGGGTCAGCATCAGCGGCAATGTCGAACCGCACCGGCTCGCCGATTTCCTGCTCGAGCGCCGCTTGGTCGTCCAGCAGCGTCTGGAGTGCCTCTCGCCCTCGGGCTCCTTTGAAGGTGACTGAGAACCCGGCTGTCGTCGGCAGGGCGCGATAAGCAGTCAGGCCGACTACCGGTCCGGGCAAGGCAAGCTGAACCCAATTGTTGCCGCCATGCCGTGGTGGCGGCTGGTCAGGATGGTCGAACGTGGCTTGCGCGATGAACCTGTCCCAGAACGCGCGATTCTCGTTGCGGCTCGAGCTGGTCGAGTCCGCACGACCTCCAGCTTCGTCCGCGCGGACGGGTCCCAATTGCGGCAGGCGTTCGACGGCGCTTCCATCGCCCCGCACGAGGACTTCTCGTCTCACCAATTCCGTCTGAACCGACACTGCCGGAATGAGCAACGTGCGGCCGGCGTCATCCCGGAACGTGCGGATTTCGACAAAGGCAAGCCGCGACAGCAATCCGCCCTGGCTGGCTAGCAGGCGCCGCAGAGCGTGAAGGTCACTCCGGATGCCGTCGCCGGCGATGGCGAGGAGGAAGTCGCCACCCGTAAGAGATTGGTTCACCGCGTCGACGAATGGCGCTTCCTCTAGGTCCGGATGCACGGCTTTGGCCGCGGCAAAAATCGGATTCTCGCCAGTCAGCCCTCGCGACTTCTTGAGCTGTGCCTCGAGGTCGGAATAAGTCAGGCCGGCGAGGATGGTCGCATACTCGAACAGCTGAGCAACAACCTCCCGTCGCGCTTCCGGGTTGCGCCATAGCTTGCACTCGACCAGAACGAGCCTGCCGCTCGCCGAAACCCCGAGCAGGTCCAGAAAGACGTTCGACGCGCTGTAGCGCAGACGCAGTTCGCGACAAAGCGGCACGAAACTCTCGCCGTAGCCGAACATTTCCGTCATCGGCAGCAGTTGCGGCAACTCATAGAGTCGCTCCTGTAGCCAACGCTCGCTATGTCCTGTGGTCGCCGACAGCGAAACGCGCTCGAACGGTGCGAGGACGCCGCTCGCCTTCTCATCGAAAAGAAATGCAGTCATAGCTCTGTTCTGGTGGTGAAGACGTTACTGATACCGTGCAGTGAGCTTGCGATAAGTTGCGGCAGACTGCGTTGCGCAGCGACTTCGGCTCAGCGCTCAATCACTCAATAACTTCAGTCTTCGTCTGGGTCACCGAGAGACTCCCAACGACAGTAAATATCGACCAGCATGGGCGAGCCACCGTTCTCCTGTGTAAATTCGCGCAGGCGCTGTTGGGTCATCCGGTACCAGTCGTCGAACTGCTCCTCCGGTGGGAAGGCGAGCGTATCGTCCTGCAGCAGTCCGCCAATGCGATTCATCGTTGGTTTGCTAAGCGTGGTGTGCCCCCACTGCTCGATAGCATTCCGGAATTCCTGCGGGATTGGCTTGATGCGGAGCCATTTGATGAACAGGTTGACGAGCTTGTGCGATTGCCGACGCTTTAGTGGAAACTCGCGATGCGCCTGAGCCGCCCATGCTTCATGCAGGGAAGCCAGCATGTTCTTATGCCACTCATCGAAGGATTGTGGCGAAGTCACCATCCCGCTGAGCTTGCCGTCCCGTTTAAGGACGATGAGTTTTTTCAGCTCCGCCTCTGCCCAGGCGTTGTAAATCTCGTAGCCCGTGCGCGGGTAACCTTCTGGTCCGCTCTGGTTTCCCCTGAACGCGCCGGGTGTGGCACCCCACTTCGTATTCTCGTTGTTGACGATTCGAAATTGCTGGCGGCACGTGTCAATGGAGCTTTGATAGCCGCGAAGGACAAGGGAATGCTCCGTCGGATTGGTGTTGGGCGTACTCAAGGGGTCTGCCTCGCTCAATATCAATTGATGTGAATGCCTCGGCAAGCCGGGCGCTGCGCGTTAATAACGGCACACTTATCGGATTTCTGAAGGGCCGGGCGCTTTTTGCCCCAGGTTCCCCACCATCTGGTCGTCAAATATGGCTGACCGCAATCCAACGGCGCCACGATACCGCCAATAGGAGACATATTCTGTCTCTTATGGCCGTATCATGAGCAGGCTGCGGAGAACAAGGAGAAGAGATGCTGCATGTTGACGGTGTGAGAATCTATTCGGCGTCGGACCTCGTGTCCTTCCTGGAATGCGAGCACAGCACAACGCTGGCGCTTATCGATATGGATACGCCGCTTGAGCGCAGTCCGAAGGACGACCAGCTCGCGCTCGTGCAAGAACGGGGACTCATACACGAGAAAGCTTATCTCGCTGACCTGACCGCATCCGGCAAG